>JAUYLL010000033.1 GCA_030698375.1 Nocardioides sp. | reverse complement strand
ACCGACGGCCCCTACTCCGAGAGCAAGGAGCACCTGGCCGGCTTCTTCCTGATCGACGTCGAGAGCCACGAGCGGGCCGAGGAGATCGCAGCGAGCTTCTCGGGGCCGGGCGAGACGGTGGAGCTGAGGCCGACCATGTGGCCCGGCGGCGGCGACGACTGAACTACGACGACTCCACGACGACGCGGGCATGAACGAGATGGAGGACGTGTGGCGGCGCGAGGCGCCGCACGTCCTCGCCGCACTCCTCCGACGCCACGGAGACCTCGCGGACTGTGAGGACGCAGCGGCCGAGGCCGCGGTGGCCGCCGTCCAGCAGTGGCCGAGCGCCGGCCTGCCCGACGACCCCCGGGCCTGGCTCATCACGGTCGCGTCGCGGCGGTTGATCGACCGCGTCCGGTCCGACTCGGCCCGCCGGCGTCGCGAGGCGGCAGAGACGGCCGGCGCGGACGAGCCAGGGACCGCCGTCACGACCAGCGAGTCCGACGACTCCCTCCAGATGCTGCTGCTGTGCTGTCACCCGGCGCTCAGCCGCCCTTCTCAGGTCGCTCTCGCCCTGCGGTCGGTCGGTGGCCTCACCGTCGAGCAGATCTCGGCGGCCTACCTCGTCCCGGCCCGCACCATGACCCAGCGCCTCACCCGGGCTCGCGCGACGCTGCGGGAGGCCGGCGCGACGTTCACGTGGCCGTCCGCCGAGGAGCTCCCGGCCAGGGTGGCTGCGGTGCTGGACGCCTGCTACCTGATGTTCAACGAGGGCTACACACGTACGGCGGGGCCCGACCTGCTCGACCCGGGCCTGGCGGGCGAGGCCGTCCGGCTGACCCGACTGGTCCACGAGGCGGTCCCGGACCACGCCGAGGCGACGGGCGCACTGGCCCTGATGCTGCTCACGCAGGCCCGTGCCCCGGCCCGGGTCGACGCGGCGGGCGACCTGGTCCCCCTGGCCGAGCAGGACCGGACCCTGTGGGACACCGCCGCAGCGGCCGAAGGACTGGCGCTCACCCATGACGCCCTGCGTCTCGGCCACGTGGGCCCGTTCCAGGTGCAGGCCGCCATCGCCTCCCTCCACGTCGAGGCCGCCACCGCGGAGCAGACCGACTGGACCCAGATCAGCCTGCTCTACGCGACGCTCTCCGACCTCGCGCCCGGCCCGGCCGTCACCCTCAACCGGGCGGTCGCCGTCGGCATGGCCCGCGGGCCGGAAGCCGGGCTGGGGACGCTGGCTCCGCTGCTCACGAACGGCGCCCTTGCCCGCCACCACCGGCTCCACGCCGTGCACGCCCACCTGCTGGAGCTCGCCGGCGACACGACAGCGGCGGCGACGGCGTACGACCTCGCCATCCGCTACGCCCGCAGCGTCCCGGAGCAGCGCTACCTCGGTCGCCGCCTGGCAGCGCTCACGGCTGACCCCCGTTGACCGTCGTACTCGGGCCGCAGTTCACTGGACGGCCAAGAGCGATCGAGGGAGGCGGCATGTCCGGCAAGGTGGTGCACTTCGAGATCCCGTTCGACGACGGGGACCGAGCGCGGAAGTTCTACGGCGAGACGTTCGGGTGGCAGCTGATGTCCATGCCCGACATGGGCTACACGATGGTGACGACCGGTCCGACCGACCCCGAGACCGGGGCCAGCGAGGCGGGCTTCATCAACGGCGGCATGTTCTCGCGCAGCGAGGACTATCCGGGCAAGGGGCCCAACATCGTGATCGACGTGCCGAGCATCGACGAGGCGTTGCGCAGCATCGAGGCGGCGGGCGGGACCCCCGCGAGCGAGCGGATGCCGGTCGGTGAGATGGGCTTCTCGGCCTACTTCCTCGACACCGAGGGCAACGTGATCGGCCTCTGGGAGAACGCCTGAGCCGAGCCGGCCGGCCTGTCAGACCGGCGCCTGCGGGCCCGACACGACAGACTGTCCGCATGAGGCCGCAGGTCGTCGCCCACCGGGGCGCGAGTCACGAGAACGCCGAGCACACCCTCGGCGCCTACCTGGCCGCGCTCGACGCCGGGGCCCAAGCGCTGGAGTGCGACGTGCGCCTCACGGCCGACGGGCACCTCGTGTGCGTGCACGACCGCAGCGTGCGCCGTACGACGAGCCGTCGCGGCGTGGTCTCCACCCTCGACCTCGCGGAGCTGTCGGAGCTCGACTTCGCGTCGTGGAAGAACCCCTGGTCCGAGCTCGACGACGAGGCTCCCGACCGGGACGAGGAGCTCGACCGGGTGCTGACGCTGCGCAAGCTACTGGAGACGGTGGCCGACTACGAGCGCCCGGTCGAGGTGGCCATCGAGACCAAGCACCCCACCCGCTACGGCGGCCTGGTGGAGAAGCGGCTGGTCGAGATGCTGCGCGACTTCGGCTGGGACCGGGCCGGGGCGCCGGTGCGGGTGATGAGCTTCTCGTTCACGGCCCTGCAGCGGGTGGAGAAGCTGGCGCCGGAGGTGCAGCTGGTGCAGCTCGTCGAGCACACGGCGAGCTGGTCGATGCTGCGCCGCGTGATCGGCGACCACTGGGCCGTGGGCCCCGGGATCGACGAGCTGCGCGAGCACCCGCGCTTCGCGCAGCGGATCGCCCGCAGCGGTCACGACATCCATGTGTGGGTCGTCAACACCCCCGCCGACCTCGAGCTGTGCCAGAGCCTGGGGGCCAAGGCCGTCATCACCGACCGCCCGGCTTACCTCCTGGAGTTGCTGGACGGCTAGGTTCAGCGCCATGGCCAAGCGCAACCGCAGCATCAGACGAGAGAACACCACCGCCGGCGAGGTCGCCCCGCGACAGCCCTGCCCCTGCGGTTCGGGCAAGCGCTACAAGGCGTGCCACGGCGCCCCCGGGGGCGGCAACGACGTCTACGTCGCGCGTCCCTTCGAGGGCCTGCCGTCCGAGTGCGACATCGTCGCGATGCGCGAGCTGGTGCCCGCGGCCACCGCGCCGCTGACCGTCGCCGCTGCTGGCGACCGCCTGGTGCAGCTGTGCACCCTGCTCCCGATGGCCGCGCCCGCAATGGTCCGCGACAGCGGCCAGGTGTGGCTCGGCCTCCAGGTCCAGCACAACTTCGGCGACCCGTCGCGCGACCTCGGCGCCGTCCTGACCAAGGCGCTCGACGCGGAGCCCGGCATCGTCGGGCTCACCGAGTCACCCGGGGCCGGCCCCCGCCTCCAGGACCTGGTGTCGGGTACGTCGCTCGACGTCACCGTCCACACGGGCTTCGACTTCTGGCTGGGTGACGTCGACGACGCCGACGGCGCGGCGGCGGCGCTGGAGCAGGCCAACCAGTCCGCGACCCCCACCGCCCGGCTGACGTCGGTCGAGGCGGCGTACTGGACCGACGTCGGCACCAAGGAGCACCTGCGCTGGGTGATGCCGGAGCCCGAGGGCCAGCTGCTCGACGCGCTGGCGCGGCTGCACTCCGCGGGTCAGGACGTGATCGCCCCGGGCGCCCGCCTGGTCGGCATGTTCCGTGCCCACGGGCTGCTCGCCCCCGTCTGGGACCTGCCGCTCGGCACCGGCGCCGAGGCGCTCGAGGAGCCCGCCGCGGCGTACGCCTTGGACCTCGCCGAGGCCCTGGCCGACAGCTCCGACCTCACCAGCGAGCAGCGGTCCGCGCGCTCCGGCCTGGCCAACCGGCAGGTGACGATCCGCTGACCCGAGGTCAGTCGGCCTGGGGTCGCAGCGCCCACGCGTGCAGCCGCGGGTAGCCCTTCACCGACATCCGGCGCATCCGCCGGAACGCGTACGGCGCCGCACCGGAGTCGCTGTGGGGGCTCTCGTCGGCCTCGTCGTGGGTGCGACCCGACAGCGCCTCGTAGGCCCCCCGGTCGACGACCACCGTGCCCGGGCGGGCCACGGACGTGAGCCGGGCCGCGACGTTGACCGTGGGGCCGAAGACGTCACCGAGCCGGCTGACCACGTCGCCGTACGCGACCCCGGCCCGCACGGAGGGGAACGCGTCGTCGTCGTCGCGCCCGCGGGCGGTCATCTGCAGGGCGATCTCGACGGCGGAGACCACGTCGTCGGCGACGAGCAGCACCTCGTCACCGATGTTCTTGATCACCCGCAGGCCGTGGTCGACGACCAGCCCCAGCGTCTCGCTCTCGAAGTACTCCAGCCACTCCACCAGGTCGCCCTCGGAGAGGGTCTTGCTGCGTGAGGTGTAGCCGACGATGTCGACGAACACCACGGCCAGCCGGGAGACCGGGGACCCCGGCGCCTCGACCGCGAGCAGCCGGCTGCCGGCGCTGACCAGGTGGCGGCGCCACACGTAGGACTGCAGGGCGTCGACGCGCGGCAGCACCTCCTCGGTGAGCTGGGCCAGGGTCTCGGCGGTCTCCGCCCCGCTCTCCAGGGCCATGTCGGCCAGCAGCGTGGTCTGCCACTCCGCGAGGCGGGCATAGCTGCGCCCCCACGTGCGTACGAGGGCGGCTTGCCGCTCGGCGCCGAGGATGCCCTGGTCGATCAGCCAACGGGCGTCGCGCAGCGCCTCCACGTCGAGCGGCGTGAAGGCGACCTCGTCGTCTCCCTGGGTGGGGAACCCGAGGAGTCGCCAGAGCTCGATGGCGACCTCGAGGGGTACGTCGGCCCGCTCGGCGACCTGGACCCGGGTCAGCGAGGGGGCCTCGCCGAGCAGGTAGGTCTCGACGACCTCCAGCGCGCCGGCGAGGTCGGGGACGGGAGGGCGGTCCGGTCCGCTCACCCCAGGCGCGACTTGGCCACCGCCTCGAGGGCGGCCTTGAACGACGGCATCTCGTCGCAGAGCTCGCGGACGGTCTCGTCGGTGAAGTGGATGACCTCGAGCGGCGTCAGGGCCACGATCGTGGCGTTGCGGAGCTTGTGGTCGACGATCGCCTGCTCACCCATGATCTCGCCCGGGCCGAGCTGGGCGATCTCCTCGCCGTGCTTGCGCACGGACACGGTGCCGTCGAGCAGGATGTAGGCCTTGTCGGCCGGGGTGCGCTCCCAGATGGGCGACCAGCCGGCCGGCAGGGTGACGTGCCGGCCCCGGGCGCTGATCCGCGCGACCTCCTGCGGAGTGAACGAGTCGAAGAACGAAGTCATGCGCGGCCTTTCACTGTGGGGCCCTCCCCGTCGGCGATCCTCCCCGACCCGCTGGGGACTGTCCAGCAGGGCTGCGTCACACCAGCGGGTCGCGGGCGATGGGGCAGCTCATGCAGCGCGGCCCGCCCCGGCCGGAGCCGAGCTCGGACCCGGCGATCCGGACCACCTCGATGCCGGCGGCCTCGAGCCGGTCGTTGGTCTCGTTGTTGCGCTCGTAGGCCACGGCCACGCGGGGCGCCAGCGCCAGGGTGTTGTTGCCGTCGTCCCACTGCTCCCGCTCGGCGGTCACCGGGTCGAGTCCGGTGTCGATCTGGTGCAGCCGGTCGATGCCCATGGCCTTGGCGGCCGCGACCAGGAACGGCTCCGCGCCCGCGACCCGGAGGACCAGGGCGCCGTCGTCGGCGCGCCCGTCGTGCGTCACGGCGTACGCCGTCAGGTCGTGCGCGACGTTGGGGTACATCACCACCTTGTCGACGTCGACCATCGTGCAGACCGTGTCGAGGTGCATGGTGGCGCGTTCCTGGGCGATGGGTACGGCGAGCACGGTGTCGGCCAGCGACGCCTCGAAGACCTGGCGGGCGAGCCGCTCGACTCCCGCCGGGGTGGTCCGCTCACCGACGCCGACCGCGATCACGCGGGGTGCCAGGAGCAGCACGTCGCCGCCCTCGACGTGCTCGAAGTGGTGGCCGTGGATGCGGGGGCTGCCGGCGAAGCGCGGGTGCAGGCTGTAGATCAGCTCGGTCAGCTGCGACTCGCGCTTGCGCGCGGGCATCGCCAGCGACGTGATCGCGATCCGGTCGTGCACCCACACCGAGGAGTCGCGGGTGAACAGCAGGTTGGGCAGCGGGTCGACGAGGAAGTCGTCGTGCGCGAGGAGCGCGGTCACCAGCCCGAAGCCGCCGCGGACCTCGTCGTTGCGGATGCCGGCCGTGAGGTAGCCGGTCAGGTCCGCCGCGGTCGCGTCGTGCAGCGCCCCGAGCAGGTAGCCGCGCATCGTGTCGCCGAGGTCGAGGCCGGCCAGGGCCGTCTCGATCGCGGTGTCGCGCGCCTCGGGGGTCTCGAGGGTCTCGGTGAGCAGGTCGGTGAGGTAGAGAACCTCGACGTCGCGGGCCCGGAGGGCCTCGGCGAACGCGTCGTGCTCCTCCTGGGCCCGGGCGACCCACGGGATGCCGTCGAAGAGCAGCTTGTCGTTGTTGCGGGGGGTCAGCCGTTTCAGCTCGAGTCCGGGCCGGTGGAGCATCACGGTCCGCAGTCGGCCGACCTCGCTGTCGGCACCGTGGGTCGCAGTCATGCAGCCACCCTAGAGGCCCGGCCGGGCCCCGGGCTCAGAAGACGAGCTCGTAGAAGGTGAGACCGGCGAGGGCCAGGCAGACCGTGGCGCCCAGGTAGTGCAGCACGTGGATCGAGATCACCCGCAGCAGGCTCCGGCCCACGATCACGGCCAGCGCGCTGACGGTGAGCAGGGCGCCGAGCGCCCCGACGTACACGCTGAACGGCGCCTCGTACTTCGCCACCAGCGACAGGGTCAGCAGCTGGCTCAGGTCGCCCCACTCGGCCGCGAACAGCACCAGGAACGACGCGAGCACGGCCCGGAAGCCGTGCACGGGCTTGGCCTTCTCGGCGAACTCCTCGCCGCTGGACTCCTGGTGGCTGCGGCCCTCGCGCACCAGGATCGCGGCGCCGGCGAGGAAGAGCACGATGGCCGCGATCTTGACCAGGTCCGGCGGCAGCAGGGAGGCCGCCTGCCCCAGCGCGACCGCGACACCGGTCTGTACGGCGAACGCGAGGCCGACGCCGATCCAGACCAGGATCGGCCGGTACTTCGTGGCCAGCACCAGCGTCGCGAGGAACGTCTTGTCCGGCAGCTCGACGAGGAAGATCGCGCCGAACGTGAGCGCGACCGCGGCGAGATCCATGCCCGCAATTGTCGTCGTACCGGTCCCGGGCGGCGTGCCCGGGGGGATGCGTCAGGCCAGGGTGAGTGCGCCCTGTCGGCGGCGTGAGCCCACGGCGCCTCGCGACTGGTGCCACAGCGACTTGAGCTGGCGCGGCAGGTTGCGTCGGTTGGTCTCGGCCATCCAGTCGTTGGGCAGGGACAGGCGGAACACCCGGTGCCAGGCGCTGGCCACCTGCTGGGGGAGCGGGCGGGCGTTGTAGGTGAGCCCGTAGCGCTCGAAGAGCTGCTGCACCCGGGGCGCGATCTCGGCGTAGCGGTTGCTCGGCAGGTCGGGGAACAGGTGGTGCTCGATCTGGTGCGAGAGGTTGCCCGACATCAGGTGCATCAGCGGCGGACCGGAGATGTTGGCGGAGCCGAGCATCTGCCGGAGGTACCACTCGCCCCGGGTCTCGTGCTGAGGCAGCTTGTCCTGCTCGAAGGTCTCGACGCCCTCGGGGAAGTGGCCGCACATGATGATCGAGTGGCTCCACACGTTGCGCACCAGGTTGGCGGTCGCGTTGGCGGTGAGGGTCGCGAGCCAGCCGCCGGGACCGGCCAGCATCGGGTGCACGACGTAGTCCTTGGTGACCTGCCGGCGTACCTTGTCGGCCGCGGCGCGGATCCGCGAGCGCAGCTCGGGGGTGATCCCCTTGCCCTCACGCAGGTGCTCGCCGAACTCGATGTCGTACATCGCGATGCCGTACTCGAAGATGCAGGCGTTGACGAAGTTCCACAGCGGCTGGACGAGGTAGCGCGGCTGCCACTCCTGGTCCTCGTCGACGCGCATGATGCCGTAGCCGAGGTCGTTGTCCTGGCCGAGGATGTTCGTGTAGGTGTGATGGGTCTCGTTGTGCGCGCGCTTCCACTGCTCCGGTGGTGACGCGTGGTCCCAGTCCCAGGTCGAGGAGTGGATGGCGGGGTCGCGCATCCAGTCCCACTGCCCGTGCAGGACGTTGTGGCCGATCTCCATGTTGTCGAGGATCTTGGCCACGCTCAGCGTGGCCGTGCCCAGCACCCAGGCGGGTGGGAAGCGTCCGGCGAGCAGCACCACGCGGGCAGCGAGCTCGAGCCGGCGCTGGACGGCGATCACCCGGCGGATGTACGCCGCGTCGCGGGCGCCGCGGCTGTCGAGCACCTGCTGCCGGATCAGGTCGAGCTCGCGCCCGATCTGCTCGACGTCGTCGGTGGTGAGGTGGCGTACCTGGCTGTGCGCCTGGCGCTGGAGCGCTGTCATGAGGGGTCCTTGCGCGTGGGGGTCGCGTGACGGTCCGGTACCCAATTGTGGCGGAGATGCGCCGCCGCCGTCACCGGGGTGTCTCAGGAGCGGAAGGAGTCGGCGGGGTAGACGCCGAGGATCTTGACGTCGGTGGTGAAGAACCTGAGCTCCTCGAGCGCCCGGGCCAGGCCGATGTCGTCGGGGTGACCGTCGACCTCGGCGAGGAACTGCGTGGCCGAGAAGTGCCCGCCGACCATGTAGCTCTCCAGCTTGGTCATGTTGACGCCGTTGGTGGCGAAGCCGCCGAGCGCCTTGTAGAGCGCGGCCGGCAGGTTGCGGACGTTGAAGATGAAGCTGGTGACGACGGGACCGTTGCCCGCGGGCGCCTGCACGAACTCGCGGGACAGCACCACGAAGCGGGTGGTGTTGTGGTCCTCGTCCTCGATGTCCTCGGCGAGGATCTCCAGGCCGTAGATCTCGGCGGCCAGCGGCGGTGAGATGGCGGCCTGGGTCGGGTCGCCGCTCTCGGCGACCTCGCGGGCCGCCCCGGCGGTGTCGCCGGAGATCTGCGGGACCAGGCCGTGCTCCCGGATCACCTTGCGGCACTGGCCGAGGGCGTGGACGTGGCTGAGCACCGTGCGGACCTGGTCGAGCGACGCGCCCGGGACCCCCAGGAGGTGGAAGCGGATGCGCAGGAAGTGCTCGGCGATGATGTGCAGCCCCGAGTCGGGCAGGAAGTGGTGGATGTCGGCCACCCGCCCGGCGATCGAGTTGTCGATCGGGATCATCGCCAGGTCGGCCTCGCCCTGCGAGACCGCGGCGAAGACGTCCTCGAACGACGCGCACGGCAGCGCCTCGTGGTCGGGGTAGTGCTCGGAGCAGACGGCGTGGGAGTTGGCGCCCGGCTCGCCCTGGTAGGCGATGCGGGGCCGTCCCGAGCTGGGCGAGGTCACCGGAGCAGTCTAGGGAGGCTCGCTGCCCGCCCTCGGCGCGTTCACAGCGGGTGGACGCCCCGGCTCGCCTACCGTGGGCAACCGTGACCCTCCTGGCCTCCCTCGCACTCGCCGCCGCCCTGCTCGCCCTGCTGGTCGCCCTCCTGGCGCTGCGGCGCAGCGGGAGCGCCACGACCGCCGGCGGCGACGACGACGCCGTGCCCGCGGACGTCCAGGGGCTGCGCCAGGAGGTCTCCGCCCTGCGCGTGGAGGTCTCCGACGCCCTGCGGCACCTCTCGGTGGTGCGCTACGACGCGTTCGGTGACATGGGCGGGCACCTGTCGTGGTCGCTGGCGCTGCTCGACGACGCCGGAAGCGGCATCGTGCTCACCTCGATCCACGGGCGCAGCGAGGCCCGAACGTACGCCAAGAACGTCGCCGGCTGGACCAGCGAGGCAGTGCTCTCCCCCGAGGAGGAGGAGGCCATCAGTGCGGCCCGCCCGCGCTGACTCGTAGGCTGCACGCATGGGACTCCTCACCCCGCTGGCCGTCAAGATCGGGGGCCTTCCGTGGCTGCCCCGCTACAACGCCTGGATCGTGCGCCTGGACCGGCTCGTCCAGCTCCTGACCCGCGGTCGGTTCACGCTGCTCTCGCTGGCCGGGCTGCCCGAGCTCCAGCTCACCGTGCCCGGCCGCAAGTCCGGCATCGAACGCACGACGCCGCTGCTGTGCGTGCCGCACGAGGGTGGCTGGCTGATCGCCGGATCCTTCTGGGGCGGGCCCAAGCCGCCGGCCTGGACCTACAACCTCGAGGCCGCGGGCGAGGCGGGCGTGCACTTCAAGGGCCGCTCGTACCGGGTCTCCGCACGCCGTGCGGTCGGGGACGAGCGGGCCCGGCTGTGGGAGGTCATGAAGGGCACCTGGCCGAACTACGCCAAGTACGAGGCTCGTACCGACCGCGAGATCAAGGTCTACGTGCTCGCGCCCCTCGCCTGAAGTCGTGTGCCTGAGTACGCGCCATGGCACGTGCTGGGGCACACGACCCGAGGACTCAGCGCGGGACGCGCACCAGCAGCTTGCCGTGGATGCACTCGGCGACCAGCTCGCGGCCGGGGCCGATGCTGTCGCCGTCCAGCTGCCGCGGGGTGTCGGTCGAGGCGCGCACGCGCACCGTCCGTCCGGTCATCCGGGTGATCAGCTCGTCGGTACGGCGTCCCTTGCTCAGCACCCGGACCGCCAGCGGGATCCAGGACAGGAACCGGCGCGGGTAGAGCAGCACCACGTCGACCTGGCCGTCGTCGATGGTGGCGTCGGGCAGCAACGGCATGCCGGCCTGGAGGTAGCCCACGTTGCCGATGAGGACGGTGCGGGCCCGGTGCTTGGTGGGCTCGCCGCCGTCGACGGTCACCTCGATGCGCACCGCGGGAAACATCAGCGACTTCAGGCCCGACCAGACGTAGGCCAGCCAGCCGACGCGGGCCTTGATGTCCTCGCTGACGCCCTCCATGATCGCGGCGTCGAAGCCCATCCCGGCCATGACGAGGAAGTGGCCGTCCTCGATGCCGTCGCCGCTGACCGCGACCAGGTCGATGGCGCGGTCCTGGCCGTTGAGCGCCACGTCGACGGCAGCGCGCAGGACGAGGGGGATGCCGAGGTTGCGGGCGAGCAGGTTGCCCGTGCCGGCGGGCACGATCCCCACCGGCACACCGGTGCCGGCGAGCTCGGAGCAGACCGTGCGCACCGTCCCGTCGCCCCCGCAGACGATGACCAGGTCGGAGCCGCCGACCGCGGCGGCCTCGGCCATCGAGCCGCCGGGGTCCTCGATCGTCGTGAGGTGCCACTCCGGCTCGCCCCAGCCGGACTCGGCCGCCATCGACGAGACCAGCGCGCGGAACCCGGCCTCGTCCTCGACCTTGATCGGGTTGAGCACCACCGCGAGGCGACGCTGGCCCGGGAAGACCTCCGCGAACGGCTCGGCGCCTGCCGCCGTCGAGCGGGAGTGCGGGTCGTAGAGCACCTGGCCCAGCAGCACCCAGAAGGCGCCGAGCGCCCAGCCGGCGACGACGTCGGAGACGTTGTGCAGGCCGAGGAAGACCCGGTCGAGACCGACCACGAGGACGAGGACGGCGTACAGCGCGAGCAGGCCACGACGTAGGGAGCGCCGGCGCACCAGCATCAGCGTGAGGACCGTCGCGACACCGGCGGCGGCGGCGATCGAGGTGGCGTGACCCGACGGGAAGGAGTAGCTCTCCAGGACCCGTAGCGGGTCGGCCCACTCGGGGCGGTCGCGTCCGATGAGGTTCTTGATCACGGTGACCGACGCCGCGGCCGCACCCATCACCCCGAGCGTCCAGTACGCCGCCCGCGCGTGGTCGCGCACCCGCAGCAGCACGGCGGCGAGGATCGTGGCGACCATCATCGGGATCGTCCCGAACGCGACGTCGATGCCGCGGAGGACTTCGGCCAGCCCCGGGTTCGCCGCGGTGAACGAGTACGGCTCCGCGGCGAGGGCCGCGTCGCGGTCGAGCAGGGGCTCCCAGCCGAGCGCCACGAGGGTCGTGAGCAGCGCGACGGTGACACCGGTGAGGACGGTCCAGGGCAGGAGGCCGGCGCGGCGCGTCCGCACCGCGGTGCCCCCCTGGGCCGGGCGAGAGGTCGGTTTCATCGCCTCGCAGTATGGCTGAGATGGTCCTGGGGCGGCGCTCGTAGGGTCGGGAGCATGGCCGATCACGCTGCTGACGACGCCCAACTCGACCACCGTCCCGCGCTCCGCCCGCTCGGGGACTCCGGGCTGCGCGTCTCTGCCGTCGGCCTGGGGTGCAACAACCTCGGGCGGCCCGGCACCGCGACCGAGACGCAGGCCGGCACCGACGCGGTCATCGGCGCCGCGGTCGACGCGGGCATCACCCTCCTCGACGTCGCCGACGCCTACGGCGGGGGCACCCGCGGGCTGAGCGAGGAGCTGCTCGGCGGCGCGTTGAAGGGGAGACGCGACGAGGTGGTCCTGGCGACCAAGTTCGGCATGGACATGGAGGGCGTGAACGGACCCGACTTCGGGGCGCGCGGCTCGCGCCGGTACGTCGTCCGCGCGGTCGAGGCGTCGCTGCGCCGGCTCGGCACCGACTGGATCGACCTCTACCAGCTGCACGTGCCCGACCGCGGCACGCCGATCGAGGAGACCCTCGCCGCCCTGGACGACCTGGTGACCGCCGGGAAGGTGCGCTACCTCGGCCACTCCAACTTCGCCGGCTGGCAGCTGGCCGAGGCCGAGCTCCTCGCCCGCTCGCTGGGCACTGAGCGCTTCGTCTCCAGCCAGATCCACTACAGCCTGCTGGCCCGGGGCGCCGAGCGCGAGCAGCTGCCCGCCGCCGAGCGGTTCGGGGTCGGCGTGTTGCCGTACTTCCCGCTCGCCAACGGCCTGCTCACCGGCAAGTACGCCGGCGGGTCCGCGCCCGAGGGCAGCCGGCTGTCGCGCCGCTCCGACGTGCTCGACGGCACCGACTGGGACCAGCTCGCCCGGTTCTCCGGGTACGCCGCCGAGCGCGACCTCACCGAGGTCCAGGTCGCCTTCTCCTGGCTCGCCTCCCGGCCCGCGGTGGCCAGCGTCATCGCCGGTGCGACCACGCCCGAGCAGGTGCGCACCAACGCCGCCGCCCTCGCCTGGGAGCCCACCCCCGCTGACCTCGAGGCGCTCGACGCGATCTTCCCCCCGCCGGGGCGGTGAGCAGCCGGGGATAGCCTGAGCCGGTGATCGACCCCCGGCTCCTCCGTGACGACCCCGACCGACTCCGCGCCGCGCAGGTCAAGCGCGGGCTGCCCGCCGCGACCATCGACGAGGCGATCGCCGCCGGCGAGTCCCGACGCGCCGCCATTGCGACGTTCGAGGCGCTGCGCGCGGAGCAGAAGGGCCTTGGCAAGCAGATCGCCGGCGCCCAGGGCGAGGAGAAGGCCGCGCTGCTGACGCGCACCAAGACGCTCTCAGCCGAGGTCAAGGCGGCCGAGGCCGCCCAGAACGAGGCCGAGGCGGCGTACCGCAGCGTGCTCATGGCGATCCCGAACCCGGCGGCCGACGAGACCCCCGAGGGGGGCGAGGAGGACTTCGTCCTCCTCGAGGAGGTCGGCACCCCCCGCGACTTCGCCGCGGAGGGCTTCGAGCCCCGCGACCACGTCGAGCTGGGCCGGATCCTCGGGGCGATCGACGTCGAGCGGGGTGCGAAGGTCTCCGGCAGCCGCTTCTACTACCTCACCGGCGCCGGCGCCGACCTCGAGCTCGCCCTCGTCAACATGGCCATGGACCAGGCCCGGGCGGCCGGCTTCACCACGATGATCCCGCCGACCCTGGTCAAGCCGCGGGCGATGGAGGGCACGGGCTTCCTGGGCCAGGCTGCCGACGACGTCTACCGGATCGAGGGCCAGGACACCTACCTGGTCGGCACCTCCGAGGTCCCGTTGGCGGCGTACCACTCCGACGAGATCCTGGACACCGACTCTTTGCCGCGTCGCTACGTCGCGTTCAGCCCGTGCTTCCGCAAGGAGGCAGGCTCGCACGGCAAGGACACCCGCGGGATCATCCGCGTCCACTGGTTCGACAAGGTCGAGATGTTCACCTACACCACCCTCGAGGAGTCCTTCGCCGAGCACCAGCGCCTGCTGGGCTGGGAGAAGGAGTGGCTCGACAAGCTGGAGCTGGCCTACCGCGTCATCGACGTGGCCGCCGGCGACCTCGGGCTCTCTGCGCAGCGCAAGTTCGACTGCGAGGCGTGGGTGCCCACCCAGGGCCGCTACCGCGAGCTGACCTCGACCTCGAACTGCACCGACTTCCAGTCGCGCCGCCTCGACATCCGTGAGCGCGGCGCCGACGGCACCCGCCCGGTGGCCACGCTCAACGGCACCCTCGTGGCCATCCCGCGCACCATCGTCGCGCTGCTCGAGACCCACCAGCAGGCCGACGGCTCGGTCCGGGTGCCGGCCGCGCTGCAGCCCTACCTCCAGGGCCGCACCGTCCTCGAGCCGATCAAGGCCTGAGGGTTACGGTGAGCGAGAAGCAGGCCAAGCCGCTCGGGTGGCAGCCGAAGATCCTCGCGCTCGACGTCGACGGCACCCTGCTGCGCTGGGTCGAGGGTGGCGGCATCGTGCACGAGGACGTCGCTCCCGCCGTCCGTGACGCCGTACGCCGGGCCGAGGACGCCGGCGTCCACGTCGTGCTCGCCAGTGGTCGCTCCGCGCACGGCCTCACGCCGATCGCGGAGCTCCTGGGCCTGACCGGCCACGGCGAGCGGCTGTGGGTCGTGGCGTCGAACGGCGCGGTGATCACCCGCTTCCCCCCGCTGGAGGTCGTCCACGAGGAGACGTTCGACGCCCGGGCCGCCGTGGCCGCGGTGCTCCGGGAGCACCCGGAGGCGCTCGTCGCCGTCGAGGAGCGCGGTGTCGGCTACCGCGTGAACCGGCCCTTCCCGCCCGGGGAGCTGAGCGGGGAGCTCATCGAGACCGTGGTCGACGAGATCGTCGCCGCGCCAGTCAGCCGCGTGATCATCCGTGACCCGTCCGCGACGGTCGACGACTTCATCGACCTCGCCGGTCGGCTGGGCCTGCACGGCACCGACTACATCGTCGGCTGGACCGCATGGCTCGACCTCGCCCCGGTGGGGGTCTCCAAGGCGTCGGGCCTCCAGCACGTCTGCGAGGACCTCGACATCGACCCGGACGACGTGCTGGCGATCGGCGACGGCCGCAACGACCTGGAGATGCTGCGCTGGGCCGGCCGCGGCGTCGCGATGGGCCAGGCGGTGCAGCTCGTGCACGACTCCGCCGACGCGACCACGGGCGACGTCGACTCCGACGGCGCCGCCCAGGAGATCATGCGCTGGTTCTGACCGGTGGAGCCCGTGAGGTGGACACCTCCCGCCCCGGTGGAGGAGCCGCTTACGGTGGATCGAGTCAGCCAGATCCTCCACACGAAGGGCGGTCATCGATGACCCGTCGTCCCGAGACCCTCGCAGTCCACGCCGGCCAGGAGGAGGCGGACTCCGCCACCAACGCACGCGCGGTCCCGATCTACCAGACCACGTCGTACGTCTTCAACGACACCGAGCACGCCGCGAACCTCTTCGCGCTCGCCGAGCCCGGCAACATCTACACCCGGATCATGAACCCGACCCAGTCGGTCTTCGAGGACCGGATGACCCAGCTCGAGGGCGGGGTCGGCGCGCTCGCCACCGCCTCGGGGTCTTCGGCGATCACCTACGCCGTCCTCAACCTCTGCCGCACCGGCGACAACATCGTCGCCCTCTCCACGCTGTACGGCGGCACCTACGCGCTCTTCGCGCATACCCTCCCGCAGTTCGGCATCGAGGTCCGCTTCGTCGACCCCGACCGCCCCGAGGACGTCGCCAAGCACGTCGACGACAAGACCCGCCTGGTCTTCGCCGAGACCGTCGGCAACCCGCGGATCAACGTCGTCGACGTCCGCGCCTGGGCCGACGCCGCCCACGCCGAGGGCCTCCCGCTGATCGTCGACAACACCGCGCCCACGCCGTACCTGTGCCGGGTCTTCGACCACGGCGCGGACGTCGCGGTGCACTCGGCGACGAAGTACATCGGCGGCCACGGCACCTCCATCGGCGGCGTGATCGTGGACTCCGGCAACTTCGACTGGAACGCGCACGCCGAGCGCTTCCCCGGCCTGACCGGCCCGGACGACGCCTACCACGGCGTGGTGTGGACCGAGGCCGTCGGCAACCTGGCCTTCATCATCCGGGCCCGCACGGTGATGCTCCGCAACACCGGCGCCGCGATCACCCCGATGAACTCCTGGCTCTTCCTGCAGGGGCTCGAGACGCTGCACCTGCGGATGGAGCGGCACAGCGAGAACGCGCTGAAGGTCGCCGAGCACCTCCAGGCGCACGACGCGGTCTCGTGGGTGAGCTACCCCGGTCTCGCCGACAGCCCCTACAAGGCCGTCGCCGACCGGGTCTTCACCGGCCACGGGTACGGCGGGCTCATCAGCTTCGGGGTGAAGGCCGGGCGTGCGGGCGGCACGAAGTTCATCGAGGCTCTCGAGCTCTTCAGCCACCTGGCGAACATCGGTGACGCCAAGTCGTTGGCGATCCACAACGCCACCACCACCCACTCCCAGCTCTCGCCCGACGAGCTGGAGGCGGCCGGCGTCCCTGAGGACCTGGTCCGGCTCTCCATCGGCATCGAGCACGTCGACGACCTGATCGCCGACCTCGACCAGGCACTGGCCGCCACCACCGGCTGACCTCCCGCACGGAGTGGTCACTTCGTCGACGCCCGGACCGGTTCTGCGCCCACCAAGTGACCACTCCGGGTCGCCCTCGCGGAGTGAGATGACCGGGGCCGGTGCCTGCGTGCCGCCTAGGGTTCCGGAGTGACCAACGGCCTCGGATTCGTCGAGACCCAGCGTGTGGTCCTCGGCACCGAGGACGACCCGCTGGTGCTGGCGTGCGGGCGCTCGCTGTCGCACGTCGAGGTCGCCTACGAGACGTACGGCGAGCTGAACGAGGCCCGCGACAACGCGATCTTCGTCTGCCACGCCCTCACCGGTGACGCGCACGCCGCGGGCCACCACGGCGACCCGGAACGACGCGGGTGGTGGGACACCCTCATCGGTCCCGGCAAGCCGCTGGACACCGACCGGTTCTTCGTCATCTGCCCCAACCTGCTCGGCGGCTGCCAGGGCACCACGGGCCCGCTCTCGACCGACCCGGCGACCGGGGCGCCGTACGGGCTGGACTTCCCGCTCGTGCAGATGAGCGACTTCGTCGCCCTCCACCAGCGGCTGCTCGCCCACCTCGGCATCGAGCGGCTGCTCGCGGCCGTCGGCGGCTCGCTCGGCGGGATGCAGGTCCTGCAGTGGACCGTCCAGGCGCCCGACCAGGTCGCCAACGCGATCCTCGTCGCCAGCTCCTCGCGGCTGACCGCGCAGAACATCGCCTTCTCGGCCGTCGGACGCGAGGCGATCATGCGCGACCCCGGCTTCCGCGACGGTCGCTACTTCGAGGAGGAGGCGGAGGGGGAGCGCGGCCCCCAGATCGGCCTGGCGATCGCCCGGATGATGGCCCACATCACCTACCTCTCGGAGGAGGCGATGACCGAGAAGTTCGGCCGCCGCCTCCAGGGCGAGGAGACCGGCGGCCAGCGGATGGGCCTCGGGGTCGACTTCCAGGTGGAGAGCTACCTCAACCACCAGGGCCGGTCCTTCCTGGACCGCTTCGACGCGCTGTCGTACCTCTACCTGACCCGGGTGATGGACTACTTCGACGCCTTCGCCGACCCCACCGCCGCGGACCGGGTGCGGGCGGGCGGCGCGCGGTTCCTTATCGTCTCCTTCGACACCGACTGGCGCTTCGACACCGGGCACTCCGTGCGGATCCTGCGCACGCTCGAGCACGCCGGCGTGCCGGTCACCTTCCGCGAGATCCGCTCGCCGTGGGGGCACGACTCCTTCCTGCTCACCCCGCCCGGCTACCACGAGACGATCGCGGCGTTCGTCGACCGCGCCCACGAGGTCGGACTGGGAGGGGCGTCGTGATGCGCCCGGACCTGGCGATCGTCGCCGACCTGATCCCCGCGCACGCCCGTGTCCTCGACCTCGGCTGCGGCGGCGGAAAGCTGCTCGCCCACCTGGCCGAGCGGGGCTGCACGGTGCAGGGCGTGGAGATCGACGACGACTCCGTGCTCCGCGCGATCCGCCGGGGTGTCCCGGTGATCGAGGGCGACCTCGAGTCCGAGCTGAGCACGTTCGCCGACGACTCCTACGACGTCGTCGTGCTCTCCCAGACCCTCCAGGCGATGGTGCACCCCGCGCAGGTGCTCCGCGAGATGCGGCGCGTCGGCGGCCAGGGCATCGTCTCGGTCCCCAACTTCGGCCTCTGGCGCAACCGGCTGGCGCTGCTGCGCGGCCGGATGCCGGTCTCCCGGACCATCCCGCACCCCTGGCACGAGACCCCGAATATCCACCACTCCACGCTCGCCGACCTCGAGGCGCTGCTGGGCGAGGTCGAGATGCGGGTGGTCAGGAGGATCCTCCTCGACGAGCACGCCGCCCCGCTGCGCTCCGCGGTGCTCCCCAACCTCCGGGCCGCGGCCGCGATCTACCTGGTGCGCTGAGGCCGGCGGTCAGCCCTCCGGGGCGCTGGTCTCCGGGTCCGGGGTGACCTCCTGTGGGCCGGGCCGCCCCGACCACTGCCAGTTCCGGATCGAGGGCAGGTCCTCGCCGTGGGCGCGGATGTGCACGCGGTGCTCGATCAGCGCGTTCCGCAGGTGCTCTCGTGCCCGGCCGCCGACCGCCTGCAGCGAGGGGACCCGGTCGATGACGGCCATGGCCAGGTGGAAGCGGTCGATCCTGTTCATCACGGTCATGTCGAACGGCGTCGTGGTGGTGCCCTCCTCCCGATAGCCGTGGACGTGGAAGTTCCCGTGGTTGGTGTGCCGGTACGTCAGGCGGTGGATCAGCCACGGGTAGCCGTGGTAGGCGAAGACGACCGGCTTGTCGCGGGTGAAGAGGGCGTCGAAGTCGGCGCTGGAGAGTCCGTGCGGGTGCTCGCTCTCGTCCTGCAGCCGCATCAGGTCGACCACGTTGACGAAGCGCAGCCGCAGGTCCGGGAAGAACCCGCGCAGCAGCTCCACCGCGGCCAGGGCCTCCATCGTCGGGACGTCCCCGGCGCAGGCCACGACCACGTCGGGCTCGCAGTCCTCGTCGCTGCTGGCCCAGTCCCAGATGCCGATGCCCTTGGTGGCGTGCACCACCGCCTCATCCATCGTCAGATACTGCAGCGACGGCTGCTTGCCGGCGACGATGACGTTGACGTGCTGGCGGCTGCGCAGGCAGTGGTCCCCCACCGACAGCAGCGTGTTGGCGTCCGGCGGCAGGTAGACCCGGATGACGTCGGCACTCTTGTTGACCACGTGGTCGATGAAGCCCGGGTCCTGGTGCGAGAAGCCGTTGTGGTCCTGCCGCCAGACGTGCGAGGTGAGCAGGTAGTTCAGCGACGCGACCGGGCGCCGCCAGGGCAGTCCGTTGGTGGTCTTGAGCCACTTGGCGTGCTGGTTGAACATCGAGGCCACGAGGTGGATGAACGCCTCGTAGCAGGAGAAGAAGCCGTGCCGCCCGGTGAGCAGGTAGCCCTCCATCCAGCCCTGGCAGGTGTGCTCGGAGAGGATCTCCATCACCCGGCCGTCGACGGCCAGCCCCTCGTCGTACGGCAGCGTCTCGGCGTTCCACGCGCGGTCGGTGACCGTGAGGACGTCCTGGAGCCGGTTGGAGTTGTTCTCGTCGGGGGCGACCACGCGGAAGCGGTCGTCGTTGCCGCGCATCACCTCGGCGAGGAAGCCACCGAGGACCCGAGTGGACTCCACCGCACCCGTCCCGGGGGCCTCGACCGGGACGGCGTGGTCGCGGAAGTCGGGCATCCGCAGGTCGCGCAGGAGCATGCCACCGTTGGCGTGCGGGGTGGCGCTCATCCGCAAGGTCCCGGCGGGGGACTGGGCGGTGAGCGCGGGGACCGGGGTGCCGGCGTCGTCGAAGAGTTCGTCGGGCCGGTAGCCGCGCATCCACTCCTCGAGGATCTCGCGGTGGGCCGCGTCGGTGCGTGCGTCGGCGAACGGCACCTGGTGGGAGCGCCAGAAGTCCTCGATCTTGCGTCCGTCGACCTCCCGCGGACCGGTCCAGCCCTTGGGGGAGCGCAGCACGATCATCGGCCACGGACGGCGGGTGGCTGGCTGACGTCGTGCCGAGCGAGCCTCCTCCTGGATCTCGTGAATCTCGTCGAGGCAGTGGTCGAGGGTCGCGGCGAAGGCCTGGTGCATCGTCGTGGGGTCGGAGCCCTCCACGAAGTACGGCGTGTGCCCGTAGCCGCGCAGCAGGGCCTCGAGCTCTGCCTGGGGAATCCGGGCGAGCACGGCGGGGTTGGCGATCTTGTAGCCGTTGAGGTGCAGGATCGGCAGCACCGCGCCGTCGCGGCGGGGGTCGACGAACTTCGTCGAGTGCCAGCTCGCCGCCAACGGGCCGGTCTCGGCCTCGCCGTCGCCGACCACCGCGGCGACCACGAGGTCGGGGTTGTCGAACGCGGCGCCGTAGGCGTGGGAGAGGGCGTAGCCGAGCTCACCGCCCTCGTGGATCGAGCCGGGGGTCTCCGGGGCGACGTGGCTCGGGATCCCGCCGGGGAAGGAGAACTGGCGAAACAGCCGCCGCATGCCCTCCTCGTCGAGCCCGATCTCGGGGTAGATCTCGCTGTAGGTGGCGTCGAGCCATGCCGACGCGACCATCGCGGGTCCGCCGTGGCCGGGTCCGGCGACGTAGAGGATCGACTGCTCCCGCGCCCGGATCGCCCGGTTGAGGTGCGCGTAGAGGAAGGTCAGTCCGGGGGTGGTGCCCCAGTGGCCGAGCAGGCGGGGCTTGACGTGCTCAGCCCGCAGAGGCTCCCGCAGGAGCGGGTTGTCCATCAGGTAGATCTGCCCCACCGACAGGTAGTTCGCGGCCCGCCACCACGCGTCGAGGTCTGCGAGCTCGCGTCGCCCGAGCGGCTTGCCGGAGATGGTGCTGCGCGCCTTGGTCCTGGACACGGAAGTCCTCCTGGTCGGTCTCGCGGTCCGTCCTGGCCGCCTGCCAGACAGGCGGCTGCTCCACCGTAGCGAGGAGCGCGGCGATCGTCGCGATGTCGGAGTAGGCCCGACCTGGGAGGATGACGGCGTGCTGAAGCTCGTCGCCACCGATCTCGACGGGACGCTCCTCGACGCCCGGGGCGAGGTGAGCACGCGCACCCGCGAGGTGATCGCGGCGCTCGACGAGCGCGGGGTTCACGTCGTCTTCGTCACCGGCCGCCCGCTGCGGTGGATGGACCGGCTGTGGGAGCACGTCGGCGACCACGGCCTGGCGATCTGCTCCAACGGCGGGATCGTGTACGACGCTCGCATCCACGAGGTGGTCGCCTCGCGCACCATCCCGGTCGACACCGGGCTCGAGGTGGGACGACGGTTGCGCGAGGGGTTGCCCGGGACGACCTACGCGCTGGAGCGCGTCGACGGCTTCGCGAAGGAGCCGGAGTTCATGCCGCGGCTGCCCCCGCCCCCGGGGATGCGGCTGGGTCCGCTCGAGGACATCTTCGACGACCGGGTGGTCAAGCTGCTGGCGCGGCACGAGGACCACGGCCCCGAGGAGTACTGGTCGCGCGCGGAGGAGCTCGTCGGCAGCCTGGTCACCACCACCTGGTCGGCGGTCGGCACGCTCGTGGAGATCAGCGCGGCCGAGGTCACCAAGGCGAGCACGCTGGCCCAGTTCTGCGCGGAGCGCGGGATCGCGGCCGACGAGGTCGTCGCCTTCGGCGACATGCCCAACGACGTGCCGATGCTGAGCTGGGCCGGGACCTCCTACGCCATGGCCAACGGCCACGCCCTCACCAAGGACGCCGCCGCGCACATCGCCCCCCACCACGACGAGGACGGCGTGGCCCAGGTCCTCGAGGAGCTGTTCCCGCTGTGAGGGAACCGACCGGGCGCCGCCGCCGTCCCACCCCCATGACGCCTCGCACCCCGACCCGGCTGCTGCTGGCGCTCGTCGTGGCCAGCCTCGGCCTCGCGCCCGCGCTGCTGGTGGCCGGGCCGGCGTACGCGTGCTCGTGCGCGCAGCGCCCGCTGGCCGAGCAGGTCGCGGCCGCCGATGTCGTGGTCGTCGGCGCGGTGGACTCCCTGGAGACCCGCGACCGCACGCTCGAGGTGACCGTGGCCGTCGAGCAGGTCGTGCGCGGCCACGTCTCGACGGACACCCTGCGCCTGCGTACGGCGTCCTCCGGCGCCGCGTGCGGGCTGGACTTCCTGGTGGTGGGGGAGCGCTACGCGTTCCTCGCCGCGCGGGTCGACGGCGGGGAGTCCCTGGTCGCGGGGCTCTGTGGCGGCACCACCGCGCTCCGTCCCGGCCTGGTCGAGGAGCTCGAGGAGGCGGCGGCCGAGGCTCCGCCCGCCTCACCTGCGGGCGAGGTGACGCAGGACCCCGTACCGGACCAGGACGCGGACCAGGCCTCGGAGCAGGACGGGGAGCCCGCCGACGACCCGGCCGACGGACAGGCCCGGCGTACCCCGGTCCTCGTGGCTCTCGTCGTGGTGGGCACGCTGCTGATCGCCGCGGGTGTGGTGGCCTGGCGGCGCCGCCGGCGCTAGGGAGCCGAGGGGCTCAGAGGTACATCCCGCCGCGGCCCGTGCTGCCGGACTCCTCGTCGCGCGCCCCCGGCGGGGTCATGCCACCGGGCAGGGCCTTGCGCATCTGCTCGAGCTGGGCGCGCGCGGCCATCTGCTGGGCGTAGATCGCGGTCTGGATGCCGTGGAAGAGGCCCTCGAGCCAACCGACCAGCTGGGCCTGCGCGATGCGCAGCTCGGCGTCGGAGGGGGTCCCCTCGGAGAACGGGAGGGACAGTCGGTGCAGCTCCTCGACCAGCTCGGGGGCGAGGCCGTCCTCGAGCTCCCTGATGGAGGACTGGTGGATCTCCTTCAGCCGGTGGCGGCTGGCGTCGTCGAGTGGCGCGGACTTCACCTCATCGAGGAGCTGGCGGATCATGCTGCCGATCCGCATCACCTTCGCCGGCTGCTCGACGAGCTGGGTGACGTGCTTCTCGGCAGCCTCGTCGCTCTCGGCGCTCTCGGCCTCGCCGCCATCGACGGCCATGCTGTCGGGCCCGATGACCACCACGCGCGGGTCCTCGCCCCCCTGCGCGGGGCCGTTCTGCTGCTGCTCGCTCATGCCCTCCAGCCTACGGGCGCCGCGCGTGGGGGGCTGGGGGCGCTCACCGGGTGGTGAGGACGATCTTGCCGGTGTGGGAGGACTCCTCCATGAGCACGTGCGCGCGGCGTACCTGCTCCAGCGGGAGGGTGGTGTGCACGATCGGGCGCACCCGGCCGTCGGCGACCAGCGGCCACACGTGCTCGGTCACGGCGGCGCAGATCGCGGCCTTGTCCTGCGTCGGGCGCGAGCGGAGGGACGTGGCGACGACCGCGCCGCGCTTGCGGAGGAGCTTGGCGAGGTCGAGCTCGCCCTTGGTGCCGCCCTGCATCCCGATGACGACGATGCGACCCTCGGTGGCGAGTACGTCGACGTTGCGGGCGAGGTACTTCGCGCCCATGTTGTCGAGCACCACGTCGGCGCCGTGGCCGTCGGTGGCCTTGCGGACCTCCTCGACGAAGTCCTGCTCGCGGTAATTCACGAGGATCTCGGCGCCGAGCTCGCGGCAGACCTCGAGCTTGGCGTCCGACCCGGCTGTCGTGGCCACGCGTGCGCCGAGCGCGGACGCGAGCTGGATCGCCATCGTCCCGATGCCGCCGCCCCCGCCGTGGACGAGCAGCACGTCGTCGGGACGCAGACCGGCGACCATGAAGACGTTCGACCAGACCGTGCACGCGACCTCGGGCAGCGCCGCGGCGGTGACCAGGTCGACCCCGTCGGGGATCGGCATCAGCTGCCCCGCAGGCACCGCGACGCGGGTGGCGTAGCCGCCTCCGGCGAGCAGCGCGCAGGCCTCGTCGCCCACGGCCCAGCCCTCGACCCCGTCACCGACGGCGGCGACGACGCCGGAGCACTCCAGCCCCAGCACGTCGCTGGCGCCCTTCGGCGGCGGGTAGAACCCCTGCCGCTGGAGCAGGTCGGCCCGGTTCACCGCCGTGGCCGCAACATCGAGGACGACCTCCCCGTGACCCGGCTCCGGGTCGGGCAGGTCGGTCAGCTGCAAGGCCTCGGGGCCTCCGGGCTCGGGAGCGAGTACGGCGCGCATGCAGGCACGGTAGCCCGCATCGGCCGACGTCATGCATCCCCGGGGTCCGGCCTACCTGCGGGGATGTGTGGACAGGAAACTGGGGTTTTCGGGGTGGTTTCGGGGCTCAGAACTGGAAAGTCACTACACGTGTAGTGACTTTCGACCCCCTCAGTGCTGTTGGGAGTCGCCCTCGGCGTCGCCGACGGCGATGGCGAGATCGGCGTCGGGGACGTCGACGTCACCGTCGGGGGAGGCCGCGTCGGTGGCGTCGGACGCCACCTCGGCGTCGGGGGTGTCCCAGCGCTCGGCAAGGGCGGTGAGTCGGTCGGCCCGCTCCTCGATCCCCTGCGCGTCGAGGCGGCCGGCGGCGGCGGCGTACCCGAGCAGGTAGGTCGTCACCGGGGCGGCGGGTCGCTCGACGCCGTGCGCGCAGACGCGGGCCAGGTCGAGGACCAGGGCCTCGTCGACGTCGTGGTCGAGGCCCAGCAGGGCGCAGGCCTCGTCGATCCAGTCGTGGAGGGTCACCGGGCCAGCGTCGTACGCCGACGCGCCTCACGCAACTCGGCCGCGCCCCGTCGGGAAGCGCTCATTCGTCGGGCTCGCGGAACCCCTCGAGGTCCCGCAGGTCCTCCCAGGTGTCGATGTCGTGGGCCTCGCCGGGGTCGGCGGGTAGTTCGACCAGGTGGAGCCCGAACAGCAGCCGTCGCATCGGCAACCCGTAGGTCGAGGTCCACCGCGCCGGCACGCTGTCGAGCAGGGGGCGCACGCGGTAGACGGCGCACAGCGACTGGCGCCGTCCCTCGCCGTCCACGAGGACGACCCCGTCGGCCTCGGTGTCCTCGGCGAGCGCGTCGAGCAGCCGGGTCACCGTCCGGCGGGTGACCAGCGGCATGTCCACAGCCAGCGCCACCACCCGGTCGGGCAGGGCGCCGCGCACCTGCCGGACCGCCTCGATGCCGGCGAGCAGGCCGGCGGCGGGCCCACCGCCGACAGGGTCCTCGCGGGCGAACACGACCGGACGGCTGGTGGGCACCTCGGGGCCGACCACCACGACGTCCTCGGAGCCGTCGGTCACCTCGAGGGCGTGCTCGAGCAGGGTCTGCCCGTCGACCTCGATCGCGTGCTTGTCCAGCCCGCCCAGGCGTACGCCGCCACCCCCGGCGAGCACCACGGCGGCGACGCCCCCGGGGGATGGGGAGGGAGCGGGGGTCGCGGGCATTCAGCCAGTGTGGCAGCGGCCCGGGCACGAGAGCACGCGCCGGTGCCGTGGCAGGCTGGACCGATGGAAGCTGGCCCCACCGACCCCGGATCGTCCCTGCGCGTGAGCATGGTCCAGCGTGCCTCCTCCCTGGACCCCGCCGAGAACCGTGCCGCTCTCGAGGTGGTCGGTGACCTGGCGAGCAGCGACCCCCGACCCGACCTGGTGGTGCTGCCGGAGGCGTTCGCGCGGGACTTCGGGCCCCCGGACTCGAGCCTGGCGCCGTACGCCGAGGACCTCGACGGCCCGTTCGGCACCCGCCTCGCCGAGCTGGCCGCCACCCACGACGTCGCGGTGCTGGCCGGGATGTTCGAGCGCAGCGAGGACCCCGAGCGACCGTGGAACACCCTCGTGCTCGCGCAGCCGGGCCGCCGCGACCACTACCGCAAGATCCACCTCTACGACTCCTTCGGCTACCGCGAGTCCGACCGCCTGAGCGCCGGGCCGACCAGTCCGGTCGTCGTCGACGTCGCGGGCTTCCGGGTGGGTCTGATGACCTGCTACGACCTGCGCTTCCCCGAGCTGGCGCGGGCCCTGGTCGACGCCGGTGCGGAGGTGCTGGTGGTGCCGGCGGCGTGGGTCGCGGGCGACCGCAAGGTGGAGCACTGGCGCACGCTCGCCCGTGCCCGGGCGATCGAGAACATCGTCTTCGTGGTGGCGGTGGGCCAGCCCGGTCCGCGCTACACCGGGCACTCGATGGCGGTCTCGCCCCTGGGTGACGTGCTCGGCGAGGTCGGGGACGACGACGAGGGTGGCGCGACGCTCACCGTCGATCTGCGTCGTGACGACCTGGACGCGGCGCGCGAGCAGAACCCGTCGCTGACCAACCGACGGCTCTGACCGGCCCTGGCGCCACGAGCCGGGCGCGTATCCTCGCCGCGTGGTGAACGCGGAGAGCAGACCCGGCAAGCGCCGCGCCGCCCCCCCGAAGCGCCGCGCGGAGCGTCCGGCCAAGCCGTCGGGGCGGCGGCTCGGCGAGCGTCGCGCGATGCCGCTCACCGACGACCCGGCAGCCTCCCGGAGCCCGGGTGCGCCCGCGACGCCGGAGCCGACCCCGTCCCGGCCCGCGGGCCGGAATCCCTTCGCGGCACCCCGGACCTCTCGCCTGCGGGCCCTGCTGGCCGGCCTCGTCACGCTCCTCACGCTCGCAGCGCTCGGCGTGCTGGCGGCCGCGCAGGTCACCGACGTGCTCGGGGTGGACGCCGTCCGCTGGGCGGCGGTGGTGCTCTCCACCGGGTACGGCGCCGCGCTGGCCGCCCGTACCGGTGGCCGGACCATCGTCAGCGGCGGGCTCGTGCTCGCCCTGGGCACAGCGGCGGTGCTCTCCGGCAACGGAGTCCTGCTGGCCGGCGCGGCGACCGTCATGGGGGTCGTCGCCGCGGTCCTCGCGGTGATGGCTACGACGCCGGCCCCCGGCTTCCGGCGCGTGGTCCTCGAGGTGCTCGTCGCGGTGCTCGTCGCGGCCGGCGGGGCGCTCGGCGTCGTCGGCTACGCCCCCGACGTGTCCCGCGACCGGTTCGTGTATGTCGTGCTGGCGCTCGCGCTCGCCGGGGCGATGACCCTCGTCTTCCGCCTCGGTGCGGGCCTGCACGGCCTGGGCAGGCGTGGCTACGTGATCCTCCTGGGCGGTCTCGTGGTTCTCACCGTGACGCTGGCGTACGCCGAGGCGCTGCGACGCTGGGCGTCCCCGGGTCTGCGCAGCGGGTTCGAGGCCTTCGTCACCGACGTCGACGCCCTGCTCGGGGCGATCCCGCAGCCCCTCGAGATCGCGCTGGGCTTCCCGGCCCTGGCCTGGGGTGTCTCGATGCGCGCCCGGCGTCGGCAGGGCTGGTGGGTCTGCGCGTTCGGCGTCGCGGCGACCTCGACGATCGCGGTGTCCCTGGTGGCCGCGGGGCCGGTCGAGGCAGCGCTGGCCTTGGGCTACAGCCTCGTCCCGGGCCTGGTCCTGGGGTACGCCGTGATCCGCGTCGACCAGTTCTTCACCGGTCCCCGCGGCCGACGGGCCCGGCAGCTCGAGGAGGCCTCCGCGCACCGGCCGGAGCCCCGTCGTACCCGCGCCCTGCTCTGACCGCACCGCTTCGACAGGCCCGCCGCACCACACCGAACCTGCGGGTAACCGCGGCTCCCGACTACGGTCACGCCATGGGACGGGCGCAGCAGTTGGAGATCCAGGCCGAGATGGTGGCCAACGTGGTGGCGGTCGTGGTCGCGGAGGGCGCCGACGTAGCGGTCGGGGACACCGTCGTGCTGCTGGAGTCGATGAAGATGGAGATCCCCGTCCTCGCCGAGCGCGCCGGGCGGGTGCAGGCGGTGAAGGTGTCGCCGGGCGACGTGGTCCAGGAGGGCGAAGCCCTGGTCGTCCTCACCGTCTGAACGATCGGCACCTAGACTCGCCCGCGGACGGCGGGGCCTCGGTCCGGCCGCCAGGAGGGGTGCCGGAGTGGCCGATCGGAACCGCCTTGAAAGCGGTCGCTGGCAGTGATGTCAGCCGCGGGTTCGAATCCCGCCCCCTCTGCCACCGGGTGACCCGTCGCGAGGCAGCGGCCGGGTCCCGAGCGCCACGACGGCCGCGAGGGCGCGAGTACGGCCAGCGCCGACAGTGACGGGACGTAGCTCCCCGCCGTCGCGATCGAGATCGCCGGCACGAGCGGCGCCACCGCCATCCCGATGGCCGCCCTGGTCGCGGTGATGTTCATGGTCGCCGTCGGCACGATGGACTGGCACAGCGTCGCTCCGGCCACGCTGCGCCGGATGCCGAAGTCGGAGACGGTGATGAGGGTCAGCTGCCGCCCAGCGTTCCAAGCTCGGGCGGCAGCGGACCTCGGTGCACGACGGTGAGGTGGGACACGGTTCGGGTGATGGCGACGTAGAGGTGCCGCAGCCCGCGCTCACGGTGCCCGGCACTGGGTGACTCGACGATCTCGGCGGGCTCGACGAGCACGACGTGGTCGAACTCCAGCCCCTTCGCCAGGCGCGCGGGGACCAGGACGACCCGCGGGTCGTTCGGGAGCACCCCGCGCCGGGCCTCGAGGGTCGCGTCCTCGGCGATGACGCCCAGGACGCCCTCCTCGGTCAGCGCCTTCTCGACGGCGGTACCGACGCCCTCCACGAGCGAGGAGCACGCCGAGACCTCCAGCGTGCCGTCGCCGCGGACCGAGGTGGCCGGCACTCCATGGCCGAGAGGTCCTGCGCCTCGTCCACGACCACGTGGCCGAAGGTCTTCTCGGGTCCGAGCCGCTGCAGTTGCGACCCGATCTCGTCGAGCAGCAGGTGGTCGGCCGGTGTCGGCCGCAGTGGGCCGCGACGGTGGAGGAGCGCGGACTCCTCGGCGGTCAGTGAGGGTAGGGCAGAGGGGGTGGACGCGACCTGGACCGCGGTCCCGGGCGCCGTTCAGGCGCGGCGGGCGCCGGTCCGCAGCGGGGCGGTGAGGGCGCCCCAGGCGAGCGAGCGCAGCATCGCACCCCAGCTGAAGTGGTCGTCCCACAGCAGGACCTTGCCGTGGCGCACCTCGAACGTGCCGTAGACCCAGAAGCGGGTCCGCACCGGGCCGACCTCGATCACGTCGGTGCGCTGGGTGATCACGATCGGACCGGACGCCGCGACGTGGGTCATTTCGACCCCGAAGCCGACGACCCCCGACTCGGCGAGTCCCCGGATCGCCTGGTGCACCCGGGCACCCCGGAGCGTGGGGGCGCCGCTGTTGCGCCACTCGATGGCGGGGTCCATGAGCGCCAGCGCGCGCTCGGGCTCGTCGGCCAGGCGGCGCAGGAACTCGCGTACGACCTGCTCGGGGTCGGTGGGCTCCGTGGAGGCGTTCATGCGGCCAGGGTAGGGCCGGACGGACGCTGGTCTACTCGGAGCCGCCGATCTCGCCCTCGACGTCGTCGTACACCAGGTCGTTGACGCGCTGGCGGTGGTGCTCGAGGTCGGCGACCAGGCGGCGAACCTCGTCGGGGAGTCCGGGGTCGTCCTCGGTTACGTGGATGGTGGTGGCCTGTAACACCTCGAGCAGGCGGTCGCACTCGCGGCGCAGCCGCTGTGCCCGAGGGGTCAGCCAGCCGTGGTGGGTGCGGGTGGACTCGGCGTCGAGGGCGGCGCAGGTGCGGGCGAGGGCCTGGAGGAGCTGCCGCTGCCGGGCCTCCGGGCGCGAGACCGGACCTGTGTCGAGAGCCCGGTGCAGGTCGGTGATCGCGAGGTCGAGTGTCGGGGTCATCGCTGCACCTCCGGGTGCGTGAGCCGGATTCAGAGTGTGACTCGGCTCACGCCTCCTGGCAAGAGGTACGGCGGGGTGGGTCGGCTGACGCCCTCCTGGACGCCCCTCCCGGACGCGCGCGGGCGGGGCGCGGGAGAATGGCGCCGTGAGTAGCCCCGACCTCCCCTCCGTGACCGAGTACCGCTTCTCCCAGGCGATGACCCTGCGGCTGATGGGCAGCTTCCTCGCGGTGCTCGGGGTGGCCGTCTTCCTGCTCACCGCGGCGGTGGGGATCTTCGCCCTGCCGATCCTCGTGCTGCTCGTCGGTGTGGTCGTCGCTCTCCTCGCCCTCACGGGCACCGGGTACCTGCTGACCCGACGGGGCTGGGTGGTGCGCCTCGACGAGGCCGGCTACCGGGTGCGGTTCGTGCGCGGGGTCGGACAGGCGCAGGGGCGCTGGAAGGACGTCGAGGACGCCGTGGTGGCCACCGTCGCCGGTGAGCCGTGCGTGGTGCTCCGGCTGCGCGACGGCCGTACGTCGACCATCCCGGTGCGGACGCTCGGGGTCGACCCCGACGGGTTCGTCAGCGACCTGCGCGCCCACCTCGACCGGGGGCACGGCTACAAGCGACTGCGCTGAGCGCCGCCCGATTGGCCGGGCCGCCGGGCGCCCCGGTAGCCTGTGCTCGCTCTGGAGGTGTCGCCTAGTCCGGTTTATGGCGCCCGCCTGCTAAGCGGGTTGAGGGTAATGCCCTCTCGCGGGTTCAAATCCCGCCACCTCCGCCGCTCCCCCGGTCGGGCCTCGTGCCCGGCCGGGGGTTCTGCTTTCTCCGTCGCTCGCTCCAGGGAGTTAACGTTCGTTAACTGCGCGGGTACGATTGGTACAGCGACCGCACCCCGACCACGGAGGCCCCCGATGTCCGGTTCCCTGTCCGCCGAGCTGCCCGAGGAGTACCGCGAGCTCGCGCATACGGTGCGCGCCTTCGCCACCGAGGTCGTCGCCCCGGTCGCCCACCACCACGACCAGACGCACACCTTCCCCTACGAGGTCGTCTCCCAGATGGCCGACATGGGCCTCTTCGGCCTGCCCTTCCCCGAGGAGCACGGCGGGATGGGCGGCGACTACTTCGCTCTCTGCATCGCGCTGGAGGAGCTCGGGAAGGTCGACCAGAGCGTGGCGATCACGCTCGAGGCCGCGGTGTCGCTGGGGGCCATGCCGATCTACCGGTTCGGCACCGACGCCCAGAAGGCCGAGTGGCTCCCGCAGCTGACGTCGGGGCGCGCGCTCGGCGCGTTCGGCCTCACCGAGCCCGGCGCCGGCACCGATGCGGGGGGCACCCGCACCACCGCCGTGCGCGACGGTGACCACTGGGTCATCAACGGCTCCAAGCAGTTCATCACCAACTCCGGCACCGACATCACCCGACTGATCACCGTCACCGCCGTGACCAGCACCGACGACGGCCAGCGCCGGATCTCCTCGATCCTCGTCCCCCGGGACACGCCCGGTGTCCTGGTGGAGCCGGCGTACGACAAGGTCGGCTGGAACGCCTCCGACACCCACCCGCTGACCTTCACCGACGTCCGAGTGCCGGCGGAGAACCTCCTCGGCGAGGAGGGCCGCGGCTACGCGAACTTCCTGCGGATCCTCGACGAGGGCCGGATCGCGATCGCCGCGCTGGCGGTCGGGGTCGCGCAGGGCTGCGTCGACGAGAGCGTGCGGTACGCCGGCGAGCGCGAGGCCTTCGGTCGCCCGATCGGGGAGAACCAGGCCGTGGCGTTCCGGATCGCGCGGATGGAGGCGCGGGCGCACACCGCGCGCCAGGCCTACCACCACGCGGCCGCGCTGCTGCTGGCCGGCAAGCCGTTCAAGAAGGAGGCCGCGATCGCCAAGCTCGTCGCGGCCGAGGCGGCGATGGACAACGCCCGCGACGCCACCCAGGTCTTCGGCGGCTACGGGTTCATGAACGAGTTCGCGGTCGCCCGGCACTACCGGGACTCCAAGATCCTCGAGATCGGCGAGGGCACGACCGAGGTGCAGCTGATGCTGATCGCGCGGGAGCTCGGTCTGTAGCAGGAGCCTCAGGGCGTAGTCGGCTCCTCGTCGGCCTCGCCCTCGTCGGCGGCCTCTGCCTCATCCACCCCATCCGTGTCGCCCTCGGCGCTGTCGCGTCCGATGTTGGTCAGGGGGACGTAATCGGCGACGAGGATCTCGCCGGTGGTGCGGATCGAGACGGGTTGGATGCCGACGGGACGGCCCTCGCGGTAGGTGATCAGGGAGACCTGGGCCTCGCGCCGCAGCTTGCTCCCGATAGCCAGCGCGTACGCCGCACCACCCGTGGTGCCGTTGGTGTAGGACCACCCCGTGCGCCCGTTCTCGCCGAGCACCGGCTCGGGCCCGCTCTGGACGTGGAGATGACCACCGACCACCAGGTCGACGCATCCCTCGTCGAGCGCAGCGTTGCCGAGGTTGGCGTCGTGGACCAGCAGCGTGGTGATCCGTTCACCCTCGGCATCGGCCGCGCACAGGTCCTCGGTGAGCCGCTCGCGCTGGTCTCCGAAGGAGATGCCGGGCTCGCTTCGCCAGTTCCCGAGCCCGCTGCTGCGCGGGTCGGGGACGCCGAGGAGGCGGATCCCGTCAGGGCCCTCGACGCGGTCGCCGCGGAGCACCTCGAACCCGAGGGAGTTGAGGTGGTCGGGCACGAAGGTGCCGTTGTCGTGGTTGCCGGTCGCGACGTAGCGGTGCGGGTAGTCGGCGAACGCCTCGGCCAGGGAGTCGAGGCTGAAGGCCTCCCATGACGCGCCGACCGACGTGTCGTCGCCGCCGTTCAGGAGCATCGTCGCCCCCCCGGCGTCGCCGATCGCGCGAGCCACGGGGTCCATCCCGATGTTGTCGTGACGGTCTGCCACGAAGAGGGCGACAGTCTCGTCCTCGGCCGGTGTGCGGATCTGGTCGGCGACCGCCGGGACGGCCTCGACGATGCGGCCGTAGAACTCGAAGCTGGACTGGTAGGTGTCCAGCGCGCTGGTGACCAGCGAGCGGGCGCCGGCGGTGAGCAGGTCGGTGTCGAGCTCGAGCAGGGCGACCTCGTCGGGGACCGGCACGCCCTCGGGCAGCACCTCCGCGACCGGCTGCCACCGGGAGTCCCCGACGCTTGCACCGTCGGCCACCCAGGGCCGGACCGCGACGAGGACGACGAGCCCGGTGCCGACGACGACGGCCGTCGTGCGCCGCCAGTCGGTGCTGACGAGCTCGCGCCGCCGGCGCGGCCCGACGAGGAACCACAGTGCGGGGAAGGCGAGCCCGATCAGGACCCCGTCGAGCACCGCGTCGACGGCGAGCCGTTCGATCGCGTCGCTCACCCGGGCGATCTGGCCCTCGGGCTGGCTGGCGATGAGCGCGTAGCGCTCGATGAGCTCGTCGTAGCTCTGCGCGGTGGTGCGGCCCAGGACGAGGTGCGCCCCGACCCGGGCGTCAACGGGATAGCGGAGTGCGGGGAGGTAGGGCCCCAGCTCGATCGTGGCGTGCTGGTCGAGGGTCGGGCGCACGCTGGTCTCGTGACCGGCGACGACCGCCGTGGTGGAGGAGGTGAAGAACAGCAGCAGGGCGGCGACGACGCTCGTCGCGGCCCAGCCCACCAGCGGTACCGCGCCGCGGCGCAGGAGCTCCCAGGACGCCCGTCGACGCGTGGTGCCCGCGGGCTGGTCGGACGTCGCGGGTTCCCCCGTGGTGGTGGCGTGGGACAGCGCGGGCACGAGCCTCCTCGGTGCAGGTTTGTGCAGAACGGGCGTCAGGGGCGGGTCTCGTCAGAACCTGCAGGATCATGCAGTGCAGAGTTCTGAGGGGCGCGGAGGTGGTTCGCACCTCCGGATTCCTCGACACTACTAGGACGGGCGGCGCCGGCAACGGCACCCAGTCAGCAGCCCGGTCGGCGCGCCTCACGAGGCGCCCGGCAGACCAGAAACACGAGGGAACCTGATGTCCACCATGCTTTCGAAGCTCCGCCGCCCCACCCGTGTCGTCGCGCTGGCCGTCGCGGCCACCGCTCTCGTCGTCGGCGCCGGGTCCGGCACCGCCGCGGTCGCCGACCAGGCCCTCCCGGTGTCGCCGATCACCATCAGCGACACCGGCTGGGACTTCCGCAAGTAGCCCCGGCAGGTCGGTCCAGGCCGCCCTCTCCTAGGGCGAGACCGACTGGGACTGATCCGACCGACGCGCCGGGGGCCGCTCAGGCCTCCGGCGCGTCGTCGTACGGCCCCGCCGCGTCGAGGTCCTCGCCCCGCCGGCGCTCGCCACCCATCGCGTGCCCGAGCTGGAAGCGGGTCTGGACGCCGTACTCCTCCTTCAGCGAGGCGATGTAGCCGGCGTAGGTGCGGGTGCTCACCCCGATCCGCTTCGCGCTGGCCGGGTCGGAGTGCCCTTCCACGAGCATCCGGATGGTCATCGCACGCACGTCCTCGGCGATGTCGCGGACCATCGTGGAGTCCCGGTCGACGTAGGGCCGGGCTCGTTCCCAGGAGCGTTCGAAGACGTCGGCGAGGTAGGCGACCAGCGCCGGCTGGTGGGTGGCGACCGCGACGTGGTTGCCCTCCGCGCCGGGGATGATCGCCAGCTGGCGGTCGACGACGATGAGCCGGTTGAAGAACTCGTCGAGGGTGCGGACCTCGCCGCCGTGCGCGGTGACGGCCTGCACGTAGTCGCGGGTGGCGGTGCTGCGCCGGGCCGAGTGCTGGTAGAGCGTGCGCATGGCCACGCCGCGGTCGAGGGCCTTGATGTCGCGCTCGACGGCCACCGCGAGCGTGGCTGCCGAGCGGGCGCCGGAGGGCTGTGCGGTGAGCAGCTCGCTGCGGCAGTCGGCCACGGTCGCCTGCAGGAAGCGGTTGATGTTGGCGTAGCCGCGGATCTCGGTGTCGGAGGCGTCACCGAGCCGCGGGCTGCGCCGGTAGGCCTGCCCGAGCGTCGAGAACACCTCCGCCCAGCGAGCGGACTCCGCCAGGAGGTCGGCGCCCTTCTGCCCGATGGGCACGACCACCCGTGACTGCACCGCGCTGGGGTCGACGGCGTGGAACTGCTTGCTGTTGCCGCGTTGGGTGAGCAGGCCCAGATCGATGAGCAGGTCGACGGCTTCCCGCTCGGGAGTGCCGAGCGGGAAGGTCGAGCGGTTGACGGTGAGGGCCCCAGACTCCACCGCTCGCGTGTAGAGGTCGGCTGCGGCCGACTCCAGCACCCGGCGCTCCACCGGGCCGTAGCTGCTGCCCACGTCTAACTCTCCCGTCGATCCCCCGACCGGTGGTCCCATGTGCTTGCCGCGGTCAGGGTATCGGCCGCCGTCCGCGGGGCCGCACCGACGCACGAGGGCCCCCGCCGTGTGTGGCGGGGGCCCTCGTGACTGACGGGGTGCGGTGGGTCAGAGACCCAGGCGCGCCTTGAGGCCGTCCAGCTCGGTCCAGAAGACGGTCGGCAGGTCGTCGCCGAACTTCTCGAACCACTCCTGGATCTGCGGGATCTCGGCCTTCCACTCCTCCGCGTCGACCTCGAGGCACTTCTCGAGGTCGTCGGCGCTCATGTCGAGCCCGTCGGTGTCGAGCGCCTCGGGCGTGGGCACGTGGCCGATCGGGGTCTCGATCGCGGCGGCCTGGCCCTCAATGCGCTCCACGACCCACTTCAGGACGCGGCTGTTCTCACCGAAGCCCGGCCACACGAAGTTGCCGTCGTCGTCGCGGCGGAACCAGTTGACGTAGAAGATCTTCGGCAGCTTCGCCGCGTCGTTCTCCTTGCCGACCGTGATCCAGTGGTTGAAGTAGTCACCGGCGTTGTAGCCGATGAACGGCAGCATCGCCATCGGGTCACGACGGACCACGCCGACCTGGCCGACCGCGGCGGCGGTCGTCTCCGACGACAGCGTGGCGCCGAGGAACGTGCCGTGGGTCCAGTCGCGGGCCTCGAACACCAGCGGGACGGTGGTCTTGCGGCGGCCACCGAAGAGGATCGCGTCGATCGGCACACCGCGCGGGTCGTCGTACTCGGGGGCGAGGATGTCGCACTGCTTGATGGGGGTGCAGTACCGCGAGTTCGGGTGGCTGGAGAGCTCGGTGGACTCCGGGGTCCAGGGCTGGCCCTTCCAGGAGGTCGCGTGCGCCGGCGGGTTCTCGAGGCCCTCCCACCAGACGTCGCCGTCCTCGGTGAGCGCGACGTTGGTGAAGACCGAGTTGCCCTTGTTGATGGTCTTCATCGCGTTCGGGTTGGTGTGCTCGTTGGTGCCGGGCGCCACGCCGAAGAAGCCGTACTCCGGGTTGACGGCCCATAGGCGACCGTCCTCGCCGATGCGCATCCAGGCGATGTCGTCGCCGAGGGTCTCGACCTTCCACCCGGGGATGGTGGGCTCGAGCATGGCGAGGTTGGTCTTGCCGCAGGCGCTCGGGAACGCGGCGGCGACGTACTTGCGGACACCCTCGGGGCTGGTGAGCTTGAGGATCAGCATGTGCTCGGCCAGCCAGCCCTCGTCGCGGGCCATGACCGTGGCGATGCGCAGGGCGTAGCACTTCTTGCCGAGCAGCGCGTTGCCGCCGTACCCGGAGCCGAAGGACCAGATCGCGCGCTCGTCGGGGAACTGCACGATGTACTTGGTCTCGTTGCAGGGCCAGGCAACGTCGTCCTGGCCAGGCTCGAGGGGGTGGCCGACCGAGTGGAGGGCCGGGACGAACTCGGCCTCCAGCTCCTCCATCTTGCGGAGCACGTGCGAGCCCATCCGGGCCATGACGCGCATCGAGGCGACCACGTAGGCGGAATCGGTGATCTCGACGCCGAACATCGGCTTCTCGGCCTCGAGGTGACCCATGACGAAGGGCACGACGTACATCGTGCGGCCCTTCATGCAGCCGGCGTAGAGCCCACGCATGAGCTCCTTCATCTTGGCGGGTTCCATCCAGTTGTTGGTGGGACCCGCGTCGCGCTCGTCGCGCGAGCAGATGTAGGTGCGGTCCTCGACGCGCGCCACGTCGATGGGGTCGGAGGCCGCGTGGAAGGAGTTGGGCTTCTTCGACTCATCGAGCCGGGTGAAGGTGCCGGACGCGACGAGGAAGTCGGTGAGCTGGACCCACTCCTCGTCGGATCCGGTGCACCAGTGGATGTCGTCGGGCTGGGTCAGCTCCGCGATCTCGGTGACCCAGTCGAGGATGCCCTTGTGGGTGGTGGGTGCGTCGGCGGTCATGCTTGGTGGTCCCTCTCGCGCTTCGCGGTCCGTTCCGGGAACGGCGGGCCGGCCGTCGAGCGTGTCGACGGAATGGTCGTTGGGTCGTTGTGGTCCCCGGCGACGTTGCAGGGAGACTTTCTGTACCCCCGCCGGCGCGGGTGACACCCGACACCAGAGGGGCCGGGCGCCGTCGTGGAGGCGGACGGGGTCTGCCCGAATCTACTCTCCGCCGCTGGGCCCACCTATTGGAACGTTCCACGCGAGACAGAGCCTGCGTTTCCGGGCCGATTTCGGGTCGGCTGCCCCTGCGCGCTAGAGTGCTCTGGTTCGTCGGCGGTCCCCGCCGGAGAAGGGCGCCTGTAGCTCAACGGATAGAGCATCTGACTACGGATCAGAAGGTTTGGGGTTCGAATCCCTACAGGCGCACCGATCGATCAAGCCGCAGATCAGCCCGCTGACCTGCGGCTTTGTCGTTTCTGGATGCTTGGTGGGCGTCGTGCCGGCCTGTGCTCGCCGTGACCCCGGGAACGCTGTGGGCACACTGTGGGCACAGTTGGCAGGGCGTGGGTCCGCACCGAGTGCCCGCTCGCCGCCGAGTTGGTGCGAGAAGCGGAGCACTCGGACCTGGCGAAGCGGCGCGTCAGTAGCGGCGAAGCGAGGCTGTTCGGTTCGGACGCTATCTGGGGGCCAGATCGGATTGCTCGTGGGTGGCAGCTCGGTACTTCTCGAGCCGGTCGATGATGTCGGCTGCGGCGCCCTTGTCCACCGGCTCCCCGTCCAGAGTGCGAAGCCAGGTCAGCAGTCGCCGGCCGGCGACGAAGTCGATTCCCTCAACTCGGGCATGTTCGGGCACGTCATGTTGCGCCGCACCCCAGAGAACGACAACGGGCACGACACGGAGTGGGTTCTCCCTGGCGCGGTGTCGCGCGCCGCGCTCGGCTTTCAGCAGAGATCGCGCGAGCCCTTCGGCCCTGGTCCGGACGCGGCGCGCGGCTTGGGCCATCTCAACGGTGTCGTGGGCCTGATTGCGCCACTTGGAATCGACCGCGACCAGCCCGCCGCGACGGGTCACGACGAGGTGATCGAGGTCGCCGGCTTGGAGGCTGATGCTGTCAACCCAGCCCCAGATCAACCGCTTCTTCTTGGCGCGCTGGAGCTCTGATCGCGTGTTGTCCTCACCCCAGGCCCCGCGCAGGTGCCGGATCGCCTCGCGATCGGTGGCCAAGAACGCCGAGTGGAGGACGTGCAGATAGACCGCCACCACGGTCGCCTGGAAGACGCCGAGCAGCCACCACGTGAACGCCGTCGGGGTGAGGACGACGGTGACTAGAACTGTCTCGGCCGCGATCAAGGCCACCACAACCGCCGTGGCTCTCGCGATCAGAGCTCGGTTGCGACGGCCCCAATCGACCAGGCGGGATCGCCATACTCGGCGCGAGTACGGGTGATACCTGGCCATGCGAGCCTTCCGATCGTCGGGTCTCGCAGATTCAACAGCACCGGCAACGGCCACGGCCTGCTTTCTGGGGTCGTTTCGCCACCATCTTCGTGGCAGCTCAGCCCGACCGAGCAGGCCCGCATCGCGGCGCTATGACGCGCCCCACTCCGTCCCCCTGCTAGCCAAGCATCAGGAATCATCATCGCCCGCTCGCGGGACATCGACGCCAGGCGCGAGGTGCTCCGCTCGATAGGTGCGAAGGGCGTCAACAGTTTCTAGCCACCTCGAGATCCACTCGGCGAGGGCACTCAGATCTTCTAGGTCGAATCTGGACGACGAGGCGTTGACCCTACGAAGGTGCGTGAATTCGAGCTCTTCGGCGTCCAGTAGCTTCAAGATGTCCTCTCCCAAGCGCGCGTAGAAAGGCTTGATCGCGAGGCGTTGCACGTCAGTGATCCGCTCGAGGTGTCGGATGAGGCCGTGCCAGTCGCCGGCCCACCCTCGGGGCGAATCGCTTGGACGGATGCGGGCGCACGCGCGGTCGATCGCCTCGGGCGGCGGTGGGAAATTTTCGAGGTCAACATTGGCGGCGCGCGCCAGCGGCTTCGCTAGCGTGAATCCGGCCCGTATTAGGAAGTCGATCCGTCCCGCGACGATGGAGTCCAGACGAGCCCTCCGGTCAGCCTCGGGAGCAACAATCACTAGGAGATGGAAGATCCAGCCAGTCAAGAATGCCAGCGATAGGTCATAGATGAGCTCGCCCGCCTCAGACAGCCACGGCAGCGGCTCTGGAACCGAGGTTAGGGCGAGCCGGGCAACAGCCAGGACGAGACATCCTGCGGCGACCACGTTCAGAACTCGGTGGCGCCGCTGTTCCCGCACGATTCCGAGTGCACCTGTGTGAGTAGCGGTCATCGTCACCTGCCGTAGTGCCTCTTCCACGATCGATCGAACCAGTAGGAGGAGTTTGTCGCACGCTGGCCTATCCGACGCCGACGACAGGCCGGTCGCCGTGAGCGCGGCTCGCGTTCAATTCTGAATCTGAGCGATAAGTGACCCGCGCCGGTGGTGACGACATCGTCCTACGGGCGCCGCAGGCGGCGGTATGACGCTGATTCATCAGATGCAGCGAGGTGTCTTTGAAACGCACGGCTCGCAACCGCGCCTCAACCGTCGGGCGCTAATGGAATGCTGCATGGAGTAGCATTCAGTGTGTCGAACACGTGTTCGACTCAGATGATAGAATGAGGACGGCATGGACGGTCTCGGAAGCGGCGTTCAGACATGACCCAGACAGCGAAGGCATGGTTAGCAGAGCTAACCGACCTGTACACGCCGACGGCGTACCAGTTCGAAGCGGCTCGCGGACATCGAGCGTCTATCGAGACTCGCCTCGATAACAAGCTTGGCGTCAACGAGATGTTCGAGATCGGGTCGTTGAATCATGGAACTGGCGTGTGGAAGTACAGCGACGCGGACTTCTTGGTGTCGTTGAAGGGAGTGCAACCAGGCTCGCCTTGGACCATGCTGACCAAGGTCAAGGAGACTCTGCAGGAACGCTTCCCGAGTACAACGATCGTCGTTCGACGGCCGGCAGTCGTTTGCAAGTTCTCGGATGCTCATGTGGAAGTCGTTCCGGCGTATCCGGTGGCAACAGGCGGTTACGAGATCGCCAACCCGGCGGACGGCTGGATGAAGACCTTCCCGAAGAGCCACAACAAGTACGTCACAGACATCAATAGGAACCACGGCGGTGCTGTGAAGAAGCTGGCGCGCCAGGTCAAAGTCTGGAAGTACCGCAGGAACGTTCCAGTGTCGTCTTGCTACCTCGAGATGCGCACCGCGAAGCACATGGAGGGCGAGTCCTCGTATTTGCCGCTATGGGATTTGTACCTGTCTCTTCGGAAGATCCGCGACGCGCAACTCGCCGCAATGAACGACCCCACCGGCCTTGGATCCCGCTTCGGTGCCTGCTCTTCCGAGTCCAACCGACTGGATGCGATGTCGAAATTGGAGCGAGCCGTAACGCGTGCGCGTAAGGCAAAGGACTTTGCGCACGACGACGATGATCAGGTAAAGGCGATTGAGCAGCTGAAACTGCTCTTCGATCGGTGAGGGGACCGCAAATGACGCCCGCACCCGAATACATGCCACCGTCCAGTAGCGAGATGAAGGCTAAGCAAGATGAACTTGACTCGCTAAGACTCCTGATCGCCCAGAGGCGGCTCTACCGCAAGGCGAAGCGATGGCTCGGACTTCGCTGCTTCGGAATGATTGTGATTGGGCTGGCGGCGCCGGTGGTCTCGGTCATGAACCCCGAACTCGCTGTTTGGTCAGGTGCAGTGGCCGGACTCTGGCTCTTCCTTGGCCGCACGATCCTCGTGCTGATTCAGGCGTCGACGACCGCCAAGGCCGCGGCAACTCAGGAACAGTTTGACTTCTTGGTCTTCGGGATGCCGCAAAGTATCGAGCGCTCAACCCTCCCATCGCTGGAGAGCATCGCGATGGTTGCAGGCCCTGAGGAGCAACTTGAGGCGGTTGCGGGGAAGGAAGACCTATTCGGGTGGTACCCGATGAGTGATTCCGACTCGGGCGTGGTTTCAGTGGCGATCTCGCAACGCGCAAACGCTTCCTATGCGGACCGCCTTCTGCGCACAACCGCGATCGCCTGGGGAGTGGCAACTGTAGTTTGGGCCATCGGTCTCATCATCGCGAGTGTGCTCGTTGAGATGGCGCTGCTGACCTTCTTCGCTGGTGTGCTGCTCCCGCTCTTGCCCGCCTTCCTCGACATCGTGCAGTACGTGATCAGCATTTGGCGGGCTGCGCAAGATCGTGGAGACCTCGCTCGATCCATCCAAGAGCGCCTACAGGGCATTGGAGACCCGGTTGAACCTGGCGACCTTCTCGTCTGGCAGGAACAGCTTCACGGTCTCCGCTTGGCAACTCCTGAAGTGCCCGACTTCATCTACAAGATCAAGCGGAGGGCCAACGAGCGCGCGATGCACTCTGCTGCAAGGCAGCTCAGCGACAAGGCGGAAGAGGCTGGGCAATGACGTTGACCACGACGCAGGCGATGGCGAAGTTCCTAGAGGACATCTCGGTGACTGACTATCAAAAGACCTCGATCATTCAGGCTCGAAAGAACCGCGTGGTTGAGAATTTGACAGCGAGCTTCCCTAGTACTTCAGACCTCCCGTTCTCAAGCGCGATCCTCATGGGATCGGCGGCAAAGGGAACGATCGTGCGCCCCATCAGCGATGTCGACGTCTTGGCTGTGTTCTCCAACTCGGGCAACGCATGGAACAACTATCGGTACGACTCGCAGGCGTTCCTGTACCGAATTCGCAGCGCGTATGCCGGCCTGTCGACGGCCCAGGTTGGTGCTCGTGGGCAGGCCGTTCGTATCTTCTTTGCTAACGGCGGTCACGTCGATGTCGCTCCGGTCTTCTCGCACGGTAACGATGTCTATGGCCTTCCCAAGGGAGACGGTGGGTGGATCAATACAGCGCCGACTGTCGCCAATAAGTGGTTCGCTTCCAAGAATGCCGAACTCGGCTACAATCTTGCGCCACTAATTCGGATGCTCAAGCAGTGGAACGGGGCTCATTCCAAGCGGATGCAGTCCTTCCACCTCGAGACTGTGGCTGCCTCGATGTTCAAGACGCTGGGAAGCGGTAGGCCGAGTGGCCTAGCGAGCTTCTTTGAGTGGGCGCCCAACCGGCTCGATGTCGGTGATCCTGGCGAGCAATCCGGTTCGCTGACGTCGTACTTGAGTTGGTACGGCCGACAAGACCTTCAGGACGCACTCCGATCCGCTGGCGAGCGTGCCAAGAAGGCCCAGGCTGCGGAGGCCGCAGGCGACCATGTTGAGGCAAAGCGACTGTGGAAGATCATCCTCGGCGATGCGTTCCCCACCAACTAGGCGATGGCAGGTTCTCATCAGGCCTCACGCCGGGAGGCTTGATGACCACGCCCTCGCTTCTGAGGATTCTCAGCACTGTGTCTTAGTGGGCGGGTTGATGCTGCCTGCGGGGACGTCGCGGGAGTGCAAGATCGGGCGCTGGCAGGATGGCCCAGTCAGCACTGCCGACGACGACTCAGGGACGGACCAGGTTTGAGCAAGCTCGGGAACTTTGTCTGGTCGATCGCTGACCAGCTCCGCGGCGTGTACAAGCCTCACCAGTACGGCGACGTGATCCTCCCGATGACGATCCTGCGCCGGCTGGACTGCGTCCTCGAGCCCACCCGGGACCGGGTCCGTGAGATCGCGGCTGCCGAAACGCGCGAGGAGCTGCGCGACGTCAGGATCAAGCAGGCGACCGGCCTCGGGTTCTACAACACCAGCCCCTGGGACTTCGCCAGGTTGGTCGGTGACCCAGACGGTCTCGCCGCCAACCTGACTGACTATCTGGCCGGTTTCTCCAAGAACATCGACGTCTTCGAGCGCTTCAGGTTCGACAACCAGATCGCCACCCTGGCCGAGAAGAACCGCCTGCTGATCGTGGTGCAGAAGTTCGCCGAGGTCGACCTGCACCCCGATGCGGTCAGCAACGCCGAGATGGGCGACCTGTTCGAGGAACTCATCCGCAAGTTCGCGGAGGCCTCCAACGAGACCGCGGGCGAGCACTTCACGCCGCGCGACGCCATCCGGCTGATGGTCGACCTGCTCTTCGCCGGGGACGATCAGGGTCTGTCGGAGAAGGGCGTGGTCCGCACCGTCTACGACCCCACGGCCGGCACGGGCGGCATGTTGTCGGTCGCCGAGGAGCATCTGGTCGGCACCCCCGAGCGCCCAGGCCTCAACCCTGACGCCCGGTTGAGGCTCTACGGCCAGGAGATCAACGACCAGTCGTACGCGATCTGCAAGTCCGACATGATCGCCAAGGGCCAGGACGCCACGAACATCCAACTCGGCGACACCCTCGCCGAGGACAAATTCGGCGGCACCACCTTCGACTACTGCTTATCCAATCCGCCCTACGGCGTCGACTGGAAGGCATCGGAAAAGGCGGTCAAGGACGAGGTCGCCCGCGCCGGTGAGCACTCCCGCTTCCCCGGTGGGCTGCCGTCGATCAGCGACGGGCAGATGCTGTTCCTCCAGCACCTCGCCACGAAGATGCGACCGGTCCACGACGGGGGCGGACGCGCCGCCATCGTCCTTAACGGCTCCCCGCTCTTCACCGGAGCGGCCGAGTCCGGCCCGTCACAGGTCCGCCGCTGGCTGCTCGAGCACGACCTGGTCGACGCCATCGTCGCGCTGCCCACCAACATGTTCTACAACACCGGCATCGCCACCTACGTGTGGATCCTCGACAACGCGAAGCCCGCGGAGCGGATCGGCAAGGTGCAGCTCATCGATGGCACCGGATTCTTCACCAAGATGCGCAAGAACCTCGGCAACAAGTCCCGCGAGCTCTCCACCGGAGACCGCGACCAGATCCTCAAGCTCTACGCCTCATACGACGAGACCGAGCACTCGAAGATCTTCCCGACCGATGCCTTCGGCTATTGGACCATCACCGTTGAGCGGCCGCTGCTCGACAAGGCCGGCGAAACAGTCCGTGACCGCAGGGGCAACCCGAAGCCCGACCCCAAGCTCCGCGACACCGAGAACATCCCCTTCACCTACGCCGACAACGACCGCGGAGTTGACGGTGCGGTCGACACGATCAAGGCATACGTGGACGCGGAGGTGTTGCCGCACGTGCCCGACGCCTGGGTGGACGAGAAGAAGACCAAGGTCGGCTACGAGATCCCGTTCACCCGGCACTTCTACAAGTACGTCCCGCCTCGACCACTCGAGGAGATCGACGCCGATCTAAACACATTGGTCGCTGAGATTCTGGACCTGCTGCGCGAGGTCGAGAAGTGAGGTTTGCGCGCAATGACCTGCACGAGTCTGGAGTTTCTTGGCTGGGGCAGGTACCACGCGAGTGGAGAATGAAGCCACTGTGGTCGATGTTCGAACGGATCAAGGACGTCGAACATCCCGAGGAGCGGATGCTCTCGGTCTTCCGTGAATTCGGGGTAGTGGCCAAGGACTCTCGTGAAAACATCAACAGGACTGCGGAGAACCGGGCCATTTATCAACTGGTCCACCCTGGGTGGTTGGTCGCCAACCGAATGAAGGCATGGCAGGGGGCGGTCGGGATTTCATCGCTTCGTGGCATCGTGTCCGGTCACTACATCTGCTTCGCACCCCGCCACTCTGAGGACGAGCGATACCTCAACTGGCTCTTGCGCTCGACCGTTTACACCAATGGGTACGCCCTCCTCTCCCGGGGCGTGCGAGTCGGTCAGGCCGAGATCGATAACGACGAGTTCCGGAGGATGCCGATCCTGCTGCCCCCCGTCGAGGAGCAGCGGGCAATTGCGGACTACCTCGACCGGGAGACCGCTCAGATCGACACGCTCATTTCCAAACAGGAGCGGTTGATCGCGGCCCTCCGCGAGCGACGAGCGGCCACGATCAACGCGGCCCTCGAACAAGTGGGTGACGATCTGGTGCCTCTGAAGCGTCTCGCGGCAGTGCAGTCAGGCGTGACGTTGAGCGGTGTCGGTGACCCGGAGGACCCCGAATGGCCTTACCTGCGCGTCGCGAACGTCCAGGTTGGATACGTGGACCTCAGCATGGTCGCAACTGTGCGGATTTCAGCCACAGCGGCTTCAGCGTCACTCCTCCGCGCTGGTGATGTGCTGATGACCGAGGGGGGTGACATCGACAAGCTTGGACGCGGTGCATTGTGGAGCGGAGGGATCGAGCCGATGCTCCACCAGAATCACGTTTTCGCGGTCCGACCCGGTACGCGTTTGAGTCCCGAGTTCCTTGTCTACTGGCTCGACGGCGGCACTTCACGCCGGTACTTCCGCACGACCGCGAGAAAGACCACCAACCTCGCGTCGACGAACAAATGGACACTCGGCAACCTTCCCGTCAGCTGCCCACCGATCGAGGAGCAGCGGCGAACTGCGGGTTATCTCGACGAGCAGACCGCGAAGATCGACGCCCTGATCGCAAGGACCGAACGGTTCATCGAGCTGTCCAAAGAGCGTCGGACAGCTCTGATAACCGCAGCGGTAACGGGACAGATCGAAGTTCGCAACGGCGGTTGACATCCCGGGCCGGGCAAAAGCGGGCACCATCTGTCGGCACGCCTTGCGACACTCGTGGCGTGCTGCTGGCCTATGTCGACGAATCTGATCACGGGGACTTCCGCTGCTTCGCTGCAGTGGTCGCAGACGAGGACGCGACGAAGGAACTCACTGATCGGCTCAACGCGGTCGTCCGTCAAGCCAGCGTCGACTTCGGCATTCCCGCGACTACCGAAATCCACGGCCACCCGCTCTTTCACGGCAAGGAGAGTTGGAAGATCGTCGGCCATCGAGCCCGTGCTGGCATTCACGAAAGAGTCATTGACGCGGTACTCGATGCCGACGTCACGTTGCTGCTGCGATCCGTTAGCGAGCGACGTCTCGTGGCCCGGCAGGAGCACCGCAACTATCCGGTGCGGTTCCCCGCCGAGCAGATCTGCTTCCAGCACGTCCTCCAACGGGTGAACAAGCTCGCCGAGCGGCGTCAGACCTACGCTCTGGTCATCGCCGACGAGCGCGGTGACCGTGAGCGGCACCGTGAGCGCTTCGCGACGTACCAGACCGAAGGCACGCCCGGGGTCTACATGCACACGACATTGAGCTCACTCCTGGACACCGTCCACTTCGCCCCGAGTCACCACTCCCGGATGTTGCAGGCCGCGGACATGCTCGCCTTCACCTACCGCCGCTACCGGACAGTGGAAGAGACCGACCCTCGAGCGCAGAAGATCATGGATCGTATGTGGCGGAAGCTCGAGGAGTCCGGGAAGCTCTTCGAGCCGGGGCAGTGGCCCTGACGCACAACAGCCCCACGCAAGCGTGGGGCTGAAGGCCATGCGGGCGGCAGCGTGGCTGCGGCCTGCGTTTTCCACTGTAGCCCGTACCCCCGACACTGTGTCGAGTATTGCCTGCGAGATCCACCACGCCGCCTCCCCTGTTCCCTGCCTGCGGTCGACGGTTATGGCCTAACTTGGCCGTCATGGCGGTGGAGCACGAGCGGGCGTTCGAGGACGAGATCTGTGCTCACTTGGCGGCCCACGGCTGGCTGTACTCGCCGCCGGGTGGCGGGTACGACAAGGCGCGCGCGTTGTTCCATGAGGACGTGTTCGCGTGGTTGTCGACGACGCAGCCGGAGGAGTGGGCGAAGGTCGTCAAGCCGACCATGAGTGTCGCCGAGCAGGACCGGGCGAAGGAGCAGCTGCTCGACCGGCTGGTGAAGACCCTCGACCTGCCGTTGGAGGCTGGGGGCGGCACGCTGGCGGTGCTCCGCAAGGGCTTCAAGAAGACGCCGGCGAAGTTCTCGATGTGCGAGTTCAAGCCGGCGACCGCGTTGAACGCCTCAGCGAGGGCGCGCTACGACGCCGTACGGGTGCGGGTGATGCGGCAGGTCTACTACTCGGGTGAGCACAAGGGGTCGATCGACCTGGTGCTGTTCGTGAACGGATTGCCTGTGGCCACCCTCGAGCTGAAGACGGAGAACGCGCAGTCGATCGAGCTCGCGAAGGCGCAGTACCGCACCGACCGGCTTCCGCAGGGCGAGCCGCTGCTGGGGTTCGGCAACCGGTGTCTGGTGCACTTCGCGGTCTCCAACGACGAGGTGGCGATGACCACCCGGCTGGCGGGGAAGGCCACGCACTTCTTGCCGTTCAACACCGGCAACGACGGCGGGTCGGGCAATCCGGTCAACCCGCATGGTGCCGCGACGTCGTACCTGTGGGAGCGCGTGCTGCAGCGCGACGCCTGGCTGCACATCCTCGGCAAGCTCCTGCACCTGGAGACCCGGACCGACATCGACCCGATCACGGGCGAGGCGTCGAAGAAGACAACGCTGCTCTTCCCCAGATACCACCAGTGGGAGCTGGTCACCTCCCTGCTGGAGAAGGTCAGCGACGAAGGCCCTGGGCATCGCTACCTTGCGATGCACTCGGCCGGCTCCGGCAAGACAAACTCCATCTCCTGGGCCGCGCACGGACTGGCGACGCTGTTCGATGCCGAGAACAGGAAGGTGTTCGACACGGTCATCGTCGTCACCGACCGCACCGTGCTCGACGATCAGTTGCAGAAGGCGATCAAACAGATCGAAGGCGTGGACGGGACCGTCGCGACGATCAACGCCGACGAGGTCCGCAACGCCGGCACCGGCTCCAAATCGAAACTGCTCGCCGCCGAACTGTTGGCCGGCAAGCTGATCGTCATCGTGACGATGCAGACCTTCCCCTTCGCCCTCAAGGCGATCCGGGAGACCGAGGGCCTGGCGGGCAAGCGGTTCGCGATCATCGCTGACGAGGCCCACTCCTCGCAGACGGGTCGCACGTCCCAGCAGCTGCGCGCGGTGCTGACCGCCGAGGAACTCGCTGACCTCGACGACGGCGGCGAGATCGACACCGAGGCGGTGCTGGCCGCCGAGATGGAGGCCCGGGCCTCGTCGCCGAACCTGTCGTTCTTCGCGTTCACCGCTACCCCGAAGAACAAGACCCTGGGGTTGTTCGGCCGACCCGACGCGGACGGCGTACCGCGGCCCTTCCACGTGTACTCGATGCAGCAGGCGATCGAGGAGGGCTACATCCTCGATGTGTTGCGCAACTACACGACCTACGACACCGCGTTCCAGATCGCCGAGAAGTCCAAGCGTCACCTCGAGGAGGTGCGGCTGGTCGACGAGGCCGAGGCCACCAAGGGGTTGATGCGGTGGGTCTCGCTGCACCCGACGAACATCGCCCAGAAGGTGCAGATCATCGTCGAGCACTATCGCGCCAACGTGCGGCACCTGCTCGATGGGCACGCCAAGGCGATGGTCGTGACTTCCTCGCGTGAGCATGCGGTGCGCTACAAGGAGGCGATCGACGCCTACATCAGCAAGCGCGGCTACCACCTCGCCACCCTCGTGGCCTTCTCCGGCTCGTTGCGTGAAGAACAAGTGCTGGGCGTGGCCTTCGCCGGAGTCCAAGCCCCTTACACCGAGTCCAACCTCAATCGTGGTCTGCGCGGGCGCTCGCTGCCGGTGGCGTTCGGAACCGACGACTTCCAGGTCTTAATCGTCGCGAACAAGTACCAGACCGGTTTCGACCAGCCGTTGTTGTGTGCGATGTATGTCGACAAGCGGCTTTCCGGGGTGACCGCGGTCCAGACGTTGTCGCGGCTCAACCGGACGTACCCGGCCGGCGGCAAGGACACGACGTACGTCCTGGACTTCGTCAACGACCCGGCAGAGATCCTCGGCTCGTTCAAGCCCTACTACCGCGAGGCGACCATCGAGGGCGCGACCGATCCCGACATCGTCCACGACCTCCAGGCCAAGTTGGACGCCGCCGGGATCTACACCGAGGCCGAGGTCGAGGCATTCGTGACCGCGTACCTCGCCGAGAAGCACGGCGCCATCTCGGCTCCGCTCAAGGCAGCCGCAGGTCGCTTCAACAGCCGCTACGCCGCGGCGGTGGCTGACGGCGACAACTCGACAGTCGAGGAGCTGGACCTGTTCCGCAAGGACGTCGGTTCGTTCGTGCGCCTCTACGACTTCCTCTCCCAGATCGTGAACTACGCCGACACCGACCTTGAGAAGCGCTCGCTCTTCCTCCGCCTCCTCGCGGGACGACTGACCGGACGGGCCGGCGCCGACCAGGTCGACTTCTCGACCGTCGAGCTGACCCACATCAAGCACGCCCGTTCGGGCGACCACCAGCTCGACCTCGGCGACGGCGAGCCAATTGGCTTGAAGCCGGTCGCGGCCACCGGAACCGGTGCCGCACACGACCCACACATGGTGCGGCTGGCCGAGGTGCTCGCCAAGATCAACGACCTCTTCGCCGGTGAGGACTTCACCCCAGCCGAGCAACAGTCCTGGGTCGAGGGGCTCGTCACCGTCCTCATGGACGACGCGACCATCCGCGCTCAGGCCGGCGCCAACACCAAGAAGCAGTTCGTCGAGTCCCCGGACCTGTCGGACGCCGTGACCGGTGCCGTGCTCGGCAACCAGACCAGTCACCACAAGATGGCCGACTACTTCTTCACCGACGACCGAGTGAAGGTGCGGCTCGTGCAGCTGCTCGGCGAGCTCGTGCACGAGAACCTGGCGGTCGACTCCAGCTGATTCCGCCCCGCTCCGAGCACGCTGAGGGTCATCGCAGGCAGCAGTGAGCCGGAAGGAGGCGTGCTAGCCACCTCGTCGCGCGGTGAGCTTGCTGACTTCGGTTGTGTAGGTGTCGGAGGCGCGGCCGGCGTAGTAGCGGCGGGCGACGTCTTCGCTGTGTCCGGCCCATTCGGAGGCTAGGTAGGGGCTGATGCCGGCGTC
>JAUYLL010000030.1 GCA_030698375.1 Nocardioides sp. | reverse complement strand
GGTGAAGCGGCGGCTGCTCGGGCTCGGTGCCGCGGGCGCGCTCGCGGCGGCGGGCACGGCGGCGGGCATCGTCGCCCGGCGCCGCCTGAGCGAGTACAGCCGCATCCGCTCGTCGCTGCTGCGTGGCGACGTCGAGGTGCTGGGCTCGCTGCGCAGCGACCCGGTGGTGGTCATCACCGAGGACGACGTCGCGCTGCACGTGGAGGTCGACGAGCCCTCGGGGGAGGCGGACCCCGACGAGCCCACCCTCGTCTTCGTGCACGGCTTCGCGCTGCACCTCGACTGCTGGCACCGCCAGCGTGCCTGGGCGCGGGAGCAGGGCCTGCGCGCGGTCTACTACGACCAGCGCTCCCACGGCCGCTCCGGGCGCTCGGCCCGCGAGGACGCCACCGTCGAGCAGCTCGGCCACGACCTCGCGGCCGTGCTCGACGCGGTCACCGACGGCCCGGTGGTCCTCGTCGGGCACTCGATGGGCGGGATGACGGTGCTGGCGCTGGTCGAGGAGCGGCCCGAGCTGTTCGGCGAGAAGGTCGTCGGGGTGGCCCTCGTCTCCACGACCGCCGGGGGCCTGCGACCCGGTCGCCTGGTCGCGCCCTTCCTCCCCGAGCGGCTCACCGGGACGATCGCGCCGCGCCTCGTCGCGGCGCTGGCGCGCATGCCGGACCTCGTCGACGGCGCCCGCCGGCGCGGATCGGACCTCGGCACGGTGGTCGTGAGCCGGTTCGCCTTCGGCGACCGGGTCGACCCCGCGACCGCGACGTTCGTGGACGAGATGCTCGCCGAGGCACCGTTCGAGGTGCTCTCGGAGTTCTTCGACAACTTCGCGGACATGGACAAGTTCGGGGTGCTGCAGACGCTGGCGCACGTGCCCACGACGATCATCTGCGGCACTCTCGACCGGATGACGTCCATCGGGCACTCCCGCAAGATGGCGGCGCGCCTGCCGTCCGCGACGCTGGTCGAGTGTCCCGGCGCTGGACACATGGTGATCCTCGAGCAGCCGGTGCGGGTGAACGCGGCGCTCGCCGACCTCGTCACGGCGGCCTGGGCGGGCCGCGGATGACCGGGACGGTGCGGGTCCGCGCGGCGACGCCCGCGGACGTCCCGGCGCTGGTCGCGGTGGTCCACGCCGCATTCGCCTCCCGGCCCGTCCTCGACCCCCCGTCGACCCAGCTCCTGGAGACCGAGGAATCGGTCGGCGTGGTCGTCGCCGCGACCGGCGGCCTCGTCGCCGAGGCGGACGGGGAGGTCATCGGCGCGGTCCTGCTCGGCGACCATGGAGACCGACTCGGCCTGCACCGGGTCTCGGTGCACCCCGACCACCAGGGCAGGGGCGTCGTGGGCCTGCTCGCGCGGGCCGCCGAGGACGTCGCCCGCGACCGGGGCTGCTCCGGGATCGAGGTGGGAGCGCGGGTCGAGCTGCCGCAGACCGTGGAGCTCTGGCTCCACCACGGGTACGCACTGGTCGACCGCGCCGGGCCGCACCTGACAATGGCCAAGGAGCTGCCGTTCGCCCTGGCCGTGCCGGAGGCCGACGACGCCCGGGCGCTCGGCCACCGGCTGGCGCCGCTGTTGCGGGCCGGGGACCTGTTGATCCTCACCGGCGACCTCGGGGCCGGGAAGACCACCTTCACCCAGGGCCTCGGGCAGGGACTCGGGGTGCGCGGCCAGGTCACCTCCCCGACCTTCATCCTGGCCCGCGCCCACCCCTCCCTCGGGGACGGACCCGGGCTGGTGCACGTCGACGCCTACCGTCTCGGCGGGGTCGAGGAGCTCGACGACCTCGACCTGGACTCCGCGCTCGCCACCTCGGTCGCGGTCGTCGAGTGGGGGGAGGGCCTGGCCGAGTCGCTCGCCGAGGACCGTCTCGAGATCACCCTGCGCCGGCGGCGCGGCGACGAGCGGTCAGGAGGGATCGACGACACCGACCCCCGTGAGGTCGAGGTGCGGCCCGTGGGCGCCCGCTGGGTCGGCGCCGGGCTGCGGGAGGCGCTGAGCGGTTGAGTCGTAGGGTTTCCCCGTGCTGCTTGCCCTCGACACCGCCACGCCTGCGGTCACCGTCGCGCTCCACGACGGGACCTCCGTCGTCGCGACCCGCAGCGGCAGCCACCCCATGCGCCACGGTGAGCAGCTGGCCCCCGCCATCGAGGCCGTCCTCACCGAGGCCGGGGCCACGCCCCGCGACGTCACCGCGATCGCCGTCGGCGTCGGACCGGGACCCTTCACCGGCCTGCGCGTGGGGCTGGTGACCGCGCGCACGATGGCCGCGGTGCTGGGGATCCCGACGTACGGCGTGTGCACGTTGGACGTGCTCGCCGCCCAGGCGCTGGACGAGGGGCGGGTCCGTGGCCGGTTCCTCGTGGCCAGCGACGCGCGGCGCAAGGAGGTCTACTGGGCCGGGTACGACGCCCCCGACGACCCCACGACGGGTCCGGGTGCGCCGGTGGTCCGCCTCGACGAGCCGCAGGTGGGCCCCGCGGCCGACCTCCCCGGCTGGACCCACGGTCTGGTGGTCGTGGGCGAGGGCGGGCGCCTGTACCCCGCGGCGTTCGGTGAGGTGGTGGGTCCCGAGCGGCCGTCCGCGGCGGTGCTGGCCGAGGCCGTCGCCGCCGAGCGGGTGGAGCTGCGCGACCCGGAGCCGCTCTACCTCCGCCGCCCCGACATCATGGCGCCGCGCGCCCCGAAGCGAGTCTCGTGAACGCCGTCTCCGCCCCCGCGAGCACGCTGCGCCCCGCGGTGCCGGCCGACGTCCCCGCGCTCGCGGCGCTGGAGGAGCGGCTCTTCGCCACCGACGCCTGGACCGCCGACACGCTGGCCACGGACCTCGCGGCCCCGGGTCGCTGGTGGTGCGTCGCCGAGCAGGACGGGGTCGTCGTGGGGTACGCGGCGGTCGCGGTGGCCGGCGACGTCGCCGACCTTCTGCGGATCGGCGTCGACCCTGCGGTGCGGCGTACCGGGGTGGCGTCGCTGTTCCTCGACGCAGCCCTCGCCGCCGCCCGTGAGCGGGGCGCGAACCGGCTGCTGCTCGAGGTCAGCGAGGCCAACCGTGGGGCCGTGGCGTTCTACGTCGCCCGCGGCTTCACCCAGATCGACGCGCGACCGGCGTACTACCGCGACCGCAGCGCAGCGTTGGTGCTGCGCCGCGGCCTGGGCCCGGCCTGTGGAGGGAGGACACCGTGAACGAGCCCCTGGTGCTGGGCATCGAGTCGTCGTGCGACGAGACCGGGGTCGGTCTGGTCCGCGGCACGACCCTGCTCGCCGACGCCGTGGCTTCCAGCGTCGAGGAGCACGCCCGCTTCGGCGGCGTGGTGCCGGAGGTGGCCTCGCGGGCGCACCTCGAGGCGATGGTGCCCATGCTCGAGCGCGCGTGCGACGACGCCGGGGTCAGCTTGTGGGACGTCGATGCCATCGCGGTCACCTCCGGGCCCGGCCTCGCCGGCGCCCTCCTGGTGGGCGTCGCGGCGGCCAAGGCGCTCGCGCTCACCCTCGGCAAGCCGCTGTACGGCGTGAACCACGTCGTCGGTCACGTCGCCGTCGACCAGCTCGAGCACGGCCCGCTGCCGCCTGACTGCCTGGCCCTGCTGGTCTCCGGGGGTCACACCAACCTGCTCCGGGTCGGCGACATCGCCTCCGATGTCGAGGAGCTCGGTGGCACCCTCGACGACGCCGCGGGGGAGGCCTTCGACAAGGTCGCCCGGCTGCTCGGGCTGCCCTACCCCGGCGGCCCGCACATCGACCGCGCCGCGGCCGACGGCGATCCGGCTGCGATCCGGTTTCCCCGCGGCCTCACCTCGCAGCGTGACCTCGAGCGGCACCGCTACGACTTCTCCTTCTCCGGCCTCAAGACGTCGGTGGCCCGGTGGGTCGAGGCCAAGGAGGCCGCCGGCGAGCCGGTGCCCGTGGCCGACGTCGCCGCGTCCTTCCGCGAGGCCGTCTGCGACGTGCTCACCCGCAAGGCCTTCGACGCCGCCAAGGCGCACGGCATCACGGACATGGTCATCGGGGGAGGCGTGACCGCGAACGCCCGGCTGCGCGCGATGGCCGCCGAGCGCGCCGAGGCTGCCGGCGTACGCCTGCGGACCCCGCGCCCCCGGCTCTGCACCGACAACGGGGCGATGATCGCCGCGCTGGGCTCGGCCGTCGTCGCCGCCGGGCAGGAACCATCCGACCTCACCCTCGCCGTGGACTCGGGCCTGCCGCCCTCGGAGGTCCGAGGCTGACGGAGCCGCGCTGAAGTCCTCCACCCGGGTGGCTCGGCTCACTAGGGTGGGAGCGAGGGTCGTGGAGCACGCCCCACGAGCAGGGGAGGGCCGCATGCAGCAGGTACGCGCCGTGGTGGCGAGGGCGAAGGGGGAGCCGGTCACGGTGGAGACGATCAACGTCCCCGACCCGGTGGTTGGGGAGGCGGTGGTGCGGATCCAGAGCTGCGGGGTGTGCCACACCGACCTGCACTACCGCGAGGGCGGCATCAACGACGAGTTCCCGTTCTTGCTCGGTCACGAGGCCGCGGGCGTCGTGGAGTCCGTCGGCGAGGGCGTCACCGCGATCGCCCCCGGCGACTTCGTGGTGCTCAACTGGCGGGCGGTCTGCGGGGAGTGCCGAGCCTGCAAGCGCGGTGACCTGCAGTACTGCTTCGCCACCCACAATGCGACCCAGAAGATGACCTTGGACGACGGCACCGAGCTCTCGCCGGCGCTGGGCATCGGGGCCTTCGCCGAGAAGACCCTCGTCGCGGCGGGCCAGTGCACCAAGGTCGACCCCTCCGCGCGACCGGCGGCCGTCGGCCTGCTCGGCTGCGGCGTGATGGCCGGCATCGGTGCGGCCATCAACACCGGCGCGGTGGGCCGCGGCAAGTCGATCGCGGTCATCGGCTGTGGTGGCGTCGGCGTCGCGGCGGTCGCCGGTGCGGCGCTCGCGGGGGCCAGCCCGATCATCGCGGTCGACATCGACCCGAAGAAGCTCGAGGCCGCGAAGCGGCTCGGTGCCACGCATCTCGTCGACTCCTCGTCGGTCGACCCGGTCGAGGAGATCAAGCGGATCTGCGCCGTGACGTACGACGGGGCCGAGGGAGCCGACGTCGTCGTCGAGGCGGTCGGGCGCCCCGAGACCTGGAAGCAGGCCTTCTACGCCCGCGACCTGGCCGGGGTGCTGGTCCTCGTCGGGGTCCCGACCCCGGACATGAAGGTCCCCGACCTCCCCCTCATCGACGTGTTCGGTCGCGGCGGGGCGCTGAAGTCGAGCTGGTACGGCGACTGCCTGCCCGAGCGCGACTTCCCGATGCTGGTCGACCTCTACCAGCAGGGTCGGCTCGACCTGGACGCCTTCGTCACCGAGGAGATCGGCATCGACGACGTCGAGGCGGCGTTCGACCGGATGCACTCCGGGGACGTCCTGCGATCGGTGGTGGTGCTCTGATGACCGCACGCGTGGACCACGGCACCACGTCGGGGACGTTCTCCCTCGACGGGGAGACCTTCGACGTCGACAACAACGTGTGGGTGGTCGGCAACGACCACGAGTGCGTGATCATCGACGCCCCCCACGACGTCGACGGGATCATGGCGGTCGTCGGGGGCCGGAGGGTGCGGGCGATCCTGCTCACCCATGCCCACGACGACCACGTGCGGGTGGCGCCGGCGCTGCGCGAGCGCACCCAGGCGCCGCTCCTGCTGCACCCCGACGACAAGCCGGTCTGGGAGCTGACCCACCCCGACGAGCTCTGGGATGCCGACCTCACCGACGGACGGACGATCGAGATCGCCGGCACGGTGCTGCAGGTGATCCACACCCCGGGCCACGCCCCGGGTGCGGTCTGCTTCCACGCCCCCGACCTCGGCTGCGTCTTCACCGGCGACACGCTCTTCCAAGGTGGCCCCGGCGCGACCGGGCGCTCGTTCTCGGACGAGAACCTCATCAAGGAGTCGATCCGTACCCGCCTCCTCGGCCTCCCTGACGACACGGTCGTGCACACCGGTCACGGCGACGACACGACCATCGGCGCCGAGAGGGCCGGTCTCGGCGCCTGAGCGGGCATCTGTGCCAGGACGTGGGTGATCTGGTGTCACCAGGTGGCACCAGATCACCCACGTCATCCACAGGGTCCTCACGCGATCGTCTTGGCCCGGGCAGGCTGTCGCGATGCCCGACGACCTCCCGACCCTGCTTCGTGAGCAGTCCGGCGTGGTCTCACGCCGACAGCTGACCGACCTGGGCCTGGCGCCGCACGACGTCCGTGGACTGCTGCGCCGCGGCGCACTGGCGCTCGTCCACCCCGGGGTGTACGTCGACCACACCGGGCCGCCGACCTGGCAGCAGCGCGCTTGGGCCGGAGCCCTCCATGCCTGGTCGTCTGCTCTCTGCGGGCCCTCGGCTCTCCGTGCCGAGCACGGTCCGGGTCGACGCGACCAGGACGAGGAGCAGATCCACGTCGCCGTCGCGCACGGTCGTCGGGTCGCCGACGTGAGGGGCGTCCGCGTCCACCGACTCCTGCACCTCGATGAGCAGGTCCGGTGGAACCTCGGCCCTCCTCGTCAGCGGGTCGAGGACGCGGCACTGGACACCGCGCTCGCGGTGGCCTCGCGCTCCGCACTCGACGCGATCGGCGTGCTGACCACCTCGGTCGCTGCCCGCTCGACGACACCGGCGCGTCTGCGCGAGGCGCTCGACCGGCGGTCCCGGGTGCCGCAGCGTCGGTGGTGGAGCGGGGTGCTCGACGACCTCGCCGCCGGAACCTGCTCGGTGCTCGAGCACGGACACCTCGCGCTGGTCGAGCGACCGCACGGACTGCCGCGCGGCCGGCGCCAGCGGCAGGCGCGTGCCAGCACCGGCGTGGTCTACCGGGACGTCGACTACCCGGGTGGGCTGGTCGTCGAGCTCGACGGCCGGTTGTTCCACGACTCGGCCCGGGCCCGCGACGCCGACATGGAGCGTGACCTCGACGCCGGCCTCGACGGCGTCCGCACCGTCCGACTGTCCTATGGACAGGTCTTCGACCGACCCTGTCTGACCGCGGCGAAGCTCGCCGTCCTCCTCCGGCGGGCGGGCTGGCGCGATCGACCGAGCACGTGTGGCACCGGCTGTCCGGTCGCGGAGGCATCGGTCGGGTGATCTGGTGCCACCAGGTGGCACCAGATCACCCACGTGTCGCGATCGGGTGGCGCCGGGGTCAGAGCGGGTCGACGAGGAAGGCACGGCCCTTGTCGGCGACGCGGGTCAGGACGAGGGTGGCGGTCACGTCGCCGGCGAGGTCGAGCCGCTTGCGCAGCTGCTCGGGGACGGCGTCGACACCGCGGGTCTTGATCGTCAATGAGCCCACCCGGCGCTCGCGGAGGGCGGCGCGCAGCTGCTTCTCGCGGTACGGGACCTCTTCGAGGACGCGGTAACCCCGGGCGAACGGCGTGCGGTACGCCGACCCGGCGCTGACCCAGGCGATGCACGGGTCGACCAGGTGGCCCTCGACGCCGGCAGCGACAGCGGTGACCAGGCCAGCGCGGATGACCGCTCCGTCGGGCTCGTAGAGGTAGTCGGAGACGTCACCGACGGGGCGGTCGGCCACGCGGTCGGTCCAGGGGTCGTCCTCCTCGGTCAGCGTGGCCAGTCCACCGGGACCGAGCACGGTCGCGCGGCGTCGGCAGGTCGCCAGCCACGAGGACCAGAGCACGGCCTCCTTGACGTCACCGCGGTCGCTGACCCACTCCGCCTCCACGCCGTCGGGCAGCAGCTCGTGGGGGAGCCCCGGGGCGACCTTGACCGCGGAGGCGCGGGCGAGCAGGGAGAGGACGAACGGCCACGGTGGTGTCCAGCCCTCGGCGTCGAACACCCGTCCGCGGGCACCCCGGCGGGCCGGGTCGGCGAAGACGACACCGAAGCCGCTCAGGTCGAGCGTGGTGCCGTCGGCCTGCTGGACTGCACCGGCCAGGCCGAGGGCGTCGAGGTTCGCCTGCGCGACGGCCACCCGCAGCGGGTCGGTGTCGACCCCGGCGACCGTCAGGCCGGTCTCGGCGACGGCGACCAGGTCCCCGCCGATCCCACAGCCCAGGTCGAGGACGGACGACGGTGCGGCGGCGGCGAGCCGCCCGGCCCGGTGCCGGGCCACCCGCAGCCGGGTCGCCTGCTCGAGGCCGTCGGGGGTGAAGTACATCCGGGGCGCGAGGTCTTCGAGCTTGGTCACGGCACGGATCCGCAGCTCGGCCTGGGTGAGGGCCGCCGAGGCGCGTTCGGCGGTGGCTCCGGAGCGACGCACGGCCGTGGCCCGGGCGACGGGGTCGGGGATCTCGGCGTACGCGCGCTCGGCCTCGGCGAGGAGGGTCTGGCCGGCGTCGGTGAGCAGCCAGCGGAAGGCGTCGAGGTCCACGCCGCCATCCAACCAGCCGTCCCCCGAGCGCGGAGCGGGGCGGCCTCGGCCCGAACCCTGGCACTCGACTTGACCGAGTGCTAAGCCGGGCCTAGATTCGAGTTAGCACTCTCCCCATGAGTGTGCCAACAGCTCGCACCGGCACGACCCCCGCGACGGCGTGACGGGACGAGCATCCCAAGACAAATTCAGCACACACTTCAGCCGAAAGTGGAGGTCGACATCGTGTCGGTCAGCATCAAGCCTCTCGAGGACCGGATCGTCGTCAAGCAGCTCGACGCCGAGCAGACCACGGCTTCCGGCCTGGTCATCCCGGACACCGCCAAGGAGAAGCCCCAGGAGGGCGAGGTCGTGGCCGTCGGCCCCGGCCGGTTCAACGAGGACGGCGACGAGCGCATCCCGATGGACGTCAGCGTGGGCGACAAGGTCATCTACAGCAAGTACGGCGGCACCGAGGTCAAGTACGGCGGTGCGGAGTACCTGATCCTCTCCGCCCGCGACGTCCTCGCCATCGTCTCCTGACGAATCGGTATCCCGCCCGGCAGCGGTGGGCGCGCTCGACGACCAGCACCGCTCGAAGGTCGCCTGCGCGCCCCCGCCTTGCCGGGCGGGTGCCGTTTTCGCCAGTGGCCTGATGGCCCCCGAACATCCGAGAAGGAGATTCAATGCCCAAGATCCTGGAGTTCGACGAGGAGGCACGCCGCTCTCTCGAGCGCGGCGTCGACGCCCTCGCCAACGCCGTCAAGGTGACGCTCGGCCCCAAGGGCCGCTACGTCGTCCTCGACAAGAAGTGGGGAGCCCCCACGATCACGAACGACGGTGTGACCGTCGCGCGTGAGATCGAGCTGGACGACCCGTTCGAGAACCTCGGTGCCCAGCTCACCAAGGAGGTCGCGACCAAGACCAACGACGTCGCCGGTGACGGGACGACGACCGCGACGGTCCTCGCCCAGGCGATGGTCCACCAGGGCCTGCGTGCCGTGGCCGCCGGCGTGAACCCGATGGGGCTCAAGCGCGGCATGGACAAGGCCGTCGAGGCCGTCAGCGGCGCGCTGAGCGACGCCGCCCGCGACATCGACTCCAAGGAGGACATGGCCGCGGTCGCGACCGTCTCCTCCCGCGACTCCCACATCGGGTCGCTCCTGGCGGAGGCCTTCGACAAGGTCGGCAAGGACGGTGTCATCACCGTCGAGGAGTCCAACACCATGGGCACCGAGCTCGACTTCACCGAGGGCATGCAGTTCGACAAGGGCTACCTGTCGCCGTACTTCGTCACCGACCCGGAGCGCATGGAGGCCGTCCTCGACGACCCCTACATCCTCCTGCACCAGGGCAAGATCTCGGCGATCGCCGACCTCCTGCCGCTGCTGGAGAAGGTCATCCAGGCCGGCAAGCCGCTGTTCATCCTCGCCGAGGACGTCGAGGGCGAGGCGCTCTCGACCCTGGTGGTCAACAAGATCCGCGGCACCTTCAACGCGGTCGCGGTGAAGAGCCCGGCCTTCGGCGACCGCCGCAAGTCGATGATGCAGGACATCGCGACCCTGACCGGTGGTCAGGTCATCGCCCCCGAGGTCGGCCTCAAGCTCGACCAGGTCGGCCTCGAGGTGCTCGGCCATGCCCGTCGCGTGGTGGTCACCAAGGACGAGACCACCATCGTCGAGGGTTCCGGTGACGCCGCCGAGGTCGCGGGCCGCGTCAACCAGATCAAGGCCGAGATCGACAACACCGACTCCGACTGGGACCGCGAGAAGCTCCAGGAGCGCCTCGCGAAGCTCGCCGGGGGCGTGTGCGTCGTCAAGGTCGGCGCCGTCACCGAGGTGGAGCTGAAGGAGAAGAAGCACCGCATCGAGGACGCCGTCTCCGCGACGCGCGCCGCGATCGAGGAGGGCATCGTCGCCGGCGGTGGCTCCGCGATGGTGCACGCCGCCGCTGCGCTCGAGGGCGACCTCGGGCTCACCGGCGACGAGGCCGTGGGCGTCCGCGTGGTCCGCAAGGCCATCGACGAGCCGCTGCGCTGGATCGCCGAGAACGGTGGCGAGCAGGGCTACGTCGTCGTCTCGAACGTCCGCACCGGTGCTGTCGGCCACGGCTACAACGCCGCGACCGGTGAGTACGGCGACCTCGTCGCCCAGGGTGTCCTGGACCCGGTGAAGGTCAGCAAGGCGGCGCTCACCAACGCCGCCTCCATCGCGGGCATGCTGCTCACGACGGAGACCCTCATCGTCGAGAAGCCCGCGGACGAGGACGAGTCGGCAGCCGCCGGTCACGGTCACGGCCACGGTCACTGATCGCTGAGTCCCCCGCACGACGCACGACGCCCCCGGTCCGTACGGACCGGGGGCGTCGTCGTGTGTGTCGGGGCCCTGCCGGGGTCAGCGCACCCGGCGTACGGCGAAACGGTCGGCCGGGTGGGCGATGTCGTGCTGGGAGGCGACCAGTTGGATCTCCCGGGTCCCGGCCGCCAGGGTCCGCTCCAGGACGGAGAAGACCGAGGAGGCGACCCGGCTCAGCGCGGTGGCGGGGGAGCCGGTGGTGCGCAGGTGGGCGAGGTAGAGCGCAGCGGTCATGTCGCCGCAGCCGTTCGGGGTGATCGGCAGCAGCGGCGTCGTCAGCGCGTACGCCGCCCCGTCCTCACCGCCGCTGACAGCGAGCATCTCCACGGTCCCCGGCTCCGTGTCCTCGTGCAGGATGCTGGTGACCAGGACTTCCTGCGGCCCGCGGGCACGGACGGTGTCGACGGCGTCGAGCACCTCCTCGAGGGTGTCGGTCGCCCGCCCGGCGAGGAAGTCGAGCTCGAAGTGGTTCGGGGTGATGATGTCGGCGCGCGGGACCACGCGGTCGCGCATGAACTCGGGGATGCCGGGCCGGACGAAGAAGCCGCGACCGACGTCGCCCATGACCGGGTCGCAGCAGTAGACCGCCTCGGGGTTGAGCTCCTTCACCCGCGCGACCGCGTCGAGGATGACCGCGCCCACCTCCTCGCCGCCCTGGTAGCCCGAGAGCACGGCGTCGGCCTCGGCCAGCGCCCCGCGGTCGTCGATGCCCGCGATCACGGCAGCGACGTCTTCGGCGGCCAGCAGCGGGCCGCGCCAGGCGCCGTACCCCGTGTGGTTGGAGAAGTGGACGGTGTTGACCGGCCACACCTCGATCCCGAGGCGCTGGAGCGGGAAGACGGCGGCGGAGTTGCCGACGTGGCCGTAGGCGACCGACGACTGGATGGAGAGGATGTTCACGCCGGCCAGTCTCGCGGCCGCGCGCGGGTGTTGTCGAAGCGTGGAACCCTTCCCGCGGCGAAGTAGAACGCGTTACAGTTTGTGTGCCACGTCACGCGGCGTGGGTCGGCGTTCGGCAGAAGAGGTGTGAGGCATGCGCAAGGCGGACTACATCGTCGTGGGGGCGGGCTCGGCAGGAGCCATCGTGGCCCGTCGGCTCGCAGACGCAGGGGCCAGCGTGGTCCTCATCGAGGCCGGCAGTGCCGACAAGTCGAAGTTCGTCCGCAAGCCCGGCCTCATCGCCGTCTTCCACAACATCCCGCAGCTGAAGAAGAAGCTCGACTGGGGCTTCTACACGGTGCCGCAGAAGAGCGCGCTGGACCGCAAGCTGCCCGCGACTCGCGGCAAGGTGCTCGGCGGCTCCAGCTCGATCAACGGCATGATCTTCGTGCGCGGCAACAAGCAGAACTACGACGACTGGGCGGCCGACGGCAACAAGGGCTGGGGCTGGGACGACGTGCTCCCCGCCTACAAGAAGATGGAGAACTGGGAGGGCGGCGCCAGCGCGCTGCGCGGCGAGGGCGGCCCGGTCGAGGTGACCAAGGTCAAGGACATCACCCCCGCCTCCCAGGCCTTCCTCAGCGCGATGGCGGAGACCGCTGGCATCCCGGAGATCGACGACTACAACGGCGAGACCCAGGACGGCATGTCGGTCGTCCAGCAGAGCGCCGCAAACGGCCTGCGCTACAGCTCCTCGGTCGCCTACCTCGACAACCACGGCATCGGCCGGCTGACGGTGATGACCGGTGCCCAGGTGACCCGCGTGGTCATCGAGAACGGCCGGGCCACCGGCGTCGAGGTGGTCGACAAGACCGGCACGCACATCATCCACGCCGAGGAGGAGGTCGTCCTCTCCGCTGGCGCCTACCAGTCCCCGCAGCTGCTCCAGCTCTCCGGCATCGGCCCGGCCGACCACCTGCGCAACCTCGGCATCGAGGTCAAGGCAGACCTCCCCGTCGGCGACAACCTGCACGACCACATGTTCGTGCCGCTGACCTTCGACATGACCTCGGCGGTCAACTTCAGCAACGCCGCGTACTTCGGCAAGGCGGTGGTCAAGGAGTTCACCCGCGGCAACACCTGGGTCGCACGCACCGTCTTCGAGGTCAACGGCTTCATCCGCTCCTCGCTGGCCACCAACGTCCCCGACATCCAGATCCTGGCGCTGCCGTGGGGTTACCCCGCGCCGAACCAGGACGCGCCGGGCCGCCACTACGTCGACCCCAAGCCCGGGCTCACGGTCTTCTCCACGCTGATCTACCCCAAGAGCCGCGGCTCGATCCGGCTCGCGTCGGCCGACCCGTTGGCGGCGCCGCTCATCGACCCCGGCTTCCTCTCGAACTCCGACGACGCACAGGTCCTGCTCGAGGGCATGAAGCAGATCCGCGAGGCCATGAAGGCGCCGGGCATCGCTGGCGGCGTCAGCGGCGAGCGCAACCCCGGTGCCCAGTACGCCGACGACAAGGCCCTGCTCAAGGAGATCCCGCTGCGCGCCACGACCGTCTACCACCCGGTCGGCAGCTGCAAGATGGGCGTCGACGAGAGCGCCGTGGTCGACCCGGAGCTGCGGGTCCGTGGGATCGAGGGCCTCCGCGTGGCCGACGCCTCGATCATGCCGAGCATCGTCGGTGGCAACACGAATGCGCCGGCGATGATGATCGGTGAGCGCGCCGCCGAGCTCATCCTGGGGCACTGACGTGGCCCGGGAGCGCGCGGTCTCCGGCCGCCTGGTCGTGCTCACCGGCGGCGGGCGGGGCATCGGTGCCGCCACGGCGCGCGCCCTCGCCGCGGAGGGGGCACGGATGGTCCTCCTCGACCTGGACGCCGATGCGGCGGCCGCCGTGGCTGCCGAGGTCGACGGGGCGTCGTACGGCTGCGACGTCACCGACCTCGAGGGGCTGCCGGGCGTCATCGACCGGATCGAGACCGAGCAGGGGCGCATCGACGTCTGGATCAACAACGCCGGGATCATGCCGCTGAACCGCATCGAGGACGAGCCGGCGGCCACCACCCGCGCCATCGTCGAGCTCAACCTGATGGCGGTGCTGGTGAGCACCAAGGAGCTGGTCCGGCGCTTCAAGGGACGCGGTCAGCGCGACGGCCACGTCGTCAACATCTCCTCGGCCGCGGGCCGCTCCCCGGTCGCGGGCGCGGCGACCTACAGCGCCAGCAAGGCGGCGGTCTCGATGTTCAGCAACGCGCTGCACTTCGAGCTGCGCGCCGACGAGGCCGGGGTCGACGTCTCGGCCGTGCACCCCGGGATGGTGAGCACCGAGCTAGCCACCGGCTTCACCAAGACCGGGGGGATCTCCCCGGCGACCCCCGAGCAGGTCGCCGACGCGGTGCTGTCCGTCGTCCGCAAGCCCCGGATGAACGTCTACGTGCCCGCCATCATCGACACCACCTTGCGCGTGGGCGGACTGATGCCCTCGCGCCTGGGCGAGTGGACGATGCGCGCCAGCGGTGGCGACAAGGTCGCCCTGGCCGCGCTCGCCGACCCCGCCCGCGCCGCCTACGAGCAGCGGGCAGCCCACAGCGCCCCCGCTGCCGAGCACCCCGAGGAGAACCCCGCATGAGCCTGCCCCCCTCCGTCTCCGATGCTCTGCTGGACCAGATCACCGCGATCGTGCCGGCCAGCGGCGGCGACACCTGGAAGCTCACCGAGGTCTACAGCGGCGAGGTCGTCACCGCGCTGCCGCAGTCGACGCCGGACGACGTCGCCGCGGCGTTCGCCCAGGCCCGCAAGGCTCAGGAGACCTGGTCGCAGTGGCCGGTCCGCAAGCGGGTGAAGGTCTTCAAGAAGTTCTTCTCGCTGCTGGTCAAGCACAACGACACCATCGCCGACCTGATCCAGGTCGAGAGCGGCAAGGCGCGGCGGATGGCGGTCGAGGAGACCGTCGACCCGCTGATGATCATGAACTACTACCTGCCGCGCGTGGAGAAGCTGCTCCGCCCGATCAAGCGCCCCGGTCCGATCCCGTTCGTGAGCACGTCCACCGAAATCCGCCAGCCCAAGGGCGTCGTCGGCATCATCGCGCCGTGGAACTTCCCGTTCGCCACCGGCATCTCGGACGCCATCCCGGCGCTGTTGGCCGGCAACGGCGTCGTGCTCAAGCCCGACAACAAGACCGCCCTCAGCCCGCTGTACGGCGTGCACCTGCTCTACGAGGCGGGCCTGCCGAAGGGGCTCTTCCAGGTCGTCTGCGGCGACGGTCCGGTGGTCGGGCCGCCGGTCATCGACCACGCCAACTACGTGATGTTCACCGGGTCCACCCAGACCGGCCGCTTCATCGGCCAGCGGGCGGGCCAGAACCTCATCGGCGCCTGTCTCGAGCTCGGCGGCAAGAACCCGATGCTCGTGTTGCCCGACGCGAACCTCGACGAGGTCGTCCCGGGTGCGCTCGACGCGGTCTTCCGCAACACCGGCCAGGTGTGCATGCACGTGGAGCGGATGTACGTCCACGACTCCCTCTACGACTCCTTCAGGGAGCGCTTCGTCGCCGCGGTCGAGGACCTGCGCGTGGGCGCTGCCTACGACTTCACCCCCGAGGTCGGGTCGCTGATCTCGGTCGACCACAAGGACCGCGTCTCCGAGCACGTCGCCGACGCCGTCGCCAAGGGCGCCACCGTGGTCACCGGCGGTCGGGAGCGGCCGGACCTGGGTCCGGCGTTCTTCGAGCCGACGATCCTCGAGGGCGTCACCACCGACATGCTCACCGGGTCCTGCGAGACCTTCGGTCCGGTCGTCGCGCTGCACCGCTACCACTCCGTCGACGACGCGGTTCGGCTCGCCAACGACACCGACTACGGACTGTCGGCCAGCGTCTGGGGCACCGACCTCGAGGCGGCCGCACGCGTGGGGGCCCGCATCCAGAGCGGCAACGTGAGCATCAACGAGGGCTTCGCGGCGGCGTACGCCTCCAAGGGGACGCCGAGCGGCGGCGTCAAGCAGTCCGGCGTCGGCGCCCGCCACGGCGAGCAGGGCCTGCTGAAGTACACCGACGTGCAGAACCTCGCGGTGCTCAAGAAGCAGGTCATGACCGCGCCGCGCGACCCGGAGGAGTACGCCAAGCACCGCGCCACGTCGCTCAAGGCGATGACCATCGCCCGCAAGCTCGGGCGCTGACGCGGTTCGTACGCCGGCTCAGCGGGGCGGGGCGGGCGTCTGCTGGTAGAGCGCGAGCAGCGGCCGGGGGCCGTCGAGTACGTACACGCTGGTCATGAGCGCGTCGAAGACGTCGTCCTTGCCGCGGATCGCGCGGGCCCGGTAGACCAGGGCCGCGGTCGCCGGCCCGACCGGGACCAGGCGGACGTCGCTGAGGGTGTAGTCCCGCCACGGCGGCGCGCCGGCGAGCGAGGACCGCACCTGGGAGCGGTCCAGCACCGCACCGTGCGCCAGCACCATGACGCCGTCGGCGGTTGGCTCGCGCGGTCGTGCGCCGCTAGGCTCCGCGGGCCTTGTCTGCGATCGATTCCTACCGCGCCCTGCTGCGCACCGTCGGGCCCGCCTACCTCGCCGTAGCCTTCCTCGGGCGGGTCCCGCTCGCCATGAGCCAGATGGGCGCGCTGGTCCTGGTCAGCGGGGTGACCGGCAGCTACGGGCTCGGGGGCGCCTCGGCCGGGTCCCTCGCGGTGGCGAACGCGCTCGGCGCCCCGGTCTTCGGGACGCTCGCCGACCGGTACGGGCAGCGCTGGGTGGTGCTCGGCCAGTCGCTCGCGGGCGGGGCCGGGCTCGTCGCGCTGGTCACGGCGGCGGAGGCGGCCGCACCCGCGGTGGTGCTGATCGGGCTCTCGGCCCTCGCGGGCCTGGCCATCCCGCAGGTCGGCCCGCTGGCACGGGTGCGGTGGCGACCAATCCTCGCGGCGGAGACGCCCGAGCGGAAGCGGCGCCTCGTCGACGCGGCCTTCTCCTACGAGGGCGCCACCGACGAGATCTCCTTCGTGGCCGGCCCGGCCGCGGTCGGCCTGGTCGCGGTGCTCGTCTCGCCCGGTGGGGCGCTCGTCGCCGCAGGCCTGCTGCTCGCGGCATTCGGGTCCTGGTTCGCGCTCCACGAGACTGCGACGCTGACCCGTCCGGTCGCGGGCAGTTCGCGGGCGACCGGCAGAGTGCTCACCGGTGTGTTGCTGGTGCTCGCGGGGGCGCAGTTCCTCATTGGCGTGCTCTTCGGCGGCACCCAGACCGGCGCCACCGTGCTCGCGACCGCCGAGGGGCAGCCCGGCCTCGCCGGCCTCATCCACGCCACGCTCGGCATCGGCAGCGCGATCGCCGGGCTTGCCGTCGCGGCGCTACCGGAGCGGATCAGCTACGCCACGCGGCTGGTCGTGGCCTCGGGGGCGCTGGTGGTGCTCTCCGCTCCGTTGCTCCTGGTCGACACGATCGGGTCGCTGGTGCTGGTGATCGGGCTGCTCGGCTTCGCGGTGGCGCCGTACATGATCTCGACCTTTGCCATGGCCGGCACCGTCGTAGCCCCCGACCGCATCGGCGTCGCGATGACCATGCTCGCCGGTTCCACCGGGATCGGGTACGCGGTGGGCTCCGCCACCGCTGGGCGTCTCGCCGACCACTTCGCCGACTCCGGCGGCCACACCCCTGCCTTCGCCGTCACCGTCACCGCGACCTGCCTCGCCCTCCTCCTCGCCCTCGCCCTGCGCTGGCGGTCGGCGTAGGTGGAGGGGCGGCCGGGGACTCGTGGGGCTCAGGCGACCTGCAACGAGCGCTTGGAGAGGCCCATCCAGTAGCCGTCGATGCGCTGGTCACCGGGGGTTTCGGGGTCGGTCGCGGCGCCGAGGGTGACGAAGAGCGGGGTGTAGTGCTCGACGGTGGGGTGGGCGTACGGCATGCCCGGGGCCTTGTCGGCGTACGACGCCAGCTCATCGACGTCGCCGCGGGCCAGGGCCTCGCCGGCCCAGGCGTCGAAGTCGCGTGACCAGCCGGGGGCGGCGGCCTCGATGCGGAACTCCCTGAGGAACGGCAGGCCGTGGGTGAGGAAGCCGGAGCCGATGACGAGGACGCCCTCGTCACGCAGCGGGCGCAGCCGGCGGCCGAGCTCCATCAACCGGCCCGGGTCGTGGGTGGGCAGCGACATCTGCAGGACGGGGATGTCGCCGTCGGGGTACATGATCTTCAGCGGCACCCACGCGCCGTGGTCGAGGCCCCGGCTGGGGTGCTGGTGGACCGGCTCGGTGCGCGGCATCATCGCGGCCACCCGGGCGGCCAGCGCCGAGGCGTCGGGGGTCGCGTAGGTCTCTCGGTAGTACTTCTCCGCGAATCCGCCGAAGTCGTAGACCAGCGGGGCGCCGGGCGCGGTCGCGCTGAGCGACACGGGCGCCGACTCCCAGTGGGCGGAGACGATGAGGATCGCGGTGGGGCGGGGCAGGTCGGTCGCCCAGTCCCGCAGCTGGCCCGACCACACCGGGTCGTCCAGCAGCGGGGGTGCGCCGTGGCCGAGGTAGAGCGCGGGCATCGGGGCGGTGGTCATGGATCCACTCTAATCTTCAACACTTGAATCTTCAAGATAAACACGGCGGCTAGAGTCACGCCCCGTGACCACACCCCGATGGCTCGACGACGAGGAGCGCGAGGCCTGGCTGGCCCTCGTCGGCGTCGTCCTGCGGCTCGGACCGGCCCTCGACTCCCAGCTGCTCCGCGACGCCGGCCTGACCCACTTCGACTACCAGGTCGTCGCGATGCTCTCCATGGCCGAGGACCACACCCTGCGGATGAGCGAGCTCGCCGCCCAGACCAACGCCTCGCTGTCGCGGCTCTCCCACGTGGTCAAGAAGCTCGAGACCCGCGGCTGGGTGCGCCGTACGCCGGACCCCGCGAGCCGCCGTACCACCCTGGCGGTCCTCACCGACGACGGCTGGCAGGCCGTCGTGGCTGCCGCCCCCCAGCACGTCGAGACCGTCCGCTCGCTCGTCTTCGAGGGGCTCAGCCGCGAGCAGGTCGGCCAGCTGACGGCGATCGCCACGCAGGTGCGCCGCAACATCGAGGAGTCCGGACTCCGCACGCTCGACGGCTGAGCAACTCCGGAGGCCCGACAGGCCCGGGACGCGCGTCAGCGCACCTGCCAGTCGACGGGCTCCCCGCCCTGCTCGACGAGCAGCGCGTTGACCCGGCTGAAGGGGCGTGACCCGAAGAACCCGCGCGACGCTGAGAGCGGGGAGGGGTGTGCCGAGGCCACGGACGGGATCGGGTCGAGCAGCGACGCCAACCCCTGGGCGTCCCGCCCCCACAGGACCGCCGCCAGCGGCTGACCCTGCTCGGCGCGGGCCGCCAGCACCCGGATCGCCTGCTCCGTGACGGCCTCCCACCCCCGGCCGCGGTGCGAGGCGGCCTCGCCCGGGCGCACGGTGAGGCACCGGTTGAGCAGCAGCACGCCCTGCTCGGCCCAGCCGGTGAGGTCGCCGTGCTCCGCAGGCGGCAGACCGAGGTCGTCGGCGAGCTCGCGGTAGATGTTGCTGAGGCTGCGCGGCAGCGGCCGCACGTCCCGACCGACGGAGAACGACAGCCCCACGGCGTGCCCGGGCGTGGGATAGGGATCCTGGCCGACGACCAGCACCTTCACCTCGGCGAGCGGACGCTCGAAGGCGCGTAGCACGGCCTCGCCGCGGGGCAGGTAGTCACGCCCGGCGGCGAGCTCCTCGCGGAGGAAGGCCCCCATCTCGGTGATCACCGGGTCGACGGGCGCCAGGGCCTCGGCCCAGTCGGGGGCCACGAGGCCCTTCTCCACCAGTCCCGTCAGCGCGCTCACGGGGCCCGACCCTACGACGGTGCCGCGCGCCGCTCAGCCCCGCACCGGCCGCTGCAGCCGGTCGAGGAACGCGATGAGGAGGGCCTCCCGCAGCCGTGGCGACGCGAGGTCGAGCATCGCGTTGACGTCGGCCATCCGGTCCGGCAGCGCGAGGGTGCCGTCGCCCCCGTCGGCGGGGACGAGCCCGGCGGCGACGAGCAGGCCGTCGAAGTCGGCGTCGGTCAGCGCGGCGGGGTCCAGGGCGCGGATGTAGTCGGCGATCCCCGCGTCGACGGTCACCGGGCCTGCCTCCCGCGCGGCCGCGACACCCTTCTCCAGCGCCGTGAGGAACTCCGGGACCCGGGGCGCGGTCGCCGCGGAGAGCGAGAGGTGCACGTTGGCGGGGATGTCGCCGTACCGGAGCTGGGGCTGGACGTACCAGCCGGCCGCGTTCATCTCGTCGGTCAGCGTGAACACGTCGCACGTGTCGTCGGTGGTGAAGGCGATGAGCGTGGAGTCCGGCTCCACCATGACCTCGACCCCGTCCATCCGGCCGATCCCGTCCACGAGGGCATCGACGCCGGCGAAGACCTGCACCGCGAGGTCGTGATAGCCGGTGTCCCCGATCGTCTGGACGACCGCCCATGCCGCGGCCAGCGGGCCGCCGCTCTTCGTCGACTGCATCGTCGAGTTGAGCATCGTGTAACCGGGCCAGTCGGCGCGCGCGAAGTACTGCGGCCGGCGCAACTCGGAGCTGCGGTGCAGCAGGATCGAGGCACCCTTGGGCGTGTAGCCGTACTTGTGCAGGTCCACGGAGATGCTGGTGACGCCGTCGACCGCGAACGTCCACGGGTGGTGCTCACGGCCCAGGCGGGCGGCGTACGGCAGCACCCACCCGCCGATGCAGGCGTCGACGTGGCAGCGGATCCCGCGCGCTGCGGCGTGGGCGGCCACCTCGGCCACCGGGTCCACCACCCCGTGCGCGTACGACGGCGCGCTGACCGCCACCAGCACGGTGTCCTCGGGTGCCTCGTCCACCGCGGCCGCCATGGCGGCAGGGAGCGCGCGGTAGTCGTCACCGACGTCGACCACCACCGCCTCGACCCCGAAGTAGTGCGCGCCCTTGAGGAAGGCGGCGTGGATCGTCGAGGGCACCACCATCCGTGGCCGCTGCACGTCGGGGCGTGCGTCCCGGGCGCCCTGCACGGCCAGCAGCACCGACTCGGTGCCGCCCGACGTCACCGAGCCCACGGCGTCCGGGGGCGCGTCGAGCAGGTCGGCGGCGAAGCCCACGAGCTCGTTCTCCATCGTCAGCATGCTCGGGAACGCGGTCGGATCGAGGCCGTTGGAGGACGCGAAGGCCGCGACCGCCTGCCGGCCCACCTCGTCGGCCTCGGCGAGCCCGGAGTCGTAGACGTAGGCGAGGGTGCGCCCGCCGTGGGTCGGCAGGTCGCCGGCCTGGAGTGCGTGCAGGCGGTCGAGGACGGAAGGGGCGTCGGTCACGGGGTCTCCATCGCTAGGTCGGTGCCGGGGTCGGTGCCAGGGGGGAGGGCGGCGGCGTGCGCGGCAGCCACCTCCTCGGCGGTCAGGGTGTAGCGCCGCAGCCACCACAGGCTGGCGACGACGAGGACGGCGGGCAAGACGGAGAAGCCGAGGACGATCGCGGTGAGCGCGGAGTCGGGCTGGGTGACGCCGCCGCCGGCCGAGGAGCGGTAGTCGCCCAGCGCGAGGATGAGGGCGAAGACCCCCGGCCCGAGCGCGAGCCCGAGCGTCTCGCCGGCGGTCCACACGCCGGTGAAGACCCCCGCCCGGTTGCTGCCCGAGCGCGCGGCGTCGACGGCGGCGGCGTCGGGCAGCATCGCGAGCGGGAACATCTGGCAGCCGGCGTACCCGACGCCGATGAGCGTGACTGACGCGAACACCACGACCGCCGGGACCTCGCGGGCGAGGACGACGAGCAGGGCGCCGGTGGCGAGCACGAGCGAGGACGCGACGTACCCCTGCTTCTTGCCGATCCGCTCGCCGATCCGTGCCCACACCGGGGTGAGCAGCAGCGCGGGTGCGACGAAGCAGACGAACAGCAACGTCGAGGCCCCGGTCTGCCCGAGCACGTGGCGGGCGAGGTAGTCGACCCCGGCGAGCATCGCGCCGACGGCGAGCGCCTGGATCACGAACGTCGTCAGCAGCACGCGGAAGTCCGCCGACGCGGCGACGACCCGCAGCTGCTCGCGCAGGGTGCCGCCGGCCGCGACGGCCCGGCCGGCGGGCGCCGTGCGGGTGCCGCGGTAGACGCCGATGACCCCCACGAGGATGACCAGGGCGATGAGCACCCCCATCAGCCGGTAGCCCTCCCGGCCGCCGACGGCGTCGCGCACCGCCGGCGCGGACGCGCCGCAGAGCATGATCGTGAAGGCGAGGATCGCCACCCGCCAGGTCATCAGCCGGGTGCGCTCGTCGTAGCTGGACGTGAGCTCGGCCGGCATCGCGACGTACGGCACCTGGAAGAAGGCGTACGCCGTGGCGCAGCCGAGGAAGAAGACCAGCACCCAGGTGGCATCGAGGACCTTCGACCCCGTGGCCGGCCCGGCGAAGATCAGCGCGAACGTGACCGCGAGCAGCACCCCGGCGCGGAGGAGGAAGCCGCGGCGCGGGCCGCGGGGGTCGGTGCTCCGGTCGCTGATCCGCCCGGCGATCGGGTTGAGGACGACGTCCCAGGCCTTCGGGAGGAAGACGATCACGGCCGCGACCGCAGCGGCGATGCCGAGGGTGTCGGTCAGGTAGGGCAGCAGCATCAGCCCCGGGACGGTGCCGAACGCGCCGGTGGCGACGGAGCCGAGGCCGTAGCCGATGCGTTCACGGCGGAGCAGCGGGGTCGCGGTCACAGCGGTCGGCATGGAGGGCACCTTAGTGATGCCGGGGCCCGCGCGGGGGGGTGCTACGCGTTCTCGGACAACACCTGGGTGACCACGTCGGCGACGGCCTGCTGCCCCTCGGCGAACGGGTGGTACTCCAGGCCGCGGCTGCGGTCGCGGAACGCGCCATTGACCCAGGGCTCGTCGCCGCAGATGTCGTGGCCGCGCGTCGCCGGCCTGGTGGCGGCGAAGAGCACCCCGGCGTCCTGGGCCGCGGCGGCCATCGCGCGGTCGAGGCCGGCGGTCAGCTCGCGGGCCAGGTCGAGGTCGCCCTCGGCCAGTGGCAGCTGCTCGCAGCCCCCGCGCAGCGGGACGATGTGGGGGTAGCCCACCAGCACCACGGTGGCGTCCGGCGCGCGCTCCTGCACGGCCTCGAGCGCGGACACGAGGTTCTCCTCGACCTGGGCGATCGACGCGTCGAGATCCACGCCCCGCTGGGCCAGCCGGTCCGTGCACGGCGACCCGCTCAGGTCGCCGGAGACCGAGGTGCAGGTGCCGACGAGGGTGAGGAAGAGGTCCTCGTCGTTGCCGCCGAGGCCCACCGTCACCAGGTCGGTCTCGGGGGTGACGGCATCCAGCTGCGGGTGGACGGTGTTGTCCTCGTAGACGCGCTGGGCCTCGGTCAGGTCATTCGTGGACGCGGCGCTGCAGCTCACGTCGACGAGCGTCCCGATCGCGAGGCGGCTCGCCAGGATCGCGGGGTAGTTGCTGTCCGAGCGCAGGCAGCCGTCGGCCAGGTCGGTCTGCGGCACGTACGGCGCCGCGGTGTAGGAGTCGCCGAGCGCGACGTACCGGTCGAACTCCGGCAGCTCGTCGGCCGAGGGGGCGGCGTCGGGAGCGCGGTCGATCGCCACCCGGGCGCTGCCCTCGGGCGGCTCGGCCCCGCTGCTGCAGGCGGCGAGGACCAGCAGGCCCACGGTCAGCAGCGCCACCAGAGCGCGGTACGGCGATCGGTCCACCGGGTCGGTCCTCCTGGGTACTGGGTGCGGCGGTACTGGGTGCGGCCTACCCGTTGGGGTAGCGGTCCGCGAGGGTCGAGCGCACGAGGCGCGCCTGCGCGATCTGCCGCAGGAGCACCGTGGCGGTGATCGCCTGGGCGGCCACGAGCCCGACCAGCACCAGGAGCTGGGCCGCACCGGCCTCCAGCGGTGTGCCCCCGCCGAGCAGGACGCCCACGAAGGCCCCCGGCAGGGTCACGAGGCCGACCGTACGGGTCTTGTCCAAGCCGGGGCTCAGGGCTTCCTTCGCACTGGGCTGGAGCACCTCGAAGGAGGACACCGGGCTGGTCAGGCCGATCGCGAGCCCGGCCTCGTAGGCGCCGAAGGAGCGCTCGAGCTCGTCGAAGGCGCGGCGGCCGGCGAGCACGGCGGCCGTCATCGTGTTGCCGATGATGATCCCGGCGGTCGGGACCAGGCCGGGCCCGTTGAAGGGGATCACGCCCGAGCCCAGGATCAGCGCGACGACGGGCAGCGCTCCGGCGCCGAGGGCCACCCCGACCAGCACCACCTGCTCCGGGCCCCGTCGGGGCACCCCCATCCGCCCGGCCGCGGTCCACGACGCGACGACCAGCATCACCGCCGCGAAGAGGGCTGAGCCCCAGAGGCTCTCGAGGGCGGCGGTGATGACGAGGGCGACGACCGCCAGCTGCAGCGCCGCGCGCAGCGAGGAGACGACGGTGTCGCGGCCGACGTCGAGCCGGCCCAGCCGGGAGGCGACCACGCCGACGAGCACGAGGATCGCGAGGACGATCCCCAGGCGCCAGTCGACCTCCGGGGTGACCGACCCGTTCACCGGTCGGCGAGGGAGCGCGAGCCTGCCGAGGAGTATCGCCGACGGGGGTTCGCGCCGATCGTGGCGTCCCGGCCGCGCGACGCGGGGGCGTCCTCGGCCGGGGCCTCCGCAGACCCCCGCGCGGACCACTGGTCGATCCACTCGTCGAGCACCCGCCACGTCGTACGCCGCGCAGCACGCCCGGCGATCATCCCGAGGTGACCGCCGGGGACCACCTCGAAGCGCACCTCGTCGGTCCCGGTCAGCAACGCGGTGACCGCCTCGACGGAGCGGATCGGGGCGATCCCGTCGGTCGCGCCGGCGAAGACCAGGGTGGGCACCTCGATCGCGGCCAGGTCGATGGTGCGGTCACCGAGCTCGAGGCGGCCGCGGGCGAGCTGGTTGCCCTTGAGGAAACGGTGGTACAGCTGCCCGAACGTGCGGCCGGGGTAGGCGAGCATCCGGGAGGTGAAGTGGTCGACGGCCTCGATCTGGGCGAGGAAGTCGGCGTCGTCGAGGTTGCCGGCGACCACCAGTGGCTTGGTCACCAGCTTCTGGACGCTCGAGAGCTGGAAGGCCCGCGAGACCAGGGGCTTCGGGATCCCGCCCATCACCCGGTAGAGCTGGGTCACCAGCCCGCCGCCGTCGCTGAGGTTCAGCAGCGGCCGGATCGGGGCGACCAGCGGGACCTGCCGGACGTCGAAGGGGGAGCCGACGATCGTCAGCGACCCGATCGGGAGGTCGGCGCGGTCGGCGGCGGTGAGCGCGGCGAAGATGCCGCCCAGGCTCCAGCCGACCAGGTGGACCGGGCGGTCACCGGCGTGCGCGGAGACCTGCTCCACCGCGGTCGGGACCACCTCGTCGATCCAGTGCTCCAGGCCGAGGCTGCGGTTGGCGAAGGAGACCTCGCCGTACTCCAGGAGGTAGGTGGGCCGGCCCTGCTGGACGAAGTGCTCGACGAGCGAGCACCCCCGGCGCAGGTCGAAGCAGAGCGAGGGCGCCGCGAGGGGGGTCACCAGCAGCACCGGGTCGCCGGTGGTGCGGGACGCTCCGCTGGGTCGGTAGTGGTAGACCTCGCGCAGCACGCCGTCGTCGATCAGCGTGCGCGGCATCGGACGGAGGTCGGCGAGCCCTCCGTAGAACACCTTGTGGGCGATGTTGTTCGCGGCGGACACGACCTGGTCCGGCTTGGGGATCAGATCCATGACGGCGAGGGTACGACCTCAGGCGCGACGCGCGGGGCGGACCGTCTTGGCGTGGGTGCGCAGGTCGGCGTTGAGCGCGGCCAGGAACTCTCCGGCCCAGGTCTCCACGTCGTGGTCGGCGACCGTCTTGCGCATGGCCCGCATCCGCTTGGCGAGGTCCTTCGGGCCGGCGTGGAAGGCGGCGAGGATCGCGGCCTTCATGCCGTTGATGTCGTAGGGGTTGATGAGGAACGCCTGGCGCAGCTCGTCGGCCGCGCCGGCGAACTCCGAGAGCACCAGGGCGCCGTCGTCGTCGTAACGGCAGGCGACGTACTCCTTGGCGACCAGGTTCATGCCGTCGCGCAGCGGGGTGACGACCATGATGTCGGCGGCCCGGTAGAGCGCAGCCATCTCCTCGCGCGGGTAGGAGGAGTGCAGGTAGCTGATCGCCGGGCGGCCGATGCGGCCCAGGTCGCCGTTGATCCGGCCCACGAGCCGGTCGATGTCGTCGCGGAGCACCCGGTACTGCTCCACCCGTTCGCGGGAGGGGGTCGCGACCTGGACGAACACGGCGTCCTCGACGTCGAGGTCGCCCTGGGCGATGAGCTCGCTGAAGGCGCGCAACCGGGCGTAGATGCCCTTGGTGTAGTCGAGCCGGTCGATGCCGAGCAGGATCTTGCGGGGGTTGCCGAGCTGGCGGCGGATCTCCGCGGCCCGACGACCGACGGCCTCGGAGCGCGCGAGCTCCTCGAAGCCCGCGACGTCGATGGAGATCGGGAACGCCCCGGACTGCACGATCCGGCCGTCGGGCAGGTAGACCGAGTCGCGGTGGGTCTTGTGGCCGACCCGCTGGCGCACCAGGCGCACGAAGTTCTGCGCCGCGCCGGGCCGCTGGAAGCCGACCAGGTCGGCGCCGAGCAGGCCCTCGAGCAGCTCCCGGCGCCACGGCAACTGCTGGAACAGCTCGGCGGGCGGGAAGGGGATGTGCAGGAAGAAGCCGATCCGCAGGTCGGGCCGGAGCTCGCGCAGCATCGCCGGCACCAGCTGCATCTGGTAGTCGTGCACCCAGACGGTGGCGCCCTCCGCGGCGACCTCGGCGGCGCGGGCGGCGAACCGCTCGTTGACCCTCACGTAGGAGTCCCACCACTCGCGGTGGAACTCCGGCTTGGCCACGACGTCGTGGTAGAGCGGCCACAGGGTGCCGTTGGAGAAGCCCTCGTAGAACTCCTCGATCTCGTGGGCGTCCAGCCCGACCGGGATCAGCGACAGGCCGTCCTCGACGAACGGCTCGAGGTCGGAGTCGGTGCTGCCGGGCCAGCCGATCCAGGCACCCTCGTTGGCGCGCATCACCGGCTCGATCGCGGCGACGAGACCGCCGGGGGAGCGGCGCCACCCGACGCTGCCGTCGGGGTTGACCACCCGGTCGACCGGCAGACGGTTGGCGACGATCACGAGGTCGGCCTGGTGGGGGGCCTCCGGGCTCCCGCGGCGCTGGGATCGGCTCACGAGCCCACCCTACGGCGCCCCGGTGACCGCCGCTGCCCGGCGTGGCGACGCGCCCGGAACGGGTTGGTCGGTGGTAATGACATCGTTGTGGTTCGTCGCCTATCCTGACGACGTCCGCTCGTCACGCTCGTCCAGATCGCCAGGAGTCACCATGGACGCCGCCCACCCCGCCAGCGCAGCCGCCACCACCTCGGCCGACGCCGGCGACCTCGGGACCACGGCCGGCCTGCCCGAGCTCTCCGTGCGCGACCGCGACATCCTCGACTTCGAGCGCCAGTGGTGGAAGTACGCCGGCGCGAAGGAGCAGGCGGTCCGTGACAAGTTCGACATGAGCGCCACCCGGTACTACCAGGTGCTCAACGCCCTCATCGACCGTCCCGAGTCGCTCGCCCACGACCCGCTGCTGGTCCGTCGGCTGCGCCGGCTGCGCGCCGCCCGCCAGCGCGCCCGCTCCGCGCGACGCCTCGGCTTCGAGGTCTGAGGTGCGCGGCAGGTCCCGCCGCGAGCGCGGAGTGGCTGCCCCGGCGTCCGTCGCCGTCCTGAGCACCGCCGCCGTGGTCGTCGCCGGCGTCTTCTACCTCGCCACCGGTGGCGCTGCCGACGAGCCCGCGCCGGCGCCGGTCGCCATCCCCGCAGCGACGCCCACCCCGACCCCCCAGGTCACCCCGTCCGAGACGGCCGAGCCCACGGCGAAGCCGAAGTCGAAGCCGAAGCGCAAGCAGCCCGTCGTGCGCCGCGCCGCGACGTACGTCGAGGTCTACAACAACTCCGGCGTGCCGGGTCTCGCAGCCCGCACCGGCCGCGAGGCGCGCGGCGCCGGGTGGCAGGTCGTCGGCGAGGACAACTGGTACGGCACCATCACCGCCTCCACCGTCTACCACCCGCCAGAGGAGCGCCCCGCGGCCCGACTGCTCGCTGAGGACCTCGGCATCGAGCGCATCCGGCCGGCCGTCGAGCCGATGCGCTTCGACCGGCTCACCGTGATCCTCACCAGCGACTACCGCGGGCAGGGTCGCTGAACGAGGGGCCTGTCGGGGGCATAGCGTTGCCGCTCATGGAGTTCCTCACCGCCGACGGCGAGCAGCAGTACACCGCGCTCGTCCGCGCCGGCGGCCGGCTGGTCGTCGGGCTCGACTTCGACGGCACCCTCGCCCCGATCGTCGAGGACCCCGCGCGGGCCCACATCCACGCCGACGGACCGGCCGTGCTCGAGGAGCTCTCCGAGCGGGTGCGCGCGATCGCCGTGATCACCGGCCGGCCGGCGCGCCAGGTGCTGGCCCTCGGCGGCCTCGAGGAGGTCGGGGCCGCGATCGGCGACCGCGGCCGCGAGCTGTTCGTGCTCGGGCAGTACGGCAACGAGCGCTGGAGCTCCACCCGCCGTCGCATCCTCACCCCGGCTCCGCCGCGCGGCCTGGCCGCCTTCGAGCGCGACCTGCCCGAGCTGCTGCGCCGCCACGACGCCGAGGCCGCCCACGTCGAGGACAAGGGCCTGGCGGTCGCGGTGCACACCCGGCGCCTTCCCGACGGGCGCGCTGTCTTCGACCGTCTCCTCCCGGCGCTCACCGGGCTGGCCGCACGGCACGGCCTGGCCGTCGAGCCGGGGCGCCACGTCGTCGAGGTGCGAGCGCCGGGGATGCACAAGGGTGGCGCGGTCCGTGGGCTCGCGCAGGAGCTCGAGGCCGGTGCCTTCCTCTTCGTGGGGGACGACCTCGGGGACGTGGCTGCGTTCGAGGCGGTGGCGGAGCTGCGGGAGGGCGGGATGCCCGGGCTCCTGGTCTGCTCCGGCTCGGAGGAGGAGCGTGCCCTGATGGACCTCGCGGACGCCGTCGTGCCCGGCCCGGAGGGCGTGCTGTCCTTCCTCACGGCCCTGAGCGCGGACCTCGCCGAGGCCGCCGGATGAGTCGGTCGGGCACCCACGGGTCCCCGCGCGATCAGCGGCGTCCTACGGTCGGTGCATGACCGCGCCCGTCGTCCTCCTCGTCACCTGCTCCGCCCTGCCCGACGGCGAGCCGAGGGGCGACCTGCTCCTCGCTGCTTGCGCTGCGCGCGGGCTCGACGCCCGGTGGGTGGTCTGGGACGACCCCACCGTGGCCTGGGCCGACGCCGACCTGGTCGCCGTGCGCAGCACCTGGGACTACGAGACCCGTCGCGAGGAGTTCCTGGAGTGGGCCCGCGGGGTCGGCCCGCGGTTGCTGAACGGGGCGGACGTCTTCACCTGGAACACCGACAAGCGCTACCTCGTGGAGCTCTCGGGAGCCGGCCTCCCGGTGGTGCCGACCCTGTTCGCCGAGTACGAGGGGGAGCTGCCGCCGGCGATCGCGGCGTACGACTGCGCGGTGGTCAAGCCGACCGTGGGCGCCGGGGGTCGCGGCGTCGTGGTGTTCGACGGCGAGGACGGCGGGGTCGCCGACCTCGACGAGTCCCTGCTGATGCCCGGGCCGTGGGTGGTGCAGCCGCTCGTGGAGAGCGTCCGGACCGAGGGGGAGCACTCGGTGTTCGTGCTCGACGGCCGCGCGGTCGCGCAGGTCACCAAGCGTCCTGCGGGGGAGGAGATCCGGGTGCACACCGAGTACGGCGGGCGCAGCGACGCGGTCGCCCTGGACCCCGTCGCGGCCCGGCTGGCCGAGGAGCTCGTCGCGACAGTGGCCCAGCGGCTGGGGCGGTCGCTGCCCTATGCGCGCGCCGACCTGATGCGGCTCGACGGCCGGCTGGTGCTCAGCGAGCTGGAGGTCACCGAGCCGGGGCTCTACCTCGACGTCCGGCCCGAGCTCGCGGACGCCTTCGCCGACCTGCTGGCGCAGCTCTCCGCCTGAGCGGCAAGCGGGTCGGTCCCGCTTGCACTCGCCCGGGGAGAGTGCTCATACTGGGTTAGCACTCTCGACCTGAGAGTGACAACGCACCACACCATCAGGACCGGAACGTCGAGGTCCCGTGCGCCGGCGAGAAGGGTTCGCCGGGTCGGCCGGGATCGTCCGTCGCGGGCGGCGCCCGGACCACCCGAACTCATCGAGTGAGGAATCGCAGGAGCCATGTCAAAGCTCATTGCTTTCAACGAGGAAGCCCGCCGCGGGCTCGAGCGTGGGATGAACACCCTCGCCGACGCGGTGAAGGTCACCCTCGGCCCCAAGGGCCGCAACGTCGTGCTGGAGAAGAAGTGGGGAGCCCCCACGATCACCAACGACGGCGTGTCCATCGCCAAGGAGATCGAGCTCGAGGACCCGTACGAGAAGATCGGGGCCGAGCTCGTCAAGGAAGTTGCCAAGAAGACCGACGACGTCGCCGGTGACGGCACGACCACCGCTACCGTCCTGGCCCAGGCCATGGTCCGCGAGGGTCTGCGCAACGTTGCCGCCGGCGCCAACCCCATGGCCCTCAAGCGCGGGATCGAGCAGGCCGTCGAGGCCGTCTCGAACCAGCTGCTGGGCATGGCCAAGGACGTCGAGACCAAGGAGCAGATCGCCGCCACCGCGGGGATCTCCGCCGGCGACCCGGCCATCGGCGAGCTCATCGCCCAGGCCATGGACAAGGTCGGCAAGGAGGGCGTGAT
>JAUYLL010000036.1 GCA_030698375.1 Nocardioides sp. | reverse complement strand
TTGACTTGCCGCAGCCCGAGGGACCAAGCACCGCGAGCACCCGGCCCTCCTCGAGGGTGAGGTCTACGTCGTCGACGGCGGGGATCCCGTCGTAGGCCACGGTCACCCCGGTGAGCTCGAGCATCAGAAGACTCCTGCCTGTCCCGGCCCGCTGCCGCGGAGCCGCTCGACGAGCGCCATCACCGAGACGGTGAGGACACCCAGGACCACCGAGGCCGCGAGGGCCATGCCCAGGTTCTCAGCCCCCGGACGCGAGATGAGCTGGAAGACGACGATCGGCAGCGTGGGGCGGTCCCCGCGGGCGAGGAAGCTGGTGGCGCCGAACTCCCCGAGTGAGACGGCGAAGGCGAACCCCGTCGCGGCCAGCAGCGGCCGCCAGGCGAGGGCGAGGTCGACGTCGCGGAGCACCCGGGAGGGCGGGGCCCCGAGCGTGCGCGCCACCTGCCGCTGCCGGTCGTCGATGGAGCGCAGCACCGGGGAGAGCACCCGGACGACCAGGGGCAGCGCCACCATCGCCTGGGCGATCGGGACCAGCAGCGGCGAGCTGCGCAGGTCCAGCGGCGGACGGTCGAGGGTGATGAGGAACCCGAAGCCGAGGGTCACCGCCGAGACCCCCAGGGGCAGCATGAACACCCCGTCCAGCGCGGCCGCCCAGCGCCGCTCGCGGCGTCCGCCCGTGACCGGTCGGGTCGTCACCACCGCCACCACGACACCGAGGACGAGCGCCAGCACGGTCGCGTCGACGGCCGTGCGCAGGGAGTTCTCCACGGCGGTGGTCACCGGCACCCGGAGCGCGCCACCGGTCTCGGCAGGTCCGGCGGCGAGCGCTCGGTAGTGGTCCCACCCCCAGCCGTCACCGACGCGGAGCGACCGCGCGACCAGGGTGAGGACCGGGGTCGCCACGAGCGTGAGCACCCCGGCCAGCACCAGGAGGGCCGGCACGTCGCCACGCCGGGGGCGCCGCGGCGGGCGGGAGGTCCGGGTGAGCGGCCCCTCGCCGGCACGGGCCCGGTGGGCCAGGGCGAGGAGCACGACGACCGCCGCCATCTGCACGAGCGACAGGGCGGCCGCGGCCTGCAGGTCGAGGAAGCTGGTCGTCAGCAGGTAGATCTCGGTCTCGACCGTCGCGTAGCGCAACCCACCGAGGGTGAGGACGACGCCGAAGGCCGTCGCGCAGAAGAGGAAGACGACGCTCGCCGCCGAGACGATCGCCGGCCGGAGCGCCGGGAGGGTGACGGTCCACAGGACCTGGAGGGGGGATGCGCCGAGCGCGGCGGCCGCCTCCTCGCGTCGGGGGTCCAGACCCTCCCAATGGGCGCCGACCGTGCGGACCACCACGGAGACGTTGAAGAACACCAGCGCCGCGACGATCGCCACCGGGGTGCCGTCCAGGCCCAGTCCGCCGAGCAGCCCGGACGGCGCGAGGAGTTGCCGGAAGGCCACCCCGACCACGACGGTCGGCAGCACGAACGGGATGACCACCACCGCGCGCAGCACCCGCGCGCCCGGGAACCGCAGCCGATGCAGGGCGTACGCCGCGGGGACCCCGAGCAGCACCGACAACACCGTCCCGACGGCGGCCGTGGTCACCGTGAACAGCAGGACCCGGTGCACCCGCGGGCGGCCGAGCACCTCGAGCACCGCACCGGGGTCGAAGACCCCGTCCACGACGAACCCGCGGGCGACCATGCCGGCCACCGGGAGCACGAAGAACACCGCCAGCACCGCGAGCGGCACCAGCGCGAAGCCCAGTCGTGCTCCCGGCAGCCGCATCACTGCACCGCGGCGCGGGGGTTCATCGGAGCATCATCGCGTGGTGACGTCGCCCCACGTGCGCAGCCACTCGTCGCGGTTCTCCGCGATCGCCGCGGGGTCGACCACGTAGGGGTCCTCGGCGACCTCCGCGTGCTCCGCCCAGGCCTCGGGCAGCTCCACCTCGTCGCTGACGGGGAAGACGTACATGTTCTCCGGGAGCGCCTCCTGGAACTCCTCGCCCACCATGAAGTCGACGAAGGCCGCGGCGCCCTCGGGGTTCTCGGCCCCCTCGAGCACCCCGGCGTACTCGACCTGGCGGAAGCAGGTGTCGAGCAGGGCGCTCGTGGTGGGCTCGTCGCCGTCCTCGGGGATCGTGAACGGCGGGGAGCTGGCGTACGACAGCACGATCGGCCGGTCGCCGTCGCCACCCCCCGCGGTGAAGTCGACCGTGTAGGCGTCGGTCCACCCCGAGGTGAGCTTGGCGCCGTTGGCCATCAGCTCGGTCCAGTAGTCCTCCCAGCCGTCCTCGCCGTGCTCGGCGATCGTGGCGAGCACGAACGCGAGGCCCGGCGAGGACGTGGTCGCGCCTGGGGTCACGAAGAGCCCCTCGTAGGCGGGCTCGAGGAGGTCGTCGAGGGTCGTGGGCGGCTCGAGGTCGTTGTCGGCGAACCACACGTCGTCGACGTTCACGCAGACGTCGCCGTGGTCGATCGGCGTCAGCCGGGCCGCGGCGTCGGTGTCCTCAAGGGCGTACTCGTCCGCGCCCTCGGGCAGCTCCCCCGGGGTGTGCTCGGCGATGACTCCCTCCTCGACCGCGCGGGAGGCGAAGGTGTTGTCGATGCCGAAGACGACGTCGCCCAGGGGCGAGTTCTTCGTCAGCACCAGCTTGTTGGTGAGCTCGCCCGCGTCGCCGGCGGGCTCGACGCGTGCCTCGAACCCGGTCTGCTCGGTGAAGGCGGCCATCACCTCGTCGGGGACGTTCCAGGAGCCGTGGGTGACCACGACGACCTCGGTCGGGGCGTCACCGTCCGCGGCCTCCTGGGTGGTGGGCTCACCGCCCCCGGTGGAGCAGGCGGTCGCGACGAGCGCGAGTCCGGCGACGCCGGCCAGGACCGTCGTACGGCGTGCGGGCGGGATGGATCTGATCATGCGCATGCGTCTCTCCCTGGTGGTGGGAGGGGTGGTGAGCTCGACTCCCTACGCCGGTGCTAGCCGGGTCAGGTTCGAGGGTCTGCGGCCGGTCCGCACTCTCAGCGCCCCGTGGCGCTCCCCTGTCGTTCGCCCTCAACGATAGTCCTCCGTCGCGGGCGGCTGATGACCGGTTCACCAGGCGGCCTCGTGTCGGCGCCGACCGGGAGGAGGCCGACAGGCGGGCGGCAGGCGGACGTGGTGCACAACCCCTCCTACACGTCGAACATATGTGCGATAATCAAGCATGGACGAGTTCGAGAGCGACCCCGAGATGGGGTACGAAGACGGGTCGGGAGACCTGGCGGAGTCGCTCGTGCTCGACCCCCGTGAGCTTGCCTCGCTGGGGGTCGCTGACCTGCTCGCGGTCGCCGGTGGACAGCGGGGGCTCGTGCGGCTGCTCGAGACCAATCAGCTGGTGATCGCTGCCCGGTACGCCGCCACCCACGTCGACCACCCGCGTGCGCCGGGGTTGAGGTCCGAGCAGGTGCGGCAGATCCATGTCGCGGGTGAGGGGTCGGCGTTGGTCTCGGAGTACGCGCCGCTGGCTCTGGCTCACGCACTCGGTACGACGGCGGAGTCGGCGACGGTGTTGATGGCCCACGCACTGGAGCTGCGCGACCGGTTGCCGGCGCTGTGGGCACGCATCATCGCCGGGGAGGTCGAGGCGTGGCGGGCCCGGCAGGTCGCAGCGACCACGCTCCCAGAAGCGCCGGAGGTGGTCGCGCTCGTGGACAAGGACCTGGCCACCACGAAGCGAGCGATCCACACCCCGACCGCGACCGACGCCGTCACCGCGGCGGTCGCCCAGCTCGACGCCCAGGAA
>JAUYLL010000018.1 GCA_030698375.1 Nocardioides sp. | reverse complement strand
GGCGATGACCTGGTCCTCCTCGCTCAGGGTGCCCGAGTCGTGCACCAGGCAGAGCGCTCCCACCACCTGGTCCCGCAGGCGCATGGGGAGCGCGTGCGCGATCTGGTAGCCGGCCCCCGCGGCGGCGGTGGCGAAGTCAGGCCAGCGCCTGCGGGCCTCGTCGAGGCCGATGTTCACCACGGGCTGGGCGGCGGTGAAGGCATCAATACCGGGACCGGAGCGGGCCTGCAGCTCGAAGAGCTCCAGCGACCGGTCGTGGTGATCGGTCGAGCTGACGACCTGCAGATTGCCGCGCTTGTCGTCCAGCAGCAGTCCCGCAGCGTCGACACCGACGAGGTCGACCATCTGGTCGACCAGCACCTGGAGGAGCTCGGTGGTGTCGAAGTCCTCGACGAGGCTGTCCGCCAACTGCACGAACGCCGTCGCGAGGGAACGCTCTCGGCTCATCGGTGCCCTCCTTCCTGGTGGGGGTGGTGCTGCCGTCTCGTCATGATCGGTCGTGCCTGGGCACGTCACTGGCCGGGAACCGCACCTCATGGTGCAGTACCCGCCGGGCGACCTCCCACAACGGGATGTCTTCGGCAAATGCGTGTGCGCGCAGCATCATGAGGGCGTCACGCAGGGTCACCTGGGCCTGGACGGAGACCATCCCCGTCGCCTGGTGCACCTCCGGTCGCGCCACCAGAACGTCGGCAGCGCGGGAGGCCAGCGCCTCCGGGTCGGAGACCTCGTCGTGCAGGTGCATCAGCACCAGCAGCGCCGCGTCGGCGAAGACGAGCGCACGGGACAGCACCTCGTCGCTCAGCGGCCCGGGGCTGCCGCGGTAGAGGTCGAGGGTGCCGAGCCGGATGGACCCGATCTGCAGCGGGAAGGCGAAGGCCGCCCGCGCACCCAGGCCGACCACCGTGGCGGTGAAGGCGGGCCAGCGGGCGTGCCCGGTCGCCTCGAGGTCGGGCTGCTGGACGATGCGGCCGTCGGCGTACGCGTCGTGGCAAGGCCCCTCGCCCGTGGTCATCTGGGTGTCCTCGAGCAGCTGTGCCGCCGCGTTGCTGATCCCCGCCGGGCCGAGGTAGCCGTCGTCGCCGAAGGCCGTGATCGCCACCCAGTCGACCCCGAGGTCGGCGCTGGCGCGGCGGGTGAGCAACTCTGCCAGCGTGGCGCCGGGAGCGTGGTCGTCGGCGAGGGAGAGCAGCAGCGCTGCGGCGGGGGTCATCGCGTCACAGCGCACTGCCGAGGTCGACGGGGCGCATTGCCACCAGACCAGCGGCGATCTCGGCGAGGCGCACGTTGGTGTCCTGTGACCGGCGGCGCATCACGAGGAAGGCCTGGGAGGCATCGATGTCGTAGTGGACCATGAGCATCCCCTGGGCCCGGGCGATCGTGGCCCGCGTGGCCATCGCGCGGTGCAGGTTCTCCAGGCGGTCGATGCCCGCCATGAACCAGCCCGCCTGAGTGGCGTAGAGATCGAGGTCCTTCTCGGATTGGGTGGTGCCGGTCGCGCTCGGGCCGGGGACGGCGATGACCAGCTCGCAGGGGACGGTGCGCACCGACCCCATGGGAACCCGCCGGAGTGTCGTGGAGATCTCTGGAGCCATCGCCTCTCCCTGGCTGGCCAACGTTTCTCCTCGCTCGTCGCGCTTCCGGCCCCGGACGACGCGCACGTACAAGGCTTCCCAGCCGTCCATAGCCTCGTTGGCGACCAGCGATGCGGCAGAGACGAGGGTGAGGCACTCGGTCCCGCGGGAGGCAAGCGAGTCGAGGGTTTTTCCAAGCTGGGCGGAGTACAAGGCAACTCCTGGGTGGGGGACAGACTAGGAGGTGACCATAGGAAGGCCGTTCTGTCTACCACCGTGTTGACCACCCTGGCTGCACTCCAGTAACCACAACCGGTATGCGTACACCGGGGTGGCGCCAGTCACTGCGGGTAGGCCGTCACAGCGCCTCGCCTAGGTCGACGGAGGGTGCGGTGGCGACCAGGTCGGCGGCGATCTGGGCGAGTCTCACGTGCGTTTCCTGGGACTGGCGGCGCATCACGAGAAAGGCCTGGTACGCGTCGATGTCGTAGCGGGCCATGAGCAGGCCCTGTGCCTGGGCAATGGTAGCCCGCGTAGCCATCGCGTGGTGCAGGTTCTCCAACCGGTCGACGCTCGCCAGGAACCACCCCGCCTGGCGGGCGAAGAGACGTAGGTCGTGCTCGAGGTGGGTGCTGCCGACCGTGCTCGGGTCGCGGATGGAGAGGACCAGCTCGCAGGGGACGGCGCGCACCGGTCCCATCTCCACCCGTCGGACCAGCGGCGAGGGGCCCGGGGCCGGTGGCGCCCCCAGGCTGGCCAGTGTCTCCCCCGATGGGCCCCGACCTCTCACGACGCGCACGTGGTGGGCTCCCCAGCCGTTTCCCGCCTCCTCGGCGACCACGGTCGCGGCCGCGGCGAGAGTGAGGCACTCGACCCCGCGGACCGCCAGCGCGTCGAGGGTCGATTCCAGCTTGTCGGGATGCACCAGGTCCCTCCCAGGGTCCAGAGAGCATTAAGGAAACACGGGTAGACCGCCCTGTCTACACCACCGGTGTCTAGACCTCCGGGTCCACACCTCCGGGTACCCCCGTCTGGTGTGGCTACACTCCGCGTGTGCCCGCCGAGCCCGGACCCCGGTTGGCAGCTGCTCGGGAGCGGCTGCTGGAGGCTGCCTGCGCGCTCTTTTCCGCGCGGGGCGTGCGCGACGTGGGCGTCGACGAGCTGGTCGCCAGCGCGAGCGTGGCGAAGGCGACGTTCTACAAGTACTTCCCGAGCAAGGACGACCTCGTGCTGGCCGTCCTCGACCAGCACGCGTTCGGCTGGGTGCGGGCGATGCGGGAGCGCGCGGCCGATGCGTCCCCGGCGGACCGCGCCGAGGTGCTCTTCGACCTGCTGGCCGACGCGACCGCGCAGGTGTGGGACCCGGTGCTCGACCCCTCGGTGCTGGTCCGGGTGGCGCTCGAGCTGGGGCCGAAGGACCCCGCCGGCGCGCGGTGCCTGGAGCACCTCGACGCCGCCCACGACCTGCTCGCCGACCTGGCCCAAGCAGCCGGGGTGGCACACCCGGTCCAGCTGGCCGACACCTGGCGGCTGCTGCTCCTCGGGGCGCTGACGGCCACGCTCCACGGTGATGCGGGAGCCGGTGAGCGGGCCCGCGTGCTCGGGGCCGGCCTGGTCACCAGGCCCATCGCCGCGCGATTCGCCGGGTGACGGTCGACGGGTCGTAGGCTCGGGGCCGTGACCCACCACGCTGCAGACCGACCCCAGAAGACCGGCTTCGAGACCCGTGCGATCCACGCGGGCCAGGACCCGGACCCGACCACCGGTGCGGTGGTCCCCCCGATCTACGCGACGAGCACCTACAAGCAGGACGGCGTCGGGGGGATGCGCGGCGGCTACGAGTACTCCCGCTCGGCCAACCCCACGCGCACCGCGCTCGAGGAGTGCCTCGCGGCCCTCGAGGAGGGGGAGCGTGGGTTCGCGTTCGCCAGCGGCCTCGCCGCCGAGGACACCCTGCTGCGCGCGGTCTGCCGCCCCGGTGACCACGTGGTCATCCCCGACGACGCGTACGGCGGCACCTACCGCCTGTTCGCCAAGGTCGCCGCGCCCTGGGGCCTGGCCCACACGCCCGCGGCGGTGGACGACCTCGACGCGATCCGCGCGGCGATCCGCCCCGGCGAGACGAAGATCGTGTGGGTCGAGACCCCCACCAACCCGATGCTCACGATTGGCGACATCGAGGCGATCGCCGCGGTGGCGCACGACGCCGGCGCGCTGTTGGTCGTCGACAACACCTTCGCCTCGCCGTACCTCCAGCAGCCGTTGACCCTCGGCGCGGACGTCGTGGTGCACTCGACCACCAAGTACTGCGGTGGGCACTCCGACGTCGTCGGGGGAGCGCTTGTGGTCAAGGACCACGCGATCGCGGAGCAGGTGGCCTTCCACCAGAACGCCATCGGCGCCGTGGCCGGGCCCTTCGACGCCTGGCTGGTGCTGCGCGGCCTGCGGACCCTGGGCGTGCGGATGGACCGGCACTGCGACAACGCCGAGCAGGTCGTCGCCTTCCTCGAGCAGCACCCGGGCGTCAGCGAGGTCGTCTACCCCGGCCGCCCCGAGCATCCCGGCCACGACGTCGCCACCCGGCAGATGAAGCGGTACGGCGGCATCGTCTCGTTCCGTGTCGCTGCCGGGGAGGAGGCCGCCCTCGACGTCTGCGACCGGGCCCGGGTCTTTACGCTCGGTGAGTCGCTCGGCGGCGTCGAGTCGCTCATCGAGCACCCCGGGCGGATGACCCACGCTTCGGTGGCCGGCACCGACCTCGAGGTGCCCGCGGACCTGATCCGCCTCAGCGTCGGGATCGAGACCGCCACGGACCTGCTCGCTGACCTCGAGCACGCCCTCGCGCCGTACGCGTGAGCCCGTCCGTCGCCTGCGTCGACCTCGGCTCGACGTTCACCAAGGCGGCGCTCGTCGAGCTCGGCAGCGGCCGGCTGCTGGCCACCGCCGAGCACCCCACCACCGTGGCCACCGACGTCCTCGAGGGGTGGCACGCCTGCCGTGACGCGCTGGCAGCCGTCGACCCCTCGGCCCGGGACGCGCCGGTGCTGGCGTGCTCCTCGGCCGGCGGGGGACTGCGGATCGCGGTCGTCGGAAACGAGGAGCTGGTCACCGCCGAGGCGGGACGCCGGGTCGCGCTGTCCAGCGGCGGCCACGTGGTCGGCGTCCTCAGCGGGGGGCTCGCCGACGCCGCCGCCCTCGACCGGCTCCGGGCGACCGCTCCCGACGTCGTCCTGGTCGTCGGCGGGACGGACGGGGGCGAGGAGGAGACCGTGCCGGTCGCCGCGCGCACGCTCGCCGAGGCCGGGTGGTCGGCGCCCGTCGTCGTGGCCGGGAACCGCGAGGTCGGCGACGTGGCCCGCGCGGCGCTCGCCGAGGCCGGGGTGCCGCACCTGCTCGCCGCCAACGTGGTCCCGCGGATCGGGGTCCTCGCCCCGGAGCCGGCCCGCGCGGCGGTCCGGCAGGTCTTCGTCGCCCACGTCATCGGCGGCAAGGGGCTCAGCGCCGGCCCCGACCTTGCGGCGATGGTCCGTGGGGCCACCCCGGACGTGGTGCTCGCCGGGGTGGAGCTGCTCGCCCGGGGTGTGCCCGCGGAGGGTCTGGCCGGTGTCGGGGACGTCGTCGTGGTCGACGTCGGCGGCGCCACCACCGACGTGCACGCCTGTGTCGAGCCCGACCCCGGGCTGCACCCGGTGGTCGGGGCCACGGCATCGGGCCGCACCGTCGAGGGTGACCTCGGCATGCGGTGGAGCGCTGTCACCACGGTCGGGCAGGACCCGGGTGCCGGGCCCGACCTCCGCGCCGCGGCCGAGCGCCGCCGCGCAGACCCCGGCCTGGTCCCCACCGAGCCGGCGGAGACGGCGTACGACGAGCGCCTCGCCGTGCTGGCCGCCGGCACCGCCCTGCGCCGCCACGCCGGGCGCAGCGAGGTCGTCTACGACGGTGGCGGTCGGGTGGTGGTGAGCACCGGGCGCGACCTCCGCACTGTGGATCTGGTCATCGGCTCCGGCGGGGTGCTGCGCCACGCCGCGCCCGCGGTGGCGGAACGGGTGCTGCGGGCGGCGTGGGACGCGGACCCCGGGTGGCAGCTCCCGCAGGACCCGCGCGTGCTCGTCGACGCCGACTACGTGTTGGCGGCCGCCGGTCTGCTGGCCACCGACCACCCGGGGACGGCGTACCGCCTGTTGCGCGGGCACCTCGACGCGTGACCGGGCGAGGCTGAGCGGGCAACGCAGGGCGGACTCTGCAGGTACGTTGGCGCCGTGGCGAACGGCAACGGCAAGAAGCGGCTGACGGGCAGGACCGGCCGCTTGCGCGCCCGACTCGACCGGGAGGACGAGGACCGCTTCGCCGAGCGCATCGTCCAGCAGTGGGCCCAGGTCCGCGCCGACCGCCGGGCCGACGTGCGCAGCCCCGCGATCGGGGCCGGGCCGTCGAACCTCACTCGCGCCGAGGTGCCGTGGGCCCTCGACCTCACGGCCGCCTGGGCATGGCGACTCATCGTCATCACGATCGCCGGCCTGGGCCTGGCCTGGGCCATCCGCTTCTTCGCCGTCATCACGCTGCCGCTGGCCATCGGTCTGCTCGCAGCCGCGCTGGCGGCGCCGCTGGTCGACCTGGCCGTGCGGGCCAGGCTGCCGCGGCAGCTCGCGGCCGTGTTCACGGTGCTCCTCGGGCTCGGCGTGGTGAGCCTGCTGCTCACGTTCGTGGGGCAGCAGGTCGCGGAGGGCTTCGCCGACCTCACCGACCAGGTCGTCAAGGGGCTCGAGGAGGTGCGCCGCTGGCTCCGAGAGGGGCCGCTGCAGGCCTCGGAGTCCCAGATCAACGATGCGATCCAGGCGGTGCAGCAGGGGCTGACGGCCAGCAGCGACCAGATGGTCGCCCGGGCGACCGAGCTGGGCGCCGCGATCGGGTACGTCCTCGCCGCCTTCTTCATCGCCCTCTTCGCCTCCTACTTCTTCCTCGCCGACGGGGCCCGCATCTGGGCCTGGGTGGTGCGGCTGTTCCCTCGTGCCGCGCGCGTGCAGGTCGACGAGTCCGGGCGGGTCGCCTGGCGCTCGCTGACCCAGTTCATTCGTGCCACCGTGATGATCGCTGGGGTCGACGCGGTGGGCATCATGATCGTGGCCGCCGTGCTCGACGTCCCGCTGGTCTTCGCGATCGGGGTGCTGGTCTTCCTCGGCGGGTTCGTGCCGATCGTCGGCGCCTTCGTGTCGGGCGGCGTCGCCGTGCTCGTGGCGCTGGTCGCCCAGGGTCCGATCGTCGCGCTGCTGATGCTGCTCGGCGTCGTGGTGGTCCAGCAGGTCGAGTCCAACATCCTCCAGCCGTTCCTGATGGGTCGCTTCGTCTCCGTGCACCCGCTCGGCGTGCTGATCGCGATCGGCATGGGCATCCTGGTCGCGGGCGTCGCCGGAGCGCTGGTGGCCGTCCCGCTGGCGGCCTCGGCCAACGCCGTGGCCCAGCACCTCGCGTCCCGGACCGAGGTCGGCGAGGACCCGGCTGACGGGACCGTGGACGACGAAGGGGCGGTCGGGGAGGAGGTGGAGGCGTGATCGACCTCGCCGCGATCGAGCGCGCCCGCGAGGCCCTGGTGGGCATCGCGATCGAGACGCCGATGGAGGAGTCCCGGTGGCTCTCCGCGCTGGCCGGTGGGCCGGTGCTGCTCAAGTGCGAGAACCTCCAGCGCACCGGGTCGTTCAAGATCCGCGGGGCCTACCTGAGGATGGCCCGGCTCAGCGACGAGGAGAAGGCCGCGGGCGTCGTCGCGGCCAGCGCCGGCAATCACGCCCAGGGCGTCGCGCTCGCAGCCCAGCTGCTCGGGCTCCGGGCGACGGTCTTCATGCCGTACGGCGCCCCGATCCCCAAGGAGAAGGCCACCCGCGCCTACGGGGCCACCGTCGAGTTCCACGGCACGTCGGTCGACGAGGCGCTCGTCGCCGCGCGCGCCTTCAGCGACGAGACGGGTGCGGTGCTGGTGCACCCCTTCGACCACGAGGACATCGTCACCGGTCAGGCGACCTGCGGGCTGGAGATCCTGCGGCAGGCTCCGGAGGCCGAGACGGTGCTCGTGCCCACCGGTGGCGGGGGACTGGTCGCCGGGATCGCGACGGCGCTGAAGCTGCACCGGCCCGGCATCCACGTGGTGGCGGTCCAGGCGGCGGGCGCGGCGGCGTACCCGGGGTCGCTGGCCGCGGGCGGGCCCGTGGCGCTCGAGCAGATGACGACGATGGCCGACGGGATCGCCGTGGGTCGGCCCGGCGACGTCCCCTTCGCGGCCGTGCGCGACCACGTCGACGAGGTGGTCACCGTCTCCGAGGAATCGCTGTCCCGGGCGGTGCTCTCGACCCTGGAGCGGGCCAAGATGGTGGTCGAGCCCGCCGGCGCCGCGGCCGTCGCAGCGATCCTCGACGATCCGACGCGCTTCACCACGCCGACCGTGGCCGTGCTGTCGGGCGGCAACATCGACCCGCTGCTGCTGATGCGGGTGATCCGGCACGGCATGGCGGCCGCGGGCCGCTACCTCGGGTGCACCGTGCGGATCCCCGACGCCCCCGGTGGCCTCGCCCACCTGCTCCACGAGCTCGCCGAGGTCGACGCCAACGTCCTCGACGTGGTGCACGGGCGGACGTCGGCCTCCCTGCACCTCGACGAGGTCGTCGTCACCCTGCAGCTGGAGACACGAGGCCCGCAGCACGCGGAAATGGTGCTCGCGCGGCTGCGGGCCCGTGGGTACGCCGTGGAGGAGTAGCGCTCCCGTCGATCAGCCGGTGAAGGGGACCGCGTCGAGGATCTCCACCTCGAGCATCTTGCCGTTGGGGGCCTCGTAGCTGACGGTGTCGCCTCGCTTGGCGCCATTGATGGCGCTGCCGAGCGGGGACTGCGGGGAGTAGACGGTCAGGCCGCTGCCGTCCTCGACCTCGCGGGCGCCGAGCAGGAACTCCTCGGACTCGTCGTCGCCGACGAACCGGTAGGTCACCTTCATGCCGGGCTCGACGATGCCGTCGTCGGGCGGGGTCTCCCCGACCTCGGCGCGGCGCAGCATGTCCTCGAGCTGGCGGATCCGGCCCTCGATCTTGCCCTGCTCCTCGCGGGCGGCGTGGTAGCCGCCGTTCTCCTTGAGGTCACCCTCGTCACGGGAATCACTGATCCGCGCGATGATCTCGTCGCGGACGGGGCCCTTGAGGTTCGCCAGCTCGGCGACGAGCTTGTCGTAGCCGTCCTGGGTCATCCAGACGGTGTCCTCGGTGGACTGGGTCACGGGGTGCTCCTGGGGTGTCTCGAATGCAGTGGCGCACGCGCTGTCGCATGCGATGTGGTGCGGGTGCTGCCGTGAGGCAAGTCTCCAACCTTACCAACGCGGCGCGGGGGGCCCAAGTTCCTGTCCGGCCCCGCTCAGCGACGGCGGGTCTGCCCCTCGGCGAGGCAGCCGACCAGGGAGACCGACGTGGCCGGCCGGGCGGTGCGGATCTCGACGCGGTAGACCGCGCTGGCCGAGCCGCCGGGACCGACCCGGAAGGTGCTCTCGCCGACCGCCGTGTGGTCGTCGGCCTGTGCGCGGATCAGGCAGCTGGCCTCCACGTCGGCGTCGCTGCGGACCACGGAGACCCGCGCGGTGACGCTCCGGTCGTCGACGACCTCCCAGGCCACGAGCTCGGAGGACGCGGCGGGCGTGCTGTGGAAGACCGCGACCCAGGCCAGCCATCCCAGGCCGAGGGCACCCAGGACCACGGCCACGACGATCCACGTACGGCGGCCGAACCGGCGCGCGCCGTACCGCTCGCGGAGGTGGGGATCGAGGTGGCTGTCGGTGGGGGTCACACCCCCGATCCTAGAATCTGCCCCATGCACCCGACCCCGCCCTCCTCGGGCCTGCGCCTCATGCACGTGCACGCACACCCCGACGACGAGTCGAGCAAGGGCGCCGCGACGACCGCGCGCTACGTGGCCGAGGGGGTCGACGTGCACGTGGTGACCTGCACCGGCGGCGAGCGCGGCTCGATCCTCAACCCGAAGATGGACCGCCCCGACGTGCTGGCGGACATCACCGAGGTGCGCCGCAGGGAGATGGACGCCGCCCGGGAGATCCTCGGCGTGCGCCAGGACTGGCTGGGCTTCGTGGACTCCGGGTGGCCCGAGGGCGACCCCAAGCCGCCGCTGCCGGAGGGCTGCTTCGCGCTCCAGGACGTGGCCGAGGCGGCCGAGCCGCTGGTGCGGCTGATTCGTTCCTTCCGCCCGCACGTGATGACGACGTACGACGAGAACGGCGGCTACCCGCACCCCGACCACATCATGTGCCACCGGGTTGCCGTCGCTGCCTTCGAGGCGGCCGGCGACGGGTCGGCGTACCCCGACGCGGGCGACCCGTGGCAGCCGCTGAAGCTCTACTACCACCACGGCTTCCACCGGGAGCGCACCCAGGCGCTGCACGACTCGATGCTCGCCCACGGCATGGAGTCGCCGTACGCCGAGCGCCTGGAGACCTGGAAGCCCGACCCGGTGCACGCCGCGCGGATCACCACGCGGGTGCCGTGCGCGGAGTTCTTCCCGGTCCGGGACCGGGCGCTGCTGGCGCACGCGACCCAGATCGACCCGGACGGCGCGTGGTTCGCCTGCCCGTTGGCGGTGCACCAGGAGGCCTGGCCGACCGAGGACTTCGAGCTGGCCCGGTCGCTGGTCGACGTGACGCTGCCGGAGGACGACCTGTTCGCCGGGGTGCGCGACCTGGTCGCGCGGGGCGAGGACGAGGTCGGCGCGACCCGGTAGCGACAACCCGTCGTTGACGCGTGTCAACGACAGTGCCAGGGTGCTCCCGTGCGGGTGGTGGTGATCGGCGCCGGGTTCGGCGGGCTCGCGGTCGCGCGCGCTCTGCACCGCGCCGGCGAGCGCGACCTCCTGGTGCTCGACCGCGCGCCGCGCGTCGGCGGCACCTGGCAGGCCAACACCTATCCCGGCGTCGCGTGCGACGCGCCGTCCCACCTGTACCGCTTCTCCGACGTCCCCGCCGCCTGGAGCCGACGCTTCGCGCCGGGAGCCGAGATCGGGGCGTACCTGGAGCGGTGTGCGGAGCCGGTGCGCGAGCACCTGCGGCTCGGCTGCGGCGTGCGCAGCGCGCGCTGGACCGGGCGGGCGTGGGAGCTCGTCCTCGACGACGGGACCACAGAGGTCGCCGACGTCCTCGTCGCCGCGACGGGCAAGCTCAGCGCCCCGCGGGTGCCGGACCTTCCGGGGCTCGCCGGGGCGGGTGTGCGGGTCGTCCACACCGCCCGCTGGCCAGCGGACCTCGACCTCACCGGCCGCCGCGTCGTCGTGGTCGGGACCGGCGCGAGCGCGGTGCAGGTGGTGCCGGCGGTCGCCGACGACGCCGCGCACGTCACGGTGCTCCAGCGCAGCGCGCCGTACGTGCTCGACAAGCCCGACCGCGTGTACGCCGAGCGCTGGCGTGCCCTGCACGAGCAGGTGCCGGTGGTCCCGGTCCTCTCGCGGCTGCTGGTGCGCGCGGCGTTCGAGGCCTTCGGGACCTTCTTCTGGCGGTGGCCACGGTTGATGCGGCTCCTGGAACGCCGGCATGCCCAGCAGCTCACCCGGGACGTCGCCGACCCCGCGCTGCGGGTCGCGCTCACCCCGACCGACCGCGCCGGCTGCAAGCGCCCGCTGATCTCCTCGGACTGGCACCGCACCCTGGCCCGTCCCGACGTCTCGCTCGTCACGTCGCCGGCCGTGCGGGTCGACCACGACACGGTCGTCACCGCCGACGGTCGACGCCACCCCGCGGACGTCCTCGTCCTCGCGACCGGCTTCCGCACCGAGGAGCCGCTGGCCGACCTGCCGGTCGAGGGCCCGCGGGGGAGCCTGGCGCAGCGGTGGAGCAGGGGGCCGCACGCCCACCTCGGGATCTCCGTGCCCGGCTTCCCGAACCTGTTCTGCGTCTACGGCCCGGGGACGAACCTCGGGGCGGGGTCCATCGTCGACGTGCTCGAGGCGCAGGCCGAGCACGTGGTCGACGCGGTGCGCCTGCTGGGAGAGCGGCCCGGGCACGCGCTGGAGGTGAGCGAGGAGGCGCTCGCGACGCACGAGGCGTGGCGTGAGCGCCGGCTACGCCGGTCGGTGTGGACCACTGGCTGCACGAGCTGGTACCTCGACGCGACCGGTCGCGACGTGCACAACTGGCCGGCGACGGTGGCGGCGTACCGGCGCCAGGCCCGCCGGGTCGACCCGACGGCGTACCGGTTCGTGGCGCTCAGGGGCTCCTGAGAGACTGGGGGCATGCTGCATGCCGTCGACCCCTTCGCCGTCCTCGACCTCCTCGGCTCCGTCCTCGCGACGGCCCCGCTCGACGAGGTCCCCGAGGACGACGAGGTGAAGGCCGGGTGGACGGCCCTGCTGATCTGGCTCGGGATGGCGCTGGTGACGGCCTTCCTGTCGTTCAGCCTCGTCAAGCGGCTGCGCAACACCCGCGCGCACTTCGACGGGGTCGACGCAGCCGAGGCCGAGCGCGACGCCGGTCAGGACCCCGAGGGGCGCTGACCCCGCACCACCACGTCGTACGCCGTCCGCTCGACTCCGTCGACGACGACCGTGCGGGCGACCCGCTCCGCGCGTTGCGGGTGGAAGGGGAGCCCGGCCACGTCGGCCAGGACGTCCTCGGCGGTGCAGAGCACGGTCGGGTCCTGCGGGCCTCCGACCCCCTCGGCGATGTTGCTCGCGTCGTGCCCGACCAGCAGGAAGGTGCCGCCGGGGGCGAGCGACTCCACGGCCGTGCGGTGCACACGGCGGCGCTCCTCGGCGACCAGGTGGAGGTAGGCGAGCAGGACGAGGTCGACAGGCTCGTGCGGCCGCCAGGTGACGACGTCGGCGACCTCCCAGGTGACCTGCACCCCGCGGTCCTCCGCGGCGCGCCTGCCGCGCGCCAATCCGGCCTCGGCGAAGTCGACCGCGGTCACGGCCCAGCCATGCTCGGCGAGCCAGATCGCGTGCCGGCCCTCGCCGGCGGCGAGGTCGACGGCTGTCCCGGGGGACAGCGCGCCGAGCTCGGCGGCGACGAGGTCGTTCGGGGTAGCGCTCCACTGGGGTGACTCCGCGTAGCGGGCGTCCCAGGCGTCAGCATCCATCGGGGCTCGTCAGCCCTGGTCGCCGCCGGACTCCTGCGCGGCGATCTGCGCGCGGACCTCCTCCATGTCGAGGTCCTTGACGGCGGTGACGACCTGCTCGAGGGCCTGCGGCGGCAGGGCGCCGGGCTGGGCGAAGACGAGGATGCCCTCGCGGAACGCCATGAGGGTCGGGATCGAGGAGATGTCGGCGGCACGCGCCAGCTCCTGCTCGGCCTCGGTGTCGACCTTGCCGAAGAGCACGTCGGGGTGCTGCTCGGAGGCCGACTCGTAGGTCGGGGCGAACTGGCGGCACGGGCCGCACCAGGACGCCCAGAAGTCGACGAGCACCACGTCGTTCTCGGTGAGGGTCTGCTCGAAGGTGGCAGCGGTCAGCTCGGTGGTAGCCATGCAGCCCACGGTAGCGGACCAGGAAAAACACCCTAGGGGGTATGCTAGGGACAATCCCCGAGGAGGACCCAATGGAGCTCGACCCCACCACCCTGACGCCCGCCATCAATCGCATCAAGCGCGCGCAGGGCCAGCTCGCCGGCGTGCTGCGCATGCTCGAGGAAGGGCGGGACTGTGAGGCGGTCGTGACCCAGCTCGCCGCGGTCTCCAAGGCCCTGGACCGGGCCGGCTTCACGATCATCGCCTCCGGCCTGCAGCAGTGCCTGACCGATGCCGGCGAGGACGGCGTCGACGACGTCAACGTCAAGAAGATGGAGAAGCTCTTCCTCTCCCTCGCCTGAGCGAGGCGTCGCACGACCCGACCCTGCACGACCCCTGTTTGAGGAGAACCCCCGTGTGTCAACGAGTCACCTGCAACCGATGCGGCAAGCCGACCTGGACCGGCTGCGGCGAGCACGTCGAGGTGGCGCTGGCCGGCGTACCGGCCAGCGAGCGCTGCTCCTGCGGCTGACGTTCTGCGGCTGAGTTCTCAGCCGCGTCGTCCACCGAGGGCGTCGAGCGCCGCCGACAGGCGCTGCCGCGCGTCCGCGGCGACGTCGCTCAGCGCGTCACCGGCCAGCTGCGTCATGGCGTCGGGGTCGAACGCCTCGACGACCGTCGTCGCGTCATCGAGCGCCCGCACGGTCACGTTGCACGGCAGGACCGTCCCGATCGCCGCGTCGATCTCCAGGGCCTGGCGGGCCAGCTCGGGCCGGCAGGCGCCCAGGATCACGTGGGGCGCGACGTCGACGTCCAACTTCTTCTTGAGTGTCGCCTTGAGGTCGATCTCGGTGAGCACGCCGAAGCCCTGGTCGGCCAGGGCGTCGCGCACCGCCGCCACGCTGTCGTCGTACGGGCGGTCGAGCGTGGTGGAGAGGGTGTAGCTCATTTGGTGCTCCTTCAGTGTCGGCCCGGAATACCCCCGGGGGCGTTATCGTTCGGGCTTAGTGAGCATGCCCCGCTGGGTATCGTGACGAACATCCCGATCAGCCGATCAGCAGGAGGACCACCATGAGCACCGAGACGAGCTCCGCCCCCGACTTCCCCGTCAGCCACCTCACGACCGACCCCACGGCCACGGCCGCCGGCCTGTTGGCCGACGTGGAGACGCAGAGCGTCGCCGGGCTCACGGTCGTGGTGCTCGACACCCCGACGCTGGGCGACCGGTCCTACCTGGTGCACGACGGGAACGTCGCCTTCGTGGTGGACCCGCAGCGCGACCTCGACCGCGTGCTCGCGGTGCTCGAGCGCGAGCAGGTGCGCCTCACGCACGTCCTCGAGACCCACATCCACAACGACTACCTGACCGGCGGGCTCGCGCTCGCCGAGCGCACCGGGGCCGCGTACCTGGTCAACGCCGAGGACGACGTGTCCTACGAGCGCACGCCGGTCCGGGACGGCGAGGTCGTGTCCGTGGGGGACCGGATGCGGGTGACCGCGCTGGCCACGCCCGGCCACACCTACACGCACCTCAGCTACGCGCTGGCGGCCGTGCCCGAGGGCGGGGGTGCGCCGCAGCAGCTGGGCGTCTTCACCGGCGGCTCGCTGCTCTTCGGTGCCACCGGGCGGCCGGACCTGCTCGGCCCCGACCACACCGACGCGCTGGTGCGCCACCAGCACGCGTCCGCCCAGCGGCTGGCCGACGTCCTGCCCGACGACGCCCAGGTCTTCCCGACCCACGGGTTCGGCTCCTTCTGCTCGGCCACCCAGTCCGACGCGACCGCCTCCACGATCGGTGACGAGCGCCGGTCCAACCCCGTCCTCACCCAGGACGAGGAGACCTACGTCCGCGAGCTCCTCGACGGGCTCGGCGCCTACCCGACCTACTACGCCCACATGGGGCCCGGCAACGCCGCCGGACCGGGCGAGCCCGACCTGAGCACGCCCGACCTCGCGGAGGCGTCCGAGCTGCGCCGACGCATCGAGGCCGGGGAATGGGTCGTCGACCTGCGCAACCGCACCGCGTTCGCGGCCGGCCACGCCGCGGGGACGCTCAACTTCGGTCTCGACGGCGGCTTCGCGACGTACCTCGGCTGGCTCATCCCCTGGGGCACCCCGCTGACCCTGCTCGGCGAGACGCCCGAGCAGGTCGCCGAGGCCCAGCGCGAGCTGGTCCGCATCGGCATCGACCGGCCGGCCGCGCAGGCGACGGGGGGCCCGGACGACTGGGCCGACGACACCCTGCGCACCTACCCCAGCGCGACCTTCGCTGACCTGGCCCAGGTGCGGCACCACCGCGAGGTGGTCGTGCTCGACGTGCGGCGCGCCGAGGAGCACGCGGAGGGACACATCGACGGTGCGCTCAACATCCCCCTGCACGAGGTCTGGGACCGCCGCCACGAGGTGCCCTCCGGCGAGCTGTGGGTGCACTGCGCCGGTGGCTACCGGGCCTCGGTCGCCGCCTCGATCATCGACGCGGCCGGCCACACCGTGGTCGCGGTCGACGACAGCTTCGACCAGGCGGCCGCAGCAGGGCTGCCGGTCTCCTGACGGGCGCCGGTCGACCTCGTGATTGAGGGCTCATCGTGATCATCGCCCTCGGCATGGCCGCCGTCGCGCTGCCTGCCCTTATCTGACCACGAACAAATCAAGGAGAGAACCATGTGTCGAGCTACTACGTGCGGCCAGTGCGGCAAGGCCAGCTGGGCCGGCTGCGGGATGCACGTCGAGCAAGTCCTCGCCGGCGTACCCCGCTCCAATCGCTGCCCAGGCCACCCCACGGACGAGTCTGAGGGCAAGGGCTTCTGGGCGCGCCTCCTCGGGCGGTAGGCCCTCGGAACGGGACGTGGGTGATCTGGTGCCACCAGGTGACATCAGATCACCCACGTAAGCCCCCCGCGGCCGGAGCGCCCGACGTCCGTCAGCGCAGGGTGACGACCGCCCGCGGAAGTTCCACAGTTCGCTGGTCTCCGGCGTGTGACGCTGCTAACGTCCTCCCTAGAATTCATTTCAGTTTTGGGGTGGGAGCTTCGATGACGACACTGGCCGTGGAGCCGCAGCACGTGGGGGAGCACCGGATCGGGGCGCAGGTGCGGGAGCTCCCGCCCTCGATGGTCGAGCGGATGACCCTCATCCTCGACGCGTTCACCGGGTCGGACGCCCGGCTGACGCTCGAGCAGGTCGCCCGCGCCACCCGGCTGCCGCGATCGACGACGCACCGGATCCTCGACCAGCTGGTCCGGCTCCAGTGGCTCGACCACGCGGCGGGCGGCTACGCCCTCGGGCCGCGGGCGCTCGGGCTGGGTGGCCGGGGCGAAGACCACCTCGAGCTCCGCGGTGCCGCGTCCGACCTGCTCCACGAGCTCCACGTCCGCACCGGGATGGTCGTCCACCTGGCGGTGCTCGACGGCGACCACATCCGCTACCTCGACAAGATCGGCGGTCGGTTCGCGACCACGGTCCCCTCCCGTGTGGGGGGCATCGCGCCGGCGCACTGCACCGCCCTCGGCAAGGCGATGCTGGCGTGGCTCCCTGCCGAGCAGGTCGAGACCCAGCTCACGCACGCCCTCGGTCGCCGTACCCCCCGCACCATCGCCGACACCCAGGGCCTGCACCACGAGCTGCGCCGGATCCGAGAGCGCCGGGGGCTGGCCTTCGAGCGCGAGGAGTGCTTCCCCGCGATCGCCTGCGTCGCCGCCGCGGTCATCGGGACCCGGGGGCCCGTCGGGGCGATCTCGCTGGTCGGCGAGGCCCGCACCCCCCTGGAGAAGGCCGCCCCCCTGGTGGTCGACGCGACCCGTCGGGTCGCGGGCCGGCTCGGCCTGGCGTCCTGATGCCGCGGATCGCCGAGCACAGGGAGGCCGCCGAACCCAGCTCCCCGGAGCAGAAGGACCGGGTACGCCGGATCCTGCGCGCCGCGGCCGAGCACGGCACCGCCCACCCGCTGGAGCGGGTGCAGATGCAGGAGGTCGCGCGCGACGCGGGAGTCGCCATCGCGACGCTCTACCGCTACTTCCCCTCGAAGACCCACCTGTTCACCGCCCTGCTGCACCACCAGGTGGGTGGACTGCAGCGCTGGGCGGCGTCGCCCGCTCCGGGCCTGGCGCCCGACGAGGCCGTCGCCGAGGTGCTCGTCGAGGCGCAGCGCCGGCTCCAGGAGCGGCCCCAGCTGGCCCTCGCCATGCTCCAGTCGAACAACGCCGCGGTCGGTCCGTCGCCGTCGATGGCCGTCACCAGCACGTTCGCCGACCTCATCCTGGCCACCGCCGGGGTGGAAGTCCCCACCGCGCACGACCACCGGCTGGTCCGCCTGATCGAGCAGACCTGGTACGGCGTGCTGATGTCCCGGCTCAACGGCCACATCGACGACGCGGAGGCCGAGAGCGACACCCGCCTCGCCTGCGCCCTGCTGCTCGGGGGCATCGGACGCCCCGACCCGACGAAGGAGACCCCATGACCACCGATCTTCCGCTGGCGGGCCGCGTGGCCCTCGTAACCGGGGCGGGTCAGGGGGTCGGGCAGGGCATCGCCCTCGCGCTGGCGTCGGCCGGCGTGCACGTGGCCGTCGCCGGCCGCACCCGCGTGCCGCTCGAGCAGACCTGCGCGCTGCTGCGCGAGCGAGGGGTGGAGGCGCAGGCCTGGGAGCACGACGTCGCCGACACCGAGGCGGCACCGGGGCTGGTGGCCGAGGTCGTCGAGCGGTTCGGCCGTCTCGACCTGTTGGTGAACAACGCGTGGGCGGGCGCGTACGGGCCGCTGCTCGAACTCAGCGACCGCGCCTTCCAGAAGGGCTTCCGTACCGGTCCCTTCGCCGCCTTCGCGCTGATGAAGGCAGCCCACCCGCACCTCAAGGCCGCTGGCGACGCCTCCATCGTGAACCTCGTGACCTCGGCCATGGTGCGCTGGGATCCCTCGACCTACGGGGCGTACGCCGCGGCCAAGCAGGCGCTGCGCTCGCTGAGCCGCACCGCGGCGGTCGAGTGGGCACCCGACGGCATCCGGGTGAACGCGATCGCACCGCACGCGCTCTCCCCGGGCCTGCAGTGGTGGACCGAGAACAACCCCGAGGAGGCCGAGGAGTTCGTGGCCTCCATCCCGCAGCGGCGGATCGGCGACTGCGAGCACGACATCGGCGCCGCGGTGGTCGCCCTCGTGGGGCCGCAGATGCGCTACCTGACCGGCGCGCTGGTCCCGCTGGACGGTGGCCAGGCCCACTTCGGCTGACCCCCCGCGGGCCTCCCGATGAGTGGGATGCACGCGACTGTGAGCGGGCTCACCCGGCCTAGCCTGAACGCCCGTCGACCTGGGAGGGAGGAACACGCATGCGCAAGGTACTGACCACGCTGGCCGAGCTGGTGCTGGTGCTGCTGCTCGTCAGCTTCGGCGTGTTCCTGCTCGTCGCGCTGATCCCCGGCGACCCCGCGGTCGCGATCCTGGGCGACGGCTTCCCGCCCGAGGCGTACGCCGCCCTGCGCGCGGAACTGGGCCTCGACCGCCCGCTCCTGGTCCGGTACGGCGACTGGTTGCTCGGGGTGCTCTCCGGCGACCTGGGCAGCTCGATCATCCCGCCGCAGACCGACGTGCTCGACCGGATCCTCGCCGCCCTGCCCGTCAGCCTCCAGCTGGCCGGCATGGGCCTGGCGATGGCCATCGTGCTCGCGGTGCCGCTGGCGATGTGGTCGGCGTCCAAGCCCGGCGGCGTGGTGGACCGGATCATCGGCGCCTCGATGTTCGGCATCCTCTCGGTGCCGGCCTTCCTCATCGGGCTCCTGCTGGTGCTCGTCTTCGTCAACGAGCTCGGCTGGTTCCCCCGGGCCCAGTGGGTGCGGATCGGCGCCGACCCGATTGGCAACCTGCACCACGCCTTCCTCCCGGCGCTCGTGATCGCGCTCTCGGAGCTGGCGCTGTTCACCCGCATCCTGCGCAACGACCTGGTCACCACGCTCAACGAGGACTTCATCCTCGCCGCGCGGGCCAAGGGGATGCACCCGGTGCGGATCCTCGTCGGCGACGCGCTGCGGCCCTCCTCCTTCTCGGTGGTCACCCTGCTCGGCATCAGCGTCGGCCGCCTGGTCGGCAGCACCGTGATCGTGGAGTACCTCTTCGCGCTGCCGGGCATGGGCACCCTGGTCGTCAACGCCGCCAACCAGGGGGACTTCCCGATGGTGCAGGGGGCGGTGCTCGTGGTCGCGACGATCTACGTGCTCGTCAACGCCGGCATCGACCTCTCCTACGGATACCTGGACCCGAGGACTCGCCGTGCTCATGCCGCATGAAACCCAGGGCGTCGACGCCCATCTCCCCGGGACCGCGACCACCCGCAGCCAGATGCTGCGGCGGGGGATCGTGCGCCTGGTCCTCGGGCTGCTGGCTGTCGGGGTCGCCGTACCGGTCGGCGGGGTGCTGGGCGCGCTGCTCGCGCTCATCGGCGTCGTGGTCGCCTACACCGGGCTGCACCGGGTGGTGTGGGCCTGGCGTCGCCAGCGGGTGGACCTGCTCGTCGGCTTCTGCCTGGGCTGGCTGATCCTGGTCGGGCTGCTCGCGCTGCTCGCGCCGGTGCTTCCGCTCGGGGAGCACAACGACGTGTCCGCGGCGCTGACCGACCCGTCGTACCTCCCGCCGTTCCGCTACTCCGACCACCTCCTCGGCACCAACAACTTCGGGCTCGACATGCTCGCTCGGTCGATCTACGGCGCGCGGACCTCCCTGGTCATCGCGCTGGGTGCGGTCGCCGTCGGCACGCTCGTCGGCGGCACCATCGGCGTCGTCGCGGGCTACCTGCGCGGCGGCGTCGACCGGGCTGTGGGGGTGGCCACGAACGCGCTCCTCGCGGTGCCGCCGCTGGTCCTGCTCATCACGCTCTCGATCGTCCTCGAGCCGGGGCTGCGCAACCTCTCGCTCGCCCTGGCCGTGCTGACCATCCCGAGCATGGTCCGGCTCGCGCGGGCGAACACCATCACCTTCGCCCAGCGCGAGTTCGTGCTGGCCGCGCGGGCCCTGGGTGCTACGCGGCTGCGCATCATCGCCCGCGAGCTGGTGCCGAACGTGGCGCTGCCGGTCTTCTCGATGGCCGTCGTGCTCATCTCGGTGCTCATCGTGGCGGAGTCCTCGTTGAGCTTCCTCGGGCTCGGTATCCAGCAGCCCGAGCCCACCTGGGGAAACATGATCAGCGAGGGCCAGGGCGGCGTCATGGAGCGTGAGCCGTTCATCGTGCTCATCCCCGGCTTCTTCCTCTTCCTCACCGTCTTCTCCTTCAACCTGCTCGGCGAGCGCGCGCAGAAGCGCTGGGACCCCAGGAGCGCCAAGCTGTGAGCCGCACCAGTTCCCCCGCCTCCCGCCCCGAGCGCGGCACGCCGCTGCTCGCCGTGCGCGACCTGCGCACCGTCTTCCACACGCCCCGCGGTGCGGTGCGGGCCGTCGACGGCGTCGACCTCGACCTGGCCGCCGGCGAGACCCTCGGCATCGTCGGGGAGTCCGGCTCCGGCAAGTCGGTGCTCGGGCGCACCGTCATGGGCCTGGTGACCTCGGGTCCCACGACCACCATCACGGGCAGCGTGACCCTCGACGGCAGCGACGTGCACGCGCTCTCGTCCCGCGCGCGGCGCCAGCTGTGGGGTCCCCGGATCGCCATGGTCTTCCAGGACCCGATGACCTCGCTCAACCCCGTCAAGCACGTCGGGACCCACCTCACCGAGCCGCTGCGCCTGCACCTCGGGCTCGGCCGCCGTGCTGCGGCCGAGCGGGCCGTGGAGCTGCTCACGCAGGTCGGGATCCCCGAGCCGGCCCGGCGCGCGGGGCAGTACCCCCACGAGCTCTCGGGCGGCATGCGGCAGCGGGTCGTCATCGCGATGGCCCTGGCCTGCGACCCGGACCTGCTCATCGCGGACGAGCCGACCACGGCTCTCGACGTGACGGTGCAGAAGCAGATCCTCGACCTGCTCGGCGACCTCACCGGGCGTCTCGGCATGGCCATGGTCCTGATCAGCCACGACCTGGGCGCCATCGCCGGCCGGACCGACCGCGTCGGGGTGATGTACGGCGGCCGGGTCGTCGAGTCGACCGCCACGACGGCGCTCTTCGCGGCGCCCCGCCACCCCTACGCAGAGGCGCTGCTGGCCTCGATCCCGCAGCTCACCGACCCCCCGCACACCGTCCTGCGCGCGATCGAGGGCAGCCCCCCGGACCTGGTCGCGCCCCCGCAGGGCTGCCGGTTCCGTCCTCGCTGCCCGTACGCCGACCAGCAGTGCCACGAGGAGGACCCCGTGCTCGTCGACCTGGGCCAGCCCGGCGTGCCGCACCGCGCGGCGTGCCACCACCCCCTGCCCGTCCCGGCCCGGGTGGACGCCTGATGGCCGGCAGCGGGACCGCCCACCTGCGCGCAGACGAGGAGCCGGTGCTCGTCGTCGACGATCTCGTCGTCGAGTTCCCGGTCGGACGCGGCCACGTCGTGCACGCCGTCTCCGGCATGCACCTGGACCTGCTGCCGGGGGAGACCCTGGGCGTGCTCGGCGAGTCCGGCTGCGGAAAGTCCTCGGCCGGCCGGGCGATGATGCAGCTGCCGCCGCCCACCTCGGGCTCCGTGCGGCTCGAGGGCACCGAACTGACCGGTCTGCGCTCGCAGCAGCTGCGCCGGGCCCGGTCGCGGATGCAGATGATCATGCAGGACCCGGTCTCCTCGCTGAACCCGCGGCGCTGCGTGGAGGACCTCGTCGCCGAGGGCCTCGCCATCTGGGAGCCCCGGATGTCCTCGACCGACCGCAAGGCGCGGGTGCGCGAGGCGCTGGTCGCGGTCGGCCTCGACCCCGACGCCGTCAGCCGGCGGCGCCCGCACGAGCTTTCCGGCGGCCAGTGCCAGCGAGTCTGCATCGCGCGCGCCCTCGTCCTCGACCCGACGGTGCTGATCTGCGACGAGCCGGTCTCCAGCCTCGACGTCTCGGTGCAGGCCCAGATCCTCAACCTGCTCGAGCAGACGAAGGAGCGCTACGGGCTGAGCATGATCTTCATCGCCCACGACGTCTCCGTGGTCAAGAACATCAGCGACCGGGTGATGGTGCTCTACCTCGGCAAGGTCTGCGAGGTGCTGCCGTCCGAGGTCGTCGACACCGGGGCGCAGCACCCCTACACGCGTCTGCTGCTCGCCTCGATCCCCGGGGCGGACGCCGGCCCCGCCGAGCAGACCTCCACCGAGCTGCCCTCACCGCTGGCACCCCCGTCGGGCTGCCGGTTTCGCACCCGCTGCCCCCTGGCCACCGAGAGGTGCGCCTCCGAGGAGCCCCAGCTGCGCGAGGCCGGGCCCGGCCACCACGTCGCCTGCCACCACCCGCAGCGACCGGACACCACCTGAAGGAGCACCCTGTGCCGAAGGACGCGATCGCGACCGCCGAGGACATCCGATCGGGGCGCCGCAGTGCCCGGGAGGTGGTCGAGGAGTCGATAGCCCGGATCGAGGCGCGGGACCCGGAGCTGAACGTCATGGTCGCGCCGCGGTTCGACGAGGCGCTGGCCGAGGTCGACGCCGGTCTGCCCGACGGTCCGCTGACCGGCGTGCCGATCGTCGTCAAGGACCTCGGGGCGGACGTCGCCGGGCTGCCCACCACCCGCGGCAGCCGGCTCTGGGCCGACGACGTCAAGGCCGCCGACAGCGAGCTGGTACGCCGCTACCGCGCGGCCGGCATGGTCGTCCTCGGCAAGACCAACACCCCCGAGCTTGGGAAGAACGCCAGCACCGAGCCGCTGCTGTTCGGGCCCACCCGCAACCCGTGGGACCCCACCCGGTCGCCCGGCGGCTCCAGCGGCGGCTCGGCCGCGGCCGTCAGCTCCGGCATGGTGCCCGTCGGGCACGCCAACGACGGCGGCGGGTCCATCCGGATCCCGGCGGCTGCGTGTGGTCTCTTCGGTCTCAAGCCCAGCCGCGGACGGGTGAGCAGCGCGCCGTACGCCTCCGCGCTGGCGGGACCGGTGACGGTCCAGCACGCCGTGACCACGACCGTGCGCGACAGCGCCCTGCTGCTCGACCTCACCGCCGGCACCGTCCCGGGCGACGCGTACGGCGCGGCCGACCCGCCGACCTCCTACCTCGCCGCCTGCGAGCGGGACCCCGCCCCGCTGCGGGTGGGCGTCGCCACGGCCCTGCCCGGGGTCGACACCGACCCGCAGTGCGTCGAGGCGGTGCTCGGCGCCGCCCGTCTACTGGCCGACCTGGGCCACACGGTGGTCGAGGTCGAGCCCGGCTGGGACCCCGGCGATGTCGGCGCGACGTCCGGGCTGCTCATGGGCGCCGAGCTCGTGGTCGCGGTGCGGGAGCGTCTGGCGCGGCTCGGCCGCGACCTGCGCGACAACGACCTCGAGCCGTTCACCCGGGTGATGGTCGACCACTACGCGACGCTGCCGATGGCCGACCTCAGCGGTGCCCTGCGCCGGGCCCAGGAGATCGGCTGGGAGGTCGGCGCGGCGTTCCACGACGTCGACGTCCTGCTCGTGCCCACCCTGGCCCGGCCGACCCCTCCGTTGGGGACCCTGGACACCACCCGGCCCGAGGTCATGTACGAGATCGCCGCCATCTACTCGGCGTGGACCGCGGTGGCCAACCTGACCGGGCTCCCGGCGGCCTCCGTCCCGTGGGGCCTCGACGAGGGCGGCGTACCGCTCGGGGTGCAGCTGGTCGCCGACATGGGCGCCGAGCACACCCTCGTCGCGCTGTCGGGGCAGCTGGAGCGGGTCGCCCCCTGGCAGCGTCTGGCTCCCGCCTGACCGAGCTTCTCCACGAACGACGAAGCCCCGGCCCTCCGTGAGGAGGACCGGGGCCTTGTCTGTGTCAGCTGTTCACGGTCAGCTCTTCCAGGCCTTGCCGTAGAGGAACATCGTCTCGGTCGTGGGCACCACGCCGTGGACGTTGTCCTGCCAGGGCTGGAAGGTGCCGCCGCCGAAGAACCCGATCCCGGGAACCTCCTCGTGCCACAGCTCCTCGATCTTCGTCATCGCCTCGGCACCGTCCTCCGGGCCGGAAGCGGCCTGGAGCTCGGCGAGCGCCGCGTCCATGTCGGGGTTGGCGTAGGCCGTCGGGTTCTCCGGGGCCTGGCTGTTCAGCATGCCGACGAGGCGGATGAACGGGTCCTCCTCGGGGATGGACGTCGCCGCCATCGCCAGGTCGTAGTCGAACTCGATGTAGATCTTCTGGATCTGGTCGGCGATGTTGCGCAGCGGCTCCAGGGTCACCTCGAAGCCGGCGGCCTCGAGCATGCCCTCGATGGCGACGGCGCCGGCGGTCGAGACCGGGTCGGCGGCGTGCACGTAGGACACCTGACCGTCGTACCCGTCGGCCTTGGCCTCCTCGAGCAGGGCGCGTGCGGCCTCGGTGTCGTACTCGTTGGGCTCCACGCCGGTGTGCCACGGAGCGCTCTCGGGGAACAGCGCCTTGGTCGGCTCGCCCGCACCGTCGGCCACCCGGGCCAGGTAGGTCTCGGGGTCGATCGCCATGTCCATCGCGCGGCGGACGCGGACGTCCTCGCCCGGACGGCCCTCGCGGTTGTTCACCCACAGGTTGGCGCCGAGGCCGGTGCCGAACATCATCCCGGACCAGCCGTCGCGGCGGGCCTTCTCGACGGGCTGTGCGCCACGGACGAACGCCGCGTCGACGCCGCCACTGTCGAGGGAGTCGAGCTTGGCCTCGTCAGAGCCGAGCCAGACGAAGCGCAGCTGCTCGAGGTACGGCGCGCCGTCCCAGTAGTCGGGGTTCGCCTCGAGGGTGAGCTCCTCACCGGGCGCGTAGTTGCCGAAGGTGAACGGGCCGGCGCCGATGGGCTCGAAGCTTTCCGGGTCGGCGTACGCGGCGGGCGCCACGATCATCCCGGTGCCGCCGGCGAGGATGTTCGGGAAGGTCGTCCAGGGGCTACGCAGGGTGAAGGTCACCGTGCGCTCGTCGGTGGCGCTCATGTCGGCGAGGTTCGCCAGCAGGGTGAGCGACTGGTAGGCGTAGTTCTCGGTGTAGCGGTTGATGCTCGCCACCACCGTCTCGGCGTCCAGCGGGGTGCCGTCGGTGAAGGTCACGTCCTCGCGGAGCGTGAGCGTCCAGGTGGTGTCGTCGTCGGACTCCAGTGACTCGGCCATCTGCGGCTCGAAGCTGTCGCTCTCGTGGTCGAAGCGCATCAGCGTGTCGTAGACCGCGGCGAGCGCGCTGCCGCCGGCTGCGCCGTTGGCGTACGTCTTGGCGGGGTCGAGCGTGCGCGCCTCGGAGTACTCCGCGATGGTCAGGGTGCCGCCCTGCGTGGGCTCGCCCGCGTCCTCGTCGACGTTGACGAGACCGGTCGCGTAGATCTCCGCGGTGCTCAGGTCGCCGCCGTCGCTGCTGGTGTCGTTCCCGCTCTGCTCGGCGTCCTCGGACGAGCCGCAGGCGGAGAGGACGAGTGCTCCCACCACGGCGCACCCGGCGAGCCGGGCACCGATCGATCTGCGTGACTTCATGCTGCTCCTCAGGAGTGGGGTGGCGAGGGTGTGTGCACCATCACACTGCGCTCGACCCGGCCACCCGTGTGGGCGGTGGTCCCACTGAGCGGGAGGGTCGACAAGCGCTCCCGGTGAGCGAGAACACAACCGCCCTGCGGGACCCCGGCGACCTAGCGTGCCCGGGTGACCACCACCCCCGTCCCGACGGCCGCCCCCGACGTGCTGTCGCCGTACACCCTCGGCCCGCTCACGCTGCGCAACCGCGTGATCAAGGCGGCGACCTACGAGGGTCTGAGCCACCGCGCGAGGGTCACCCAGGACCTGGTCGACTTCCACGTCGCCTACGCCGCCGGCGGTGTCGGGATGACCACCGTGGCCTACTGCGCGGTGGCGAAGGAGGGGCGCACCGACAAGCACCAGGTCTACTGGACCGACGAGGCGATGCCGGGCCTGCGGGTGCTCACCGACGCCGTGCACGCCGAGGGCGCGGCGGTGTCCGCGCAGATCGGGCACGGCGGCCCGGTGGCGGACCCCCGGGCGAACCGAGCCACTGCTCTGGCGCCGAGCCGCTACCTCAGCAAGCAGTCGATGTCGGTGGCCAAGGCCATCGACGCCGCCGGGATCGCCCGGGTCGTGGAGGCGCACGTGGAGGCGGCGCGCCGGGCGGTCGAGGCCGGGTTCGACGCCGTCGAGGTGCACCTGGGCCACAACTACCTGATCAGCTCGTTCCTGAGCCCCCGCCTCAACAAGCGCACCGACGCGTACGGCGGGTCCCTGGAGAACCGGGCACGGTTCGCCCGCGAGACGCTCCGGGCGGTCCGGGCCGCGGTGGGGGACCGCATCGCGATCATCGTCAAGATGAACATGGACGACGGGGTGCGCGGCGGGTTCTGGCTCGACGAGGCGATCCCGGTCGCGCGGTGGCTGGAGGCCGACGGCTCCTGCGACGCGCTCGAGATGACGGCCGGGTCCTCGCTGCTCAACCCGATGTACCTGTTCAAGGGCGACGCCCCGATCGACGACTTCGCTGCGGTGATGCCCCCGGCGATCCGGCTCGGGGTCAAGACGGTGGGCCGCCGGCTCCTGAAGGCCTATCCCTACCGCGACGCCTACCTGCTCGAGGACGCCCGCCAGGTCCGCGCCGCCGTCGACCTCCCGATGATCCTCCTCGGCGGCATCACCGACCGGCCGTCGATGGACCTGGCGATGACCGAGGGCTTCGAGATGGTCGCGATGGCCCGGGCGCTGCTGCGCGAGCCCGACCTGGTCAAACGCATTACGGCCGACGCCCGCACGTCGTCGCTGTGCATCCACTGCAACAAGTGCATGCCGACCAACTTCACCGGCACCCGCTGCGTCCTCGTGGACCGGACGACGACCCGCGGCCCCGCCTGGGGCAAGCCCGAGGGCTACGTCGGGTAGCCACCAGGGGTGGGCCCGTGCAGCTCGGGTAGGAAGGGGGCATGGTGGACGTGAGCGTGCTCGCCCGTGCAGGCGACGTCCGTGCGCTGCAGGAGCACCTGGACGAGCTGGACGTCCCGGCGGTGGTCGACGAGCTCGAGCGGGTGGACTCCTTCTCCCGGGCGGTCGCGTTCCGCACACTGTCGAAGGACCGGGCGCTCGCGGTCTTCGAGGACCTGGACCCTCCGCTGCAGCGGGAGCTCGTCGCCGAGCTCCGTGACGACGGGGTGGCGAACCTCGTCGCCGCCATGGATCCCGATGACCGCGCCGGACTGCTCGACGAGCTGCCCGCGAGCGTGGCGCGACGCCTGCTGTCGGGCCTGAGCCCCGCCGAGCAGGAGGTGACGACCGCGCTCCTGGGCTACCCGCCCGAGTCGGCGGGGCGGCGGATGACCCCCGCGGTGGTGACCCTCGATCCCGCCCAGACGGTGGCCGAGGCGCTCGAGCACGTGCGCCGGCAGGGGCGACGTGCCGAGACCGTCTACCTGATGGCGGTCGTCGGGAGCGGACGGAGCGTCACGGGCGTGGTCTCCCTGCGCAGGCTCCTGTTCACCGACCCGGCGGTCCAGGTCTCCCAGGTCATGGTCGAGCCGATCACGGTGCGCGCCGACGAGGACCAGGAGGTCGCGGCGCGGCTGGTCCGCGACCACGGACTCGTCGCGCTGCCCGTCGTCGACGACGAGGGCCGGCTGCTCGGCGTCTTCACCGTCGACGACGCCATGCGTGTGCTCGAGGCCGAGGAGAGCGAGGACATCGCCCGCTCGGGAGGCACCGAGCCGCTGCGCCGTCCCTATCTGTCGGCCTCGGTGCTCGGCCTGATGCGGAGCCGGATCCTCTGGCTGCTGGTGCTCATCGCCGCGGCCACCCTGACCGTCAACGTGCTCGAGTTCTTCGAGGACACCCTCGCCGAGGTCGTGACGCTCGCGCTGTTCGTCCCCCTCCTCATCGGCACGGCCGGGAACACCGGCGCCCAGGCGGCCACGACGGTGGTGCGGGCGATGGCGGTCGGCGACGTGCGGTTCTCCGACCTGCCACGAGTGGTCGGCCGGGAGGCGGCGGTGGGGGTCCTCCTGGGCGGCGCCCTGGCCGTGGCGGGCTTCCTGCCGGCCACCTTCGTGGCGGGACCGCAGATCGCGCTGGTGCTCGCCCTCGCCCTCGTGGCGGTGTGCACCCTCGCGACAGCAGCGGGCTCGTTCACGCCGATGGTGGCCCGACGCCTCGGCCTGGACCCGGCGGTCGTGAGCGCGCCGTTCATCACCACGTTCGTCGACGCCAGCGGGCTGATCGTCTACTTCCTGATCGCCCGGGCCGTGCTCGGCCTCTGAGGAGGGGTCAGCGCAAGGAGTACGTCGCGATCGACACCCCGATGTAGTGGGTGGCGAAGGCAGCGATGGTCAGCAGGTGGAAGACCTCGTGGAAGCCGAACCACTCGGGCGAGGGGTTGGGGCGCTTGAGCCCGTAGACCAGCCCGCCGAGGGTGTAGAGCAGTCCTCCGACCACGAGGAGGACGATCACCGCGGTCCCGGCGTTCTCCGCGAAGTCGCGGAAGAAGAAGACCGCGGCCCACCCCATGGCTATGTAGATCGGGGTGTAGAGCCACCGGGGGGCGTGGACCCAGAACACGCGGAACAGCACGCCGAGGAACGCGCCCGCCCACACAGTGGCGAGGAGGATGGTGCGCTTGGGATCCTCGAGCAGCAGCAGGCTGAACGGCGTGTAGGAGCCGGCGATCAGCAGGAAGATGTTGGCGTGGTCGAAGCGCCGGAGGAAGGCCCACACCTTGGGCGACCAGGTGCCGCGGTGGTAGACCGCGGAGACCCCGAAGAGCAGGAGCGCGGTGGTCGCGAAGACCGCCGACCCGACCCGGGTGGTCGCGTTCGGCGACAGCACGATGAGCACGATCCCGCCGGCGAGCGCCAGGGGCGCCGTCACCGCGTGCAGCCACCCGCGGAGCTTGGGCTTGACCTCCGCGAGTGCTCCGCGGACGTCGTCCTTCAGTTCAGACATGCGGGCGGAGGCGTTCACGGGCGTCACTGTACGACTGTGCGCGGAGCCCGGCGTACTTCGTGGCGGGCCTCACGCGGGTGCGCGCGCGAGTAGAGTCGTCGTCCGTGGCGGACTGGAAGAAGGGGCTGCGCCGGGTGCTCTATCCGGCGTACGAGGCGCGGTTGGCTCGTCGCCTCCCCGGCGACCGCCTGCCCAAGCACGTCGGGGTGATGCTCGACGGCAACCGCCGCTGGGCGCGCGCGGTCGGACGCGACTCCGCCGAGGGGCATCGAGCCGGGGCTGCGAACATCGAGCCCCTCCTGCAGTGGTGCGAGGAAGTCGGGGTCGAGGTCGTCACGCTCTGGCTGCTCTCGACCGACAACCTCAACCGCCCCGCCGACGAGCTCACCCCGCTGCTGGCGATCATCGAGGATGTCGTCGACGCACTCGCCGACGCGGGGCGCTGGCGGCTCAACCCCGTCGGGGCGCTGGACCTGCTGCCCTCGGACACCGCCCGCCGCCTGAAGGCCGCGGCGGACCGCACCCGCGACGTCGACGGCCTGGTCGTGAACATCGCGGTCGGCTACGGCGGCCGCCGGGAGATCGCCGACGCGGTCCGGTCCCTGCTCGTCGAGCACGCGGCCCGCGGCACCTCGCTCGAGGAGTTGGCCGCCACCCTCGACGTCGACCACATCGCCGAGCACCTCTACACCCGGGGTCAGCCCGACCCCGACCTCGTCATCCGCACCTCCGGCGAGCAGCGGCTCGGGGGCTTCCTGCTCTGGCAGAGCGCCCACAGCGAGTTCTACTTCTGCGAGGCCTACTGGCCCGACTTCCGCCGGGTGGACTTCCTCCGGGCGATCCGGGCGTACGCCGAGCGCGAGCGTCGGTTCCGATGGCGGGTGGGGAAGCCCGCCGTTCGGGAGGCCCGTTCGTGAACACTCACGACCAGAGCACGAGCAGCACCGGGAGCCTGCACTCAGGCTTTCGGGCCCGGTCCCGGTCCGACCAGTAGTCAGGACCGGGGCAGCGAGTGCGCGCGCCGGTTCGTGAGGGGAAGCCCCGCATGACTTCACAGGTTGCACACGAGCACGACGCCCGGACCCCGGTCTGCACCTACGTCCTCGACACCAGCGTGCTGCTCGCCGACCCCGGCGCCGTACGTCGGTTCCACGAGCACGAGGTCGTCCTCCCGGTGGTGGTGGTCACCGAGCTGGAGGGCAAGCGGGACCACCCCGAGCTGGGGTACTTCGCGCGCGCCGCGCTGCGGATGCTCGACGAGCTGCGCCAGGCCCACGGGCGGCTCGACGAGGCGGTCCCGATCACGGAGGACGGCGGGACCCTGCGGGTCGAGCTGAACCACACCGACCCCCAGTCGTTGCCGTCCGGGTTCCGGGTCGGTGGCAACGACACCCGCATCCTGGCGGTGGCCAAGAACCTCGCCGACGAGGGGCATGACGTCACGCTGGTCTCCAAGGACCTGCCGCTGCGGATCAAGGCGGCGGCCGTCGGCCTGGACGCCCAGGAGTACCGCGCCGAGCTGGCCCCGGAGTCGGAGTCCGGCTGGACCGGGATGGACGAGCTCGAGGTGGCGGCAGCCGCCGTCGACGAGCTGTACGCCGACGGTGTGGTCGACCTCGACGACGCCCGCGACCTGCCCTGCCACACCGGGCTGGTGCTGGTCTCGGACCGGGGGAGCGCCCTGGGACGAGTCGGCCAGGACAAGCAGGTGCACCTGGTGCGCGGGGACCGGGAGGCGTTCGGGATCCACGGCCGGTCGGCCGAGCAGCGGGTCGCCCTGGAGCTGCTGCTGGACCCGGAGGTCGGCATCGTCTCCCTCGGGGGCCGCGCCGGCACCGGCAAGTCGGCGATGGCACTCTGCGCCGGCCTCGAGGCGGTGCTCGAGCGGCGCCAGCACAAGAAGGTGGTCGTCTTCCGCCCCCTGTTCGCGGTGGGCGGCCAGGAGCTGGGCTACCTGCCGGGCAGCGAGTCGGAGAAGATGTCGCCCTGGGCGCAGGCGGTCTTCGACACGTTGGGGGCGATGACCTCGCCCGAGGTCATCGACGAGGTGCTCGACCGCGGGATGCTGGAGGTCCTGCCGCTCACCCACATCCGCGGCCGCTCCCTGCACGACGCCTTCGTCATCGTCGACGAGGCGCAGTCGCTGGAGCGCAACGTGCTGCTCACGGTGCTCTCCCGCATCGGGTCGAACTCCAAGGTGGTGCTCACCCACGACGTGGCGCAGCGGGACAACCTCCGGGTCGGGCGGCACGACGGCATCGTGGCGGTGGTGGAGCGACTCAAGGGACACCCGCTGTTCGCGCACGTCACGCTCACCCGCTCCGAGCGCTCGCCGATCGCGGCACTGGTGACCGAGATGCTGGAGAACCTAACTGTGTGACATCGGGTGGTTTGCCCGCGGGGTGTTGCGGGCAGAGAACCGCTGGGTGACGCTCGTCACCCCACGGGGTGGCTGCGTGAGGGAGGCCCACACATGCAGAGACGCAGGAGAACGGCGGCCGCGATGGCGACCGCGATGGGGGCAGGCCTTCTGGCGGCCTGCGGCGGGGGCGGGTCTGCGACCACCCTCAACTGGTACATCAACCCTGACGGGCAGGAGACCCTCACGGCGCTCGCGGAGGAGTGCAGCACCGACGACTACGACATCGCCATCCAGCTGCTGCCGACGAGCGCGACCGACCAGCGCACCCAGCTGGCCCGCCGGTTGGCCGCCGAGGACGGCAGCACCAACCTGATGAGCCTGGACCCCGTCTTCGTGCCCGAGTTCGCCAACGCCGGGTGGCTGGCTCCCTTCGAGGGGGACCAGGCCGACGAGGTGATCGACGACGATGTGCTCTCCGGGGCCGCCGAGAGTGCGGTCTGGCAGGACGAGGTCGTCGCGGCTCCCCAGTGGGGCAACACCCAGGTGCTCTGGTTCCGACGCTCCCTCGCGGAGGCCGCCGGGCTCGACATGGAGCAGCCGGTCACCTGGGAGGAGGTCATCGAGGCCGCGGACGCCGAGGGCGGCAGCGTGGGCGTCCAGGCCGACCGCTACGAGGCGTACGTCGTGTGGATCAACTCGCTGATCCTGGGCGCCGGAGGCAACATCCTCGACCCCGACACGGTCGAGGACGGCCGGGACGCCGAGGTCACGATCGACTCCGACGCCGGCCGTGAGGCCGCCCGGGTGATCCAGACGCTGGCCGACTCCGGGGCCACCCAGCCGGACTTCACCACCTCCAACGAGGGCACCAGCCTCGGTCAGATGTACCCCGCCGAGGGGCCGGGTCAGTTCATGGTCAACTGGACCTTCGCCTACAAGAACTACGAGGACACCGTCGGACAGCCCGGCGGACCCGCCGACGAGGAGGCCTTCGAGGACCTCGGCTGGGCGCGGTACCCCCGCACGGTGGAGGACGAGCCGTCGCGGCCGCCGGTCGGCGGCATCAACATCGGGGTGGGCGCCTTTACCGAGAACCTCGAGCACGCGCAGGAGGCGGCTCTCTGCGTGACCAGCCCCGAGGCCCAGGCCCAGCTGGCCATTAACGACGGCCTGATGCCGGCGCGCCAGTCGGTCTACGACTCCTCGGAGCTCCAGGACGCCTATCCCGCTGAGCTGCTCGAGCTCTACGCCGAGAGCATCGAGGAGGGCGGGCCCCGCCCGCGGAGCGCCTTCTACAGCCAGATCTCGAGCGCGGTGCAGTCGGTCTGGCACTCGCCCACCGGGGTGACCCCGGACTCAACCCCGGCCGAGTCCGCTGACTTCCTGTCAGCGATCCTGCGTCAGGAGGCCCTGCTGTGAGCGCCACCGTCCAGACCGCGACCGCGGACTCCAACGGTCGTACGCCGGCCCCGGTCGACTCCGACCGGACGAAGGCCGAGAACAGCCTGGGACGGCGCCTGGTCGCCCCTGCCGTCGTCCTCATGCTCCTGGTGACGGCCTTCCCGATGCTCCGGGCGCTGTACCTCTCGCTGTTCTCCTACAGCCTTACCGCCCCCGACGAGCGGGAGTTCGTGGGGCTGGCCAATTACGTCACCGCGTTGACCGACTCGCTGTTCTGGCGAGACACCGCCAACACGGTGATGATCATGCTGGTCACCGTGTTCTTCGAGCTGATCATCGGCTTCGCCTTCGCGATGGTCATGCACAAGGTGATCTTCGGCCGGGGCGTGATCCGGACCTCGATCCTCATCCCCTACGGCATCATCACGGTGGTCTCCGGCTTCGCGTGGCAGTTCGCCTTCTCGAACACGAACGGTTTCGTGAACTCCTGGTTGCCGTTCGTGGGGGACGACTTCAACTGGTTCGCCCAGTACGAGTCATCGATCGCGGCGATCATGGTCTCCGAGATATGGAAGACCACCCCGTTCATGTCGCTGCTGCTGCTGGCCGGTCTGGCCCAGGTGTCGGAGGACATGATCGAGGCCGCCAAGGTCGACGGGGCCTCGTGGTGGCAACGGCTGTGGAAGGTGATCCTGCCGAACATGAAGGCGGCGATCATGGTCGCCGTGTTGTTCCGGGCGCTCGACGCCTACCGGATCTTCGACAACATCTTCGTGATGACGGCGGGGGCCAACGGCACCGAGTCGATCTCGTTCCTGACCTACCGGCAGGTGATCGAGCAGTTCCAGCTCGGGATCGGGTCAGCGCTCTCGGTGCTGCTGTTCCTCTCGGTGCTGATCGTGGCCTTCCTGATCGTGAAGCTCTTCAAGGTGGACCTCTCCCAGGCGCGGCAGGAGAAGTGAGATGACCAAGAACCGCATCGGCATCATCATCGGTACCGCGCTGATCCTCCTGTGGTGCCTGCTCCCGGTGGCGTGGATCATCTCGCTGTCGTTCAAGTCCCAGGAGTCGATCACCAACGGCAGCCCGGGGTTCTTCCCCGCGGCGGGGGGCTGGGCCGGCTGGTCGAACTACGTCGACGTGATCGCCGACGACCAGTTCCGCCGGGCGATCTTCAACTCGATCGGCATCTCGTTGATCGCCACCCTGCTGTCCGTCCTGCTCGCGACCTTCGCGGCGTACGCCATCGCCCGCCTCGAGTTCAAGGGCAAGAAGTTCGTGCTCACCACGGCCCTGGTGATCGCGATGTTCCCGGTGGTCTCCCTGGTCGGCCCGCTGTTCGACATGTGGCGGACGTTCGGGATCTACGACACCTGGCCGGGGCTGATCATCCCGTACATGTCCTTCACCCTGCCCCTGGCGATCTGGACCCTCTCGGCGTTCTTCCGCGAGATCCCGTGGGAGATGGAGCAGGCCGCCCAGGTCGACGGCGCGACGTCGTGGCAGGCGTTCCGCAAGGTCGTGGTGCCGCTCGCGGCACCCGGCGTCTTCACCGCGGCGATCCTGACGTTCTTCTTCGCGTGGAACGACTTCGTCTTCGGGATCTCGCTCACCTCGACGGAGAGAGCCCGGCCGATCCCGGCAGCGCTCTCGTTCTTCGTCGGGCCCGACCCGTTCAACCGGCCGGCATCGCTGCTGGCCGCAGGGGCCGTCGTCGCGACGATCCCGATCATCATCATCGTCCTGTTGTTCCAGCGCAAGATCGTGGCCGGACTCACCTCCGGCGCCGTGAAGGGTTGATGTCCTGTGGCTGCCATCGAGATGAAGAACATCGTGAAGAAGTACCCCGACGGGTTCCTCGCGGTGAACGACGTAAGCATCGACGTCGCCGACGGCGAGTTCATGATCCTCGTCGGTCCGTCGGGCTGCGGGAAGTCCACGTTGCTGCGGATGATCGTCGGGCTCGAGGACATCACCGACGGTGACATGATCATCGGCGGCGACCGGGTCAACGACCTGGCGCCGCGCGAGCGCAACCTGGCGATGGTCTTCCAGAACTACGCGCTCTACCCGCACCTCACGGTCTACGAGAACATCGCCTTCCCGCTGCGTCTGGCCAAGACCCACAGCGAGGAGGAGATCGACAAGAAGGTCCGCGCCGCCAGCAAGACGCTCGAGCTCGACGAGAACCTCGAGCGCAAGCCCGGCAACCTCTCCGGTGGCCAGCGCCAGCGTGTCGCGATGGGTCGTGCGATCGTCCGTGACGCCCAGGCCTTCCTCTTCGACGAGCCGCTCTCGAACCTCGACGCGAAGCTGCGTGGCCAGATGCGCACCGAGATCGCCCGGCTGCAGAAGCGGCTCGGCATCACCACCGTCTACGTCACCCACGACCAGACGGAGGCGATGACGCTCGGGGACCGCGTGGCGGTGCTCAAGCACGGACTGCTCCAGCAGCTGGCGACTCCGCGGGAGCTCTACGAGAACCCGGTGAACCTCTTCGTGGCCGGGTTCATCGGCTCCCCGCCGATGAACTTCCTGCCGGCGACCGTCGAGGGCACCGAGGTCGAGCTTCCGTTCGGCACGGTGTCGATCCCGCAGGAGAAGGCAGACCGAATCGGGGACCGCGGCAAGGGCAAGACCCTCATCGCCGGGATCCGGCCGGACTACTTCGAGGACGCCAGCGTCGTCGACGAGTCCAAGCGCGGCCAGGGCTCGACGTTCCGAGCGACCGTCGACGTCACGGAGTGGCTCGGCAACGAGGCGTACGCCTACGTGCCCTACGAGGCGTCGGACGAGGTGCAGGCCCAGCTGGAGCAGCTCGAGAGGGATCTCGACGGAGAGTCGGTCCGCTCCCAGATGGTGGTCTCGCTGGACGCCTCCTCGACGATCAGCGACGGTGACGAGGCCGAGATCTGGGTGGACCCCTCGCGGATGCACCTCTTCGATCCCGAGTCGGGTGACAACCTCACGCTGGGCTGACGCGCAGCGTGTGACGTCCACAACACCCGACTTGTGTCGGGGGAATGGCTGAGTCATGGTGGCGGGGCCCCTGCACCCCACCGCTCTGCGAGGCAGCCCACTTGCTCCTGCGTGAGAAGTACGTCCCGAAGCACCGCGTGGTGTCCAAGGACGCGCCCCGCACCGCTGGCCGAACACCGCGCGTGCTCGCCGCCTCGGTCGCTGTGGCGGTGACCGGCGCGACCGTCTCCGCCGGCGTCATGGGCGAGGACCCGACCGCCGGCGCGACGAGCGTGACGGCGACCAGCGTCGCCGGGGCCGCCGAGGTGGCCGACGCCCTGGCCGGACGCGCGCAGGAAGCCGAGCGGCCGGACCGCTCCGCTCCACGCCGCGACCGCGAGAAGGTGGAGGCCCTCGCGGCCACCCCGGGCGACGCGGTCACTGGCACCGACGACCTGGCGGACGCGGACCCGAAGGACGTGGCCCGGCAGATGATGGGCGAGTTCGGCTTCGCGGCCTCGGAGTACGGCTGCCTGGACCAGCTCTGGATCTCCGAGAGCGACTGGGAGTTCGATGCCGCCAACCCGACCTCCTCGGCGTACGGCATCCCTCAGGCGCTCACCGGCGGAACGCACGACGACCTACCGGCCGACTACATGACCAACCCGGTCTCGCAGATCCGCTGGGGCCTCAACTACATCCGAGACTCCTACGGCACCCCGTGCTCGGCGTGGTCGTTCAAGCAGGCCAACGACTGGTACTGAGTCGTCAGGTAGCGCGGGCTGGCGGGTCCCAGGTGTAGCCCTCGCCGGCGCGCCGGTAGGTCCAGCCGCCGTGGGTCTTGAGGCGGTGGTGGCGTCTGCAGAGCGCGGCGAGATTCTCCGGCCTGGTCTGGCCGGGTGGGCCGCCGTCGTCGGGTGGGATATAGGGCTCGATGTGGTCGAGGTCGGATCTTCGGGCGTTGGTGTGGCAGCCGGGGAAGACGCAGGTCCTGTCCCGCAGGATGACGAGCTCGCGCATCCACTCGGGTGGGTCGTGGGCGTCCACGGCGTCGGCGCGGTCGGGGTGTAGCACCGGGCGGAGCTGGATCTTGGCGCGGTCGCCGAGCCAGGTGCGGGCGAGGTCGAGGGTGGTGGTGCCGTAGCGCTCCAGATCCACGGCCGGGACTAGTGCTCCGTCCTGGGTGTGGATGTGGACGTAAAGGACCGCGGTGCCGCGGCGGGTCTCGACCTGCTCGCCAGTGTTGGCGGAGTCGAGGACCTCAGCGGCGAGGTGCGGGTCCGCGAGGAGGCCGAGGGCGCGGGCGCGCCAGTGCCGGTGGGTCATCGCCAGGTCCGGGTCGTGCGGTGCTTCCACCATGGCGTTGCGCTCCAGCACATCGGCGAGCCGGTCGAGCGTGGCGTCGAGCGCTTCGGCGTCCGGGGTGTCCAGGCGGGCGTGGACGTCGGTCCAGCGTTCGGGGAGGCCGGTGAGGCGTGCGCGGTCCAGGTGCACCCCGCGCCGGTCCGCCCGCACCGCCTCCCGGTGGGCGGCCTCCTCGGCGTCCAGCTGGGCGACTGCCGCGGTGACGGCGTCGGTCGCGGTCGGGGTGTGGATCGCCCGCCTCGTGGTCGACAGGGTCTCGTCGACCAGCGCCACCACCTCGGGTGGCTCCGGCAGGGTCACCGCAGCGACCTGCCGGCCACGCCACGCCTCGACCTCCCCGGCGATGATGCGCGCCCACAGCGCCGGCAACCGGTCGCGCAGCTCCAGTGCGTGCGCGATCAGGACGGTGGCAGCCTCGGCGGTCGTGCCGAGTGCGTGACCCAGCTCCAGCGGCGCGTACTCCGTGTACAACGCCGACCCCTCGCACGCTAGATGGATCTGTCGTATCTGCTCGGTGTGCTGTCCGCGGGCCCCGGCAGGATCACGGTGCAGGCCGGCGTACCGGGCAGCGATCACCAGCTGGTTCGCCTCCAGCAGCCGCGCCCGCCCCTTCGGCCCGCCCGCGACATCGAGCAGATCGTCCGCGGCGAGCGAGGTCAGCTGACGAGTGTCGAGCACGAGCGACTCCGCCAGGT
>JAUYLL010000153.1 GCA_030698375.1 Nocardioides sp. | reverse complement strand
CCCTCCCGGCCAGCCGGTGTGTGCGTTGATCGCCACCCGGCCGGCGCCGACAGATCAACGCCAAGGCACCTCGGCCAGTCGTAAGCAAGGGTCAGGCCCCGGCCAGGCAGCCCCTGATTCTGCTCACAGTCGTAGGCATCGCCCACCGAGCCGATCGAGGGCTTGATGCCCTCGTCGACGAGGTGGTCGGTGAACACGATGGAGGTGTATTGACCCGGCGTCCGCGTGACCGATCAGCTCGCCACGCTCGACGGGGTGTCCCTCGCGGCCGCGCTGCCACAACGCCATCCGCAGGGGCACGTCGACGAGCTCGACGGCCTTGGTGGGTGCCACGTTCCACGCCACGATCCGCTGGGCGAAGACGTCGAGGATGAAGGCGACATAGACGAACCCGGCCCAGGTGCGGACGTAGGTGAAGTCCATGACCCAGGTCCGGTTCGGCGCGGCCGCGGTGAAGTCACGGTCCAGCAGGTCACCGGCACGCCGGCCGTCCTTGCCCGGGATGGTGGTGCGGACGCCCTTGGAGCGTCGAATCCCTTGCAGGGCAAGGGATCGCATCGCCCGGTCCACCGACCCAGGCGATGCCTCAGGGCGGGTGCGACGGACCAGCGCGGTCATCTTCCGGCGCCCGTAGAGACCCTCGGGTGTCAACCGACGCACCCCTTCGTGGTTGACTCGCCAGGCCAGGTCGCGGACGTGGTCGGTGACGCCCGCGTCGCTGACCGTGCGCGTGGCGACCGGGCGGTTGGTCCGCGCCCAGTCCCGGTAGGTCCGTGCGGCGACCTGACAGCCCTGCTCGCGCAGGACTCGGCAGATCGACTCGACCGCGTGGCCCTCGGCCCGCAGCTCGTCAACGAACGCGACGATCAGCGGTTGCGGGGGTCGAGTTCCCCCGCGAAGAAAATCGAGGCCCGGCGCAGGATCTCGTTGTCCTCCTCGAGCCGGCGGACCTTGGCCTTCAACTCTTTGATCTCAGCCAGCTCCTCGCTGGTGGCCCCCTGACGGTGCCCGCCGTCGATCTGGGCCTGGACGACCCAGCGACGCACGGTCTCCTTCCCCAGCCCCTCGCGGCGAGCGACGACCTCGGCGGCCGCGGTCAACGAGGAGTACTCCGGCAGGTGCTCCAACACCTGCCGCACGCAACGCTCCTTGACCTGCGGATCGATCTTCTTCGGCATGGTTCGCACCCTTCCAACTCAGAAAGATGCGGCATCAAACCTGGGGCGCTTCACTACTACCGTCACAACCAGCCACGACAGCAGCCGCTGCCGGGAGAACTCACCCCCACTACACCCGGGGCGATTCACCCTGACGGGACACTAGGCGACCAGTGTTCTTCCGGCCCGATACCGGCGCGCAGGACCTGGTGCTGGATCCGGGCGGCATCGGACATCTCGGGCGATCCGAAGTCCCGCTCCTCGATCGCGAGGTACTCATCCCGCAGCTGGAGGTGGGCCTCTCGGTGCTCCTGCATCTGCTAGGCCAACGTTCCGACGCCGACAACGCCCGCGGCACGCAGGCGGACCAGCAGTTGATCGCGCAGCGGCTGAGGCTCCTCCTTCTTCTCCACCCAGGAGACGAGCTCGGCGCGACCGGCGGGGTCGCCTCGAAGTGGTTGGGGTTTCCCCATGAAGGAGGCTGGGGGATCGACCGGATGAGCCTGGCCTCCTTGAGCTTGCCGAGCTCGCGGTAGACCTGCTGGTGGGTCGCCTGCCAGAAGTAGCCGATCGAACGTTCGAAGCGGCGAGTCAGTGCCAGCCCGGACGACGGCTTCTCCAGCAGCGCGGTGAGGATCGCGTGACGGAGCGACATTTCGACCTCGCCGGGGTTGGCGACGGGCAAGAGAGACTGTACACGCTGCCCGCCGGGGCACGCCCGTACCAGTGAAGGGCGCACCTGTCCTAACGCCTGCGGTCGCCGGGTTCGTAGCGTAAGCGGGATACAGATGGATCAGCAGGTCGCCCTCGTGACTGGTGCCTCCTCCGGAATCGGCCGAGCGACCACCGAGGCGCTCGCCTCAGCCGGTTTCACCGTTGCGGCACGAGTCGGAATGCCACCGAGTCCGCACCGCTCGACGGCATCACGTTCGTCGAGCTCGACGTGACCGAGGCTGACTTGGTGCGCGGAGCCGTCCAGCAGGTGGTGAAGCGCTTCGGTCGGTTGCATCGACGTACTGGTCAACACGCCGGCCTCGGCCTGGCCGGCGCCGCCGAGGGGAACTCGATCAGCCAGACAAGGCGGTCTTCGACGTCAACGTGCTCGGCGTGATGCGGATGACGAACGCGGTCGTGCCCCCGTGCGCGCCCAGGCAGTGGCCGCGTCGTGAACGTCTCCTCCGTGCTCGGTTTCATTCCCTGCACCGTTCATAACCCCGTACGAAGCCACGAAGCGCGCGGTCGAGGGCTACTTCGACTCCCTCGACCACGAGGTCCGCGAGTACGGCGTCCGCGTGCTGCTCGTCCAACCCGGATACACGAGCACGGCTCTGGAGTCGAACACCCAGTGGCCCGACTCCCCGCTACCGGGGTACGCCGACCAGCGAGAAATCGCCGGCGACGTGGTGCCCGGCGCCATGCGGGACGCGGCCGACCATCGGTGGTCGCCAATGTGATCGTCGCCACTGCCACAGCGACCAGGCCGCGGATGCGTCATCCCGCGGACTCGATGGCCTCGCGGGTCAGCGTCTTGCGGCGTCTGGTCCCATCGCGTGCCTTCGACAGGCAGATCCGCAAGCTCAACCGACTTTGCCGGCTGAACCGTCCCACGCGAGGCGGCACCAACCGGGCCCGTTCGTCCTCAGCTCCGCTCGGCAAACGTGACCAGGTCGCGAACCGGGCCGGCTGGAAGCTCGGAGCTGCCGGTCCACACCGCGTGCAGCCGACGGGTCAGGTCGAGGCCCGTCACTGTGATCGGCACGATGCGGCCAGAGGCGATGTCGTCGCGGACGGCGTGCACGCTGAGCGCCGCTGGTCCTGCGCCGGCGGCCACGGCGGCCCGCACGGCAGCGGTGCTCGACAGCTCCAGGACGGGATCGACCATGGTCAGCTCGCCCAGGGCGCGCTCGAGCACGGTCCTCGTCCCGGAGCCGGCCTCGCGCGCCACGAAAGGCGTCGCGGCCAGCGTGGGAGCCATGACCCGGCGGCTCGGGCGGGCAGCCCAGGGGTGTGAGTGCCCGACCACGACCACCAGCTGGTCGACCCCCACCAAACGGTGCTGAAGTCCGTCGGGAGCCCCGGGTCCCTCGACGAACCCGAGTTCGACGGCCCGCGAGGCAACCAGGGCTACCACTCGCTCGCTGTTTGCCGCGGTCATCGTGAAGTCGGTCGCCGGCACGCCGAGGCTCTGCTGCTGAGCGCGTACCCCCACCATCCAGCCCGGCAGGAGATACTCAGCAATCGTCAGGCTCGCCGCCAATGCCAGATGACCGCGTCGCCCGGCGCGCAGCGCGGTGATGCCGGCGTCGAGCTGTTCGGCGGCGGCCAGTACCCGGCTGGCCCACTGAACGACCAGCTCACCGGTCTGCGTGAGTGCCGAGCCACGCCGGGAACGCGCCAGCAACGGCGCCCCCACCATGGCCTCCATGGTGCGCAGCCGCGACGAGGCTGCCTGCTGGCTGATGCCGAGCTCGGCAGCCGCAGCGGTGAGGCTCTCCGTTCGCGAGACGACGACGAGCAGCTCCAGACCACGCAGCTCGGGGACGTGCGGGCTCAGCATGCGCCACAAGGTAGCCTTGTGACCCCACAACCACAACTTCGTTCTGTGGCAGCGCCTTCCCGTCCAGACTCGAGACATGACTCTTCGGATCGCAATCGTGGGCGGCGGCCCGGCCGGGCTGTTCGCCGCAGACATCCTCGCCAAGTCCGGGACTCCTGTCTCGGTGGACGTCATCGAGCGGCTGCCGACGCCCTACGGCCTGGTGCGGTACGGCGTCGCGCCGGACCACCCGCGCATCAAGGAGATCGTCAAGGCCTTGCAGCGCGTGCTCGCCCGGCCCGAGGTCCGTTTCCTGGGCAACGTCGAGTTCGGCGTCGACGTCAAGCTCGAGGACCTGCACGAGTTCTACGACGCTGTCATCATCGCCACCGGCGCGATGGCCGACCGGGCCCTCGACATTCCCGGAGAGGACCTTCCGGGTTCCTTTGGAGCAGCCGACTTCGTCGCCTGGTACGACGGTCATCCGGAGGTTGCGCGAACCTGGCCGCTCACTGCGCAGAACGTGGCCGTGCTGGGCGCTGGCAACGTGGCCCTCGACGTCGCCCGTGTCCTGGCCAAGACCGCGGACGAGATGCTGACCACCGACATCCCGCAGAACGTGTACGACGGGTTGAAGGCCAACCGGGCCACGGACGTCCACGTCTTCGCACGCCGCGGACCGGCGTACGCGAAGTTCTCGCCCCTCGAGCTGCGCGAGCTGGCCCACTCGCCCAACGTCGACGTCATCGTGCACCCCGAGGGCTTCGAGGTGGACGCCGCGAGCATGGAGCACATCGCGTACAACAAGCAGGCCAAGATGGTGCTCGACACCCTCGCGAACTGGGTCGCCCGCGAGCCAAGCGGCAAGCCGCACCGCATCCACCTGCACTTCCTCGAGCAGCCGGTGGCGATCGAGGGTGATGGGGCCGTTGGGCGCCTGCGCACCGAGCGGACCCGGCTCACCGGCGACGGGGGCGTCGTCGGCACCGGCCAGCTGACCGACTGGGACGTCCAAGCCGTCTACCGCGCCGTCGGGTTCCGCAGCACACCCCTGACCGGCCTGCCATTTGAGGGCCGGGCGGCCGTGATCCCCCACGACGGAGGACGGGTGCTTGATCTGGACGGCAACCCCATCCCCGGCACCTACGTCACCGGCTGGATCAAGCGCGGACCGGTCGGACTGATCGGCCACACCAAGAGCGACGCCGCCGAGACGGTCACCCACCTGCTCGCCGAGACCCGTGCCATCGCAGTGCAGCGCGAGCCTGAAGCCGTCAACGCGTACCTCGCCGATCGGCATGTCCAGGTCGTCGAGTTCGACGGCTGGGACCGCCTGGACCAGCACGAACTTGCGCTGGGCGACGAGCAGGGACGCGCTCGGGTCAAGGTTGTCGACCGCGGAGACATGCTCCGCATCGCGCGGCCCACGCTCACCGCAATCCACTGACCTGCACGTCTTGCGTGGACTCGCCGAACTTCCGCGCAGCGCTCGCTCGTGAGCTGGCCCCGGCTCAGTGCCGGGATCATGGTCGGTTGAGAATGACAAGCCCATTTGGCCCCACTGTGCTGCTCTGATTTGGCCCCGCCCTCGGGTTGGTGGTGTTGCTGGGATCCCGGGGTCGTCCGGGGGTCAGGTGGTGGCGGGCTCCTTTCGTGCTC
>JAUYLL010000003.1 GCA_030698375.1 Nocardioides sp. | reverse complement strand
GGTTGAAGTTGTCCGACATCGTCGCGCTCAGCGGGGAGTAGAGCACCACCGCGTCGGCCAGCTTCGGTCGGGCGGCCAGCGCGTTCATCACGACCCCACCACCCATCGACCGGCCGAGGAGGCCGAGCCGCTCGGTGTCGGCGTACGGCAACCGCGCGAGCCGGAGCGCCCGCACGGCGTTGATGAGGTCCTCCGCGTAGCCCCGCGGCCGGGCGACCGTACGGCGACCCTCGCGACCGGACGCCCCGTGGTTGCGGTAGTCCGGCTGCATCACGACGTAGCCGGCGTCGGCCAGCGCCGCCTGCTCCCGTTCCAGCTGACCACCGATGGTGTAGTTGGCCGGGTGGGAGTAGCCGTGCGCCACGACCACCACCGGACGGGGCCCCTCGACCAGCGGCTCGAGCAGGACGCCGCTGATGCGTCGCCCCGCGGAGCGGTAGGAGATCTGGTGGCGCCGGTGCCCGAGGGTCTCGCGCAGCACCCCGTCGAACCGCAGCCCCCGACCGTCGAACCGGGTCCGCGCCAGTGTCGGGAGGTGGGTGACGTTGAACGGCGTCGAGACGTCGTTGTGGGCGCCGTACCGGGGCACCGACTGGGTCGAGGCCGAGGTGGCGGGTGCCGAGGCTGGCAGGAGCACGGCCACCATCGCGGTCAGCACGACGAGGAAGGTGGCAGCAAGGAGAGGAGGGGGGACCCGAGATCGCACGCGAAGATCATCGGGTCCTCGGCGGGCTTGGCCAGTCGTTTTCCGGCGGTGTTACCGATCCGTGAGCAAACCTCACGGCTGCCTTGCAGAAACGCGGCAGATTCACCGCCTCAACCGTGATGCAGATCGCTTCCAGAGCGGTATGCGGCGGTCAGACCACGTGGTGGAGCCAGCGCACCGGGGCCCCGTCGCCGGCATGCCGGAAGGTCTCCAGCTCGTCGTCCCACGGCTTGCCGAGCAGCTTGTCGACCTCGAGCTCGAGGGTGGTGTCCCCGAGCGCCGACTTCATCGCGGCAGCCTTGAGCCGGTCCTCGGGGATCATGATGTCGCCATGCAGGCCGGTGACGGCGTGGAAGACCCCGAGGTCGGGGGTGCAGGCGAACCGGCTCGCCTCGGTCCCGGCCGTCGCCTCCTCGGTCACCTCGAAACGCAGGTGGTTCCACCCCCGCAGGGCGGACGTCAGGGCAGCGGCGGTGCCGGTGTGGTGGGACCAGGAGTACTCGGCCCGGTAGGTGCCCGACTGGGCCGGCTGAGGGGTCCACTCCAGGTGGACGGCAGCACCGAGAACCCCGCCGAGCGCCCACTCGATGTGGGGGCACAGCGCGGACGGCGCGGAGTGCACGTAGAGAACGCCCCGCGTCTGGGCCTGGCTGGAGGCGCGTGTGGTCACCGTGGGCTCCTTCTTCCTTGCTCCGGCGCGAGATGCGCCTTCCCCAGCGGTCTCGTCGTGGAGCGAAGGTGGAGTCCTGCGGACGCCTGGTGGTGCTGTGCAGTTGAGGGTCGAGCTGGTGCTGCTGGGACCATTGTGACCCACGGGGCCCCCGGATGCCAGCACCCGGGCGCCACGTCGTCGGCCCAGGTCAGGCGCGACCGGCGTGCGGCTCCGCCACCGGGCGGGGACCGAGGTCCATGAGCCCCTCGATCACCCGGCAGGCCACGTTGAGTCCCGCCAGGTGGCTCTCCCCGTCGATCGGGGTGAGCCGGACGTTCGAGAGCCGGTCGGAGCAGTGCACGCCGTGCCGGAACGGCACGATGTGGTCGCCGTCCCCGTGCCACCAGTGCACCGGCACCTGGACGTCGGCCAGGTCGAAGCCCCACGGACGGGTGAAGAGGAGCAGGTCCGAGAGCGGCGCGGTCATCTGGAAGCGGCTGCCGTTGAGCAGGTCGTCGACGAACATCGCCTTGATCTCGGGACGACCGAGCAGGGTCTTGTCACCGATCGGCTGGAAGTGGGCGTAAAGGTCGACGAACGACCCTGCGACCGGTCGGACGGTCCGGATGAACTGCGTCATCACCACCCCGAGCGGCACCCTCGCCACCTTGATGAACGGTGCCAGCGCCACGGCGAGCTGGATCGGCCCGCCCTCGGCCGCGTCGACGCCCATGGTCGGCGCGACACCACCGAGGACCCCCACGCCGTGCACCCGGTCAGGCAGGGCCGCACCCGCGGCCAGCGCGTAGGGACCGCCCCCGGAGAGCCCGATGACCCGCATCGTGTCGACCCCCAGGGTGTCGGCGAGGATCTCGAGGTCGCCGGTCCAGTCCAGGACGTCGTCGTAGACGTGCGGGGTGGAGGAGCCGATGCCGGGCCGGTCCACCCCGATGATGCGGATCCCGCGCTCCTCCGCGACCTCGCGCGCCTCGAGGGGGATCTGCCGCCGGGCACCAGGCGTTCCGTGCATCCAGATGAGGGCTGAGCCGTGGATGGGTCCGTACTCCGCGAAGCTGAGCCGGCGGCCGCCGCGCACGGCCACCGAGCCCTCCAACTGAGGGCGTGTGACGTCGGTCATTCGGCGATCATCCCACGGGGCAGCCGCAGACCAGAACGTGTTCTAGGACACCGGGGACATCCTGGATTGTGCAGCGGGCCGCCGTGCGGGACGCTAGGCGCCGTGGACGATCCCCCTCATCCCCCTCGCCGCGCCCACCCCCGCCGGAGCGGCACGTGACCGAGCTGCTCCTCCTCGCCCTGGCCGTGCTCATGGTCGCCGCGTGCGGAGTCTTCGTCGCCGCCGAGTTCGCCTTCGTCACCGTGGACCGCGGGACGGTCGACCGCGCGGCCGCCAGCGGCGACCGCGGTGCCGTCGGCGTCCAGTCGGCACTCCGGTCGCTGTCGACACAGCTCTCCGGCGCACAGGTCGGGATCACCATCACCAACCTCGCCATCGGCTACCTCGCCGAACCAGCCCTGGCCCGGCTGCTCGACACCCCGCTCGAGGCACTCGGCCTCACCGACGGGCAGGTCTCCGCCGCAGCCCTCACCCTCGGCTTCGCCCTCGCGACCGGGGCGACCATGATCTTCGGCGAGTTGGTCCCGAAGAACCTCGCGATCGCGCGGCCGCTGGCCACCGCCAAGGGCACCCAGCTCCTGATGCGCGGCTTCACCCGCTCGATCGCGGTGCCGATCCGCGGGTTGAACGGATCAGCCAACGCGCTCATCCGCGCGATGGGCATCGAGCCCCAGGAGGAGCTCCGGTCGGCTCGCACCTCCGAGGAGCTGGTCTCGCTCGCCGCCCGTTCGGCCACGGAGGGAACCCTGGACTCCGAGACCGCCGAGCTCGTGCAGCGCTCGGTGGCCTTCGGCCCCCGGATGGCCGGAGAGATCATGACCCCGCGGGTCCAGATGGTCGCCGTCGACGCCAAGGACCCCGTCAGCCGGGTGGTCGCCCTCTCCCGGACCACCGGCTACTCGAAGTTTCCGGTCACCCAGGGCGCCAGCGACAACGTCGTCGGCTCGGTCCACGTCAAGCAGGCCGTCGCCCTCGCGTGGGACGAGCGCCGCACCACCAAGGTCCGCGAGGTGATGGTGGAGGCCACCGTCGTGCCCGAGTCCCTGCGGTTGGACCCGCTGCTCACCCTGCTCCGGGCCGAGGGCTTCCAGATGGCCGTCGTGGTCGACGAGTACGGCGGCACCGCCGGCGTCGTCACGCTCGAGGACGTCGTCGAGGAGATCGTCGGTGAGATCGCCGACGAGCACGACCGCTACGGCAGCCAGATCCGGGCCCGCAAGGACGGCTCCTGGTCGCTCACCGCGATGCTGCGGCCCGACGAGGTGGCCGACGTCGCCGGGATCCACCTGCCCGAGCACGAGGACTACGACACGGTCGGCGGCCTGGTCATGCGGGCCCTGGGGCGCATCCCCGAGCGCGGCGACGAGGCCGTCGTGGCCCTCCCCCTGGCCGTCGCGGACGAGGGTGCGGCCGACGAGGACCCCGAGGTCGCGGTGCTCACGGTGGAGCGGATGGACGGCCTCCGGGTCGACCGGGTGCGCCTGGTGCGGCGAGCGGCGCTCCCTGACGAGCTGGCGGTGACCCGGTGAACGACTACACCGCACTCCTCCTGGCGGTCTTCCTCCTCGCGGCCAACGCGTTCTTCGTGGGCGCCGAGTTCGCTCTGATCTCGGCGCGCCGCTCCCAGATCGAGCCCAAGGCCGCTGCCGGGTCCCGCGTCGCCCGCACCACGCTGAGGGCGATGGAACGGGTCTCGCTCGTGATGGCCGGCGCCCAGCTCGGCATCACCGTGTGCTCGCTGGGGCTCGGCGCCGTCGGGGAGCCGGCCGTCGCCCACCTGATGGAGCCCGCCTTCGCAGCGCTGGGGGTGCCCGACCACCTGGTCCACCCGATCTCGTTCATCATCGCGATGACCCTGGTGGTCTACCTGCACGTGGTGCTCGGCGAGATGGTCCCGAAGAACATCGCGATCGCGGGCCCGGAGCGGTCCGCCCTCGTGCTCGGGCCCCCGATGATGTTCGTCGTCACCGTCATCAAGCCGCTCGTGGTGGTGCTGAACGCGATCGCCAACACCATCCTCCGGTTGCTGCGCGTCGAGCCGCGCGAGGAGGTGGCCTCCACCTTCACCCGCGAGGAGGTCGAGGCGATGGTCGACGAGTCCCGCGACGAGGGCACCCTGGCCCACGAGGAGTACGAGCGGCTCAGCGGCGCCCTCGGCTTCACCGGCAAGACGGTCACGGAGGTGATGCTGCCGCGACCCGGGCTCGAGGTGGTCCCCCGGGGAGCCCGGGTGGTCGACCTCGAGGCTGCTTGCGCCGCGACGGGCTTCTCGCGCTTCCCGGTCGCTGCACCGGACGGCGACCTCGTCGGCTACCTCCACATCAAGGACGTGCTCGAGGTGGACGTCGAGCGCCACCTGAACGAGATCGACGACAAGTGGGTCCGACCGTTCGCCAGCGTCCGCCCCGTAGACACGCTCAGCGAGGCGCTGCACACCCTGCGTCACAAGGGCGCCCACATGGGCCGGGTCGTCCAGGACGACGGCACCGTCCTCGGCGTCGTCATGCTCGAGGACGTGCTCGAGGAGCTCGTCGGCGAGATCCGTGACGCCACCCGGGCCGACGCCCTCGAGGCCGAGCAGACCGAGGGGGTCGAGGCGGTCGGGACGCCGCCCTGAGCGCCCCCTACCCTGGGTCCGCACGCTCCCGGGCTCCCCGCGAGCCGCACTACTCATGGAGGTATCCCGTGAAGGACTCGATGGCCCGCGCCACCGGCATCGCCCTGGCCGCCACCGGCGGCGCCCACTTCGTCGCCCCGGAGATCTTCGAGGACCTGACGACCGTCGCGTTCCCCCAGGACACCGACACCTGGATCAAGCGCAACGGCGCGACCGAGGTCGCGCTCGGCCTGGGCCTGCTCAGCCGTCGCACCCGCAAGCTCGCCACCCTCGGTCTCCTCGCGTACGTCGGGCACCTCGGCTTCCGCGCCGCGACCAACGGTCAGGCCAGCGGCTCCTGAACCTGGCACCCGTGTCCGCGTCCCTGCCCGTGCGGCTGATCCGAGCGGCCGTGGTGGCCGGGGTCGCCCTCGTGCTCGGAGCGGGCGCCCACCAGCTCGGCTCGGGACTGCTCCCCGGTCCTCGTGTGCTCGGTGGCGTCGCGCTCGTCCTGGTCACCGTCGGCGTGGTGGTGCTGCGTGAGCAGGCCTCACTGCTGCGCGTCGGCGTCCTCGTCGTGGGCGGTCAGGGGCTCGTCCACCTCGTCCTGAGCAGCACCGCCGGCCACACCGAACCCCTGGCCATCGCCGGCACGGGGGCTCCCGCGCAGGGACGTCTCGACGCCGCGCTGCTGCACCTCGTCGCCCACCTGGCCGAGGTGTCGCCCGCCATGGCATTGGCGCACGTCGGGGTCGCAGGCCTGGTCGCCGGCTGGCTCTGGCACGGCGAGCGGACCCTGTGGACCCTCATGCGCGGGCTCCTCACCGCCGTCCGCCACCGCTGGGCCACGTGGTCCCTCACCGGGATCCTCGCCGCCGACGGACCGCTCCCCCGTCGGGGCGTGCCCGCCGCAGCGGCCGACCGGGTCGGCGTACGCATGCGCCACCTGCACGGCGCGTGGTCTCACCGGGGGCCGCCGGTCGTCGGCGGCACCCTCGTCTGACCACCCCCGGTCGCCGACCGGCTCCGCACCACATCCTCTGGAGACCTCATGCGTTCCCTGCTCTCGCCCTTGTCCGTGACCGTCGCCGCCGTCGCCGCGGCCCTCGTCCTCGCCTCCTGCGGGAGCGACGAACCGGCCGAGGACACCGCACCGTCCAGCACCAGCACCCCCGCCGACGACCCCGCCGAGACCGATCCCACCGAGGAGGCCGCCCCCGAGGAGGCCGCCCCCGAGGAGGAGCCCGACGAGGCCGCCGGGAATACGCTCGAGGTCACCGTCGAGGGCGACTCCCTCAGTCCCAACGGCGCCGAGATGTCGCTCTCGGTCGGCGACGAGCTGGTCCTGGAGATCACCTCCGACCGGGCGGGCGAGCTCCACGTGCACGCCCGGCCGGAGACCTACGTCCAGTTCGGTCCGGGCCGGACCACCGAGCGGATCGTCTTCGAGAACCCCGGCACGGTGGAGATCGAGGACCACGACACGGGCTTCGTGATCGCCCTCGTCCAGGTGCGCTGAGTGACGTCGACCGACCTGGTCGGTGCGCACGGGGTCGGGGGCGCCGGTGACCTCCCGATCCCCGCCGAGTACGCCATCGCCGGCGGCTCGGCGGCGCTGACCCTCTCGTTCGTCGTCCTGCTCTTCGCCTGGCGGCGCGCCCGGTTCGACCCCGCGCACGATGGACGTCCGGTCCCCGGCGTCCAGCGCATGGTCGAGTCGGCTCCCTTCACCTGGACGCTGCGCGTGGTCGGGCTGGTCTTCACGGCGTACGTCGTGGTGGCCGCCGTGTTCGGCGAGGACCTGCGGATCAACCCGGTCTTCGGGGTGGTCTACGTCTGGCTGTGGGTGGGTCTGGTGCCGCTCAGCCTCGCGTTCGGGCCCGTCGTGAAGGCGTTGAGCCCGGTGCGCACCATCCACCTGCTGCTCTCGCGCTTCACCGGCGGCGACCCGTCGCGCGGACTGCTGCCCTTCCCGGAGCGCTGGGGCTACCTCCCCGCCGCGCTCGGGTTGTTCGCCTTCGTCTGGCTGGAGCTGGTCTACCCCGGCGGGACCTACCTCGGCCCGGTGCGGATGTGGTTCGCCCTCTACGCGGCGGTGCTGCTGGTCGGCGGCGCCGTGTACGGCGACAAGTGGTTCGCCCGTGCCGACCCGTTCGAGGTGTATTCGACCCTGGTGGGGCACCTCTCCGTGTGGGGGCGTCGCGCCGACGGAGCACTGGTGGTGCGCAACCCGATGGTCAACCTGCGCACCATCCCGGTGGCCCCCTGGCTGGTCGCGGTGATCGCGGTGCTGCTCGGCAGCACAGCCTTCGACAGCTTCCGCGAGGCCCCGCTGTGGCTGCGCTACATCCAGCGCACCGACCTGCCGAGCACGGCGTTGAACACCGCGGTCATGCTCGGGTTCATCGTCGCGGTGGGGGTCGTCTTCTGGGCGGCCACCGCGGCGTTCCGGCCCGTCGAGGGCCACACCCGGTTGGAGGTCCCCGGCCTGCTGGCGCACTCGGTGGTGCCGATCATCATCGGCTACATGGTCGCGCACTACCTCACGCTGCTCGTGGAGTTCGGCCAGCAGACGCTGATCTACCTCAGCGACCCGCTGGTCAGGGGCGACGACCTGCTCGGGACGGGGAGCTGGGAGGTCTCCTACGTGTTCTCGTCGAACCCCACCACGCTGGCGACCATCAAGGTCCTGGCCATCGTGACCGGCCACGTACTGGGTGTGGTCGCGGCGCACGACCGGTCGCTGACGCTGCTGCGCAAGCGCGACCAGGTCGTCGGGCAGCTGCCGCTGCTGTTCGTCATGGTCGCGTTCACGTTCAGCGGCCTGTGGCTGCTCTTCGGCATCTGAGCCCGGCCGCCCGCAGTGCGCCGGCTCCTCACGGGGCCGGCGCCTGCGCGGCCAGGACCAGCGCCCGGGCGCGCCGCCGGTAGCGGTAGACCTGCACGAGCCCGAGCGCCCACAGGGGGTACTGCGCGCTCATCGCCCAGGTGAATGCTTCGGGTGAGTAGTCGCTGCCCGACCCCGGCGTGCGCCAGTCGAGGATCGCGCCGATCGCCACCACGAGCACGAGGGTCGCGATGAAGCCACCCTGGTTGATCACGCCGGTCGCGCTCCCCACCCGCTCGGCCGGGTTGGAGGTGCGCCCGAAGTCGAAGCCGATCACCGAGACCGGGCCCGCCATCCCGCACACGACCACGAGGAGCAGCAGCACCGGGAGCGGCGCGGGGCCGGGCCAGGCGAGCACCAGCGTCCAGACCAGCACGACGACGCTGGTGACCGCCAGCACCACCGACGACCTGTGCCACGGCCGCCACGTCGTCAGCCAGGCCAGCAACGGGCCGCAGGCCATCACCACGACGACCATGACGCTCAGCAGGAGACCGGCGGTCGTCGGGGACAGCCCCTCCGAGCGCACGAGGAACGGGTAGCCCCACAGCAGGCCGAGCATGTTCGCGCTGAACGGGGTGGTGAAGTGCGTCCAGAACCCCAGCCGGGTCCCCGGCTGGCTCCAGACCGTCGCCAGGGTCTCCCGCATGCCGCGCAGCGTGAGCGGCGGGCCGGAGACCCGGCGCTGCTCGGGGGTGTCGCGCACGACGAGGAGCAGCAGCACGCCGAGTCCCACGCCGAGACCGGCGGCCGCGAGGTACGTCGGCGTCCACCCGAGCCGGGCCAGCGACCAGGTCATCGGCACGGCCGCCAGGATCGCGCCGCTCTGGCCGAGGACGCCCGTCAGCTGGGTGACCAGCGGGATCCGGCGGGCCGGGAACCACGCGTTGACCAGCCGCAGCACGCAGATGAAGACCATCGCGTCGCCCAGGCCCACGCCGACCCGGGCCAGCACCGCCACGGGGTAGACGGTCGCGAGAGCGAAGCCCGTCTGCGCCAGCGTCATCGTCGCGAGCCCCGTGGTCAGCACCCGCAGGGCACCGAAGCGGTCCAGGAGCAGACCCACGGGGACCTGCATGGCGGCGTACACGAGGAGCTGGAGCATGGTGAAGGTCGCCAGCTGGGCGGCGGTGGTGCCGAACCGCTCCGTCGCCTGGAGCCCAGCCACGGCCAGCGAGGAGCGGTGGAAGACGGCGAGGACGTAGACGCCGAGCGCGACCAGCCAGACCGCGAGCGCGCCCCGGTGCACAGGATGCTCGACGGTCACCCGTGCATCGTAGGGCGGGGCGTCAGCCCATCGCGCCGTCGATCGCGAGCACCGCGCCGGTCACGCTGCGGGCGTCGGCGGAGGCGAGGTAGACGATCGAGGCGGCGACCTCGTCCGGGGTCATCACCCCGTGCGGCAGCATCATCATCAGCCGGTCGGAGGCCCGCGGGTCGAGGTCGTCGGGCATCGACTCGGCCACCTGGCCCACCAGCGGGGTGTCGACGGTGCCGGGGCACACGCAGTTGACCCGTACGGCGTCGGGCGCCAACTCCAGGGCCAGCGACCGGGTCATCTGCACCAGGCCGCCCTTCGCCGCTGCGTAGGCGGCGACGTACGGCTGGGGGATGCGGCCGGCCACCGAGGCGACGTTGACCACGTTGCCCTGCGCGGCGCGCAGGTGCGGGAGGGCTGCCTGCATGGTGAGGAACGGGCCCTTGAGGTCGACGGCGAGGGTCCGCTCCCACTGGGCGTCGGTGATGGTCTCGAGACGACCGAACTGCACGATGCCGGCGACGTTGGCCAGCACGTCGATGCGCCCCTCGGTGGCCGCGTGGGCGATCGCAGCCTCCACGGCGGTGCGGTCGGAGACGTCGCAGGCGACGTGCTCGACGCCGGCAGGGACGGTGTCGGCGAGGTCGAGCCCGAAGACGGTGTCACCGAGGGCGGCGAACCGGGTGGCGGCGGCGTGGCCGATGCCGGAGGCGGCACCGGTCACCACCACCACGCGAGGACGGCTTGCATCGGTCGGGGTCGTCATGCGCCGAACGCTAGCAGCGAAACGAGAACGTGTTCTTGTTTCGCCTCACTGTCCTCCGAGCTCTCAGAGCCCCTTGGGCCAGACCCGCTTCGCGATCCGCACGGCGTGGAAGCCGGTCTTCCCGTCGGTGTACCAGACCTGGCGGCGCTCGCGGTCCCAGGCGGGCTGGGCGAACGCCGAGGCGCCGTCGGGGCCCGGCTTGTTGAAGTAGGCCACCTCCCGCGGGCGGCGCGGCGTGCGGACGTCGAAGATCCGCAGGCCGGACCCGATGTACCCGCAGGCCACGAGCCCGGGGTTCCGGTACCGCGGCACGCTGCAGTAGTGGGAGACGTATCCGCCGAGCAGGTCCTGGGCGCCGGGATCGTCGCGCTGCGGGCCACGACGGTTCTTCTCCAGGTGCACCTCCAGGCGGAGGGCGGAGACCTGGCGGGGCCGGGTCGGGTCGGTGACGTCGATGATGCGGGCGATCGCGGGCGGGCGTGTCGGGTCGTACTCGCCCATCTCCGGCTCCATCGCCATCTCGGTGAACTCGTCGACCATCAGCAGGTAGTCGCGACCCTTGATCCGCATCGGCTCGGGCACCTGGGGGATCGCCAGATCGGGCCAGGTGTACGCCGCGATCTCCCTCGCCCGCGGCGCCGGCTCGCGGTCCTGGATCTCGCTCACGTCGTAGATCCGCAGGCCACCGTTCGTGAGGCGCTCGGAGCTCGACGACCCCAGGTCGGCGACGTAGAGCGTGCGGCCGTCCCGGCTGGTGCGCACGCCGTGGCCCAGGACCCCCGGGATCGTGGTGAGCGTCCGCGGCAGGCGGGGGTTGCTCAGGTCGACCGCGGTGATCGTGAGCCCGACCATCGCGCTGGCGTAGAACGTCTTGCCGTCCGGCGAGAAGCCGGACTCGTGACCCATGATCCCGACGGGGCTGCTGGACAGCAGCCGGGGATTGCGGCAGTCCTGCTTGACGTCGTAGACGTCGATGACGCCGGGACCGGTCGTCAGCGTGCCCATCACCGCGACCAGGAGTCCACGGCCCCGGTGGAGCGAGAGCGACTCGTGCGGGCTGAGCATCGCCGGCGTGGTCAGCGTGCCGGTCCGGACGGGTCGCCGCGGTGCGTTCATGTCGACGACCGCGACCCCGGCACCGCCGAGGCCCTGCTCGAGGAGGCCGAGCGGGAACAGGCGCGCGACGTCGTAGTAGGCGCACACGTTGCCCTGCCGGTCCTTCATGCGGTGGACCTTGTAGCCGGTCCCACCGGGCAGTCCTCCGACCCGACGGGTGTTGCAGGTGTAGCCCTGCTGGGCCCGGCCCGAGGCGTAGTCGGCGGCCGGCGCCCGGCCGGCGATGCCCGGCTCGGGTCGAGACCCCTCGCCGCACTCCGCCTTGGGCAGGGCGACCTGCTCGACCTGGCGCTTGTCGGCGGCGACCTCGTCGCCTGCTCCGACGACGAGGGTGGCCGCCACCAGCCCGAGCGACAGGGTGGCGGCGAGGGCGAGGCGGCGTACGGCGCTGCTGGTGGTCGTCACGCCGGGCTCAACGAGCACCTGTCGGCGAAGTGACGCCGGTCACCCCTCGAGTCACGTCGCGGCGGAGGGGTGTGGACCCGGGCGGGCGGGGCACCCTTCCTCCATGAGTGCGCTCGAGATGGTCACGGTCGTCGCGGTGATCGTCACCGGCATGACCCTGCCGGCCGGGGTCTGGCGCCTGGCCGCCTACCGCTCCGGACAGGTGGACCACACGCCCGGCATGCGCGGCGTGGCCTTCCTGGCGCTGGGGATGGGCATCGCCGGCGCGGTCACTCTCGCGGTCTGCGTGGTGCTGCTCGCCCTCCAAGCATAAATTCTGCCCCGTGTCCAATCCGGAGTGTCGGCGGCGGCGAAATTCGGGCAGGGAGAGCGGCATCCGCCGCCATCGATCGGAGGGAAGTACCACCATGAAGCACTCTGTCTCGACCGTCGTGAGACTCGGTCTCGCCAGCCTCGTCGCGGGAGCACTCGCCACGACGACGGCCGTTCCTGCCCAGGCCACCGGGCAGCTGACCACCAAACGGGGCGACACGAGCCTCGCCACCGTCCTCGCCGCCGACGGCAACAAGTTCGACAAGAACTGGCGCGACTTCGACATCGTCGAGCGCGCCGTACTGACGGTCCTCGAGGCCAGGCCCGACAGCTCCGTGGGGCTCCTGACCCAGGGCAACAAGCGCGCCACGGCGTTCGTCCCCACCGACGCCGCCTTCCGGCGGCTCGTCACCGACGTCACCGGCAAGCGTCCGAAGACCGAGCGCGCGACCTTCAACGCCGTGGCCTCGCTCGTCGACCTCGACACCCTCGAGGACGTGCTCCTCTACCACGTGGTCCCGGGCAAGACCCTGGGTCGCCACCGGGTCCTCGCCGCCGACGGCACCCGGCTCACGACCGCGCTCGGCACGAAGGTTGGGGTCAGGGTCAAGGGGGAGGGCAAGAGGACCCGGGTCGTGCTGGTCGACCGGGACCGCGACGCCACGAACCCGCGCGTCGTCGTCTTCAACATCAACAAGGGCAACAAGCAGATCGCGCACGGCATCAACCGGGTGCTGCGTCCGATCGACCTGCCCTGACAGGTCCGCCGAACCAGCACGAGCACGGAGCCTCGGCCCGACGGCCGGGGCTCCGCTGCGTGGAGAACCTGCAGCCTTCAGGAAGGCGGTCCCGCCAGCACCTCGCGCAGCTGTTCGGCAGCAGTCGCCGCAGCCATCAAGAACGGCTCGAGGACCACGTCCACGCCCGCCTCGCGCAACTGGTCGGCGTCGTGCTCGTTGTGCGCGGTCAGCACCACCGCGCCGGCGTACCCGTGGTGGCGTAGGCCGTGCAGCAGGGCCAGGTTCGTCCCTACCTCGGGGACCGCGCTCACCACCGCGCGGGCAGCACCCAGCGGCAGGGTCTCGAGGAAGTGCACGTCCTCGGCGCTGCCGTACGTCGCGGTGACGCCGAGCCGCTCGTGGAGCGCCACCCGACGGGGGTCGTGGTCCACCGCGAGGACGGCGTGACCGTCCTCGGCGAGGTCCGCGGCGAGGTGGCGACCGAACCGGCCGAGCCCGTAGAGCACGACATCGGTGGGGTCAGGCGGGTCCACCTGCACGCTCACGGGCTCTCGGCGCTCGAGGAAGGCGAACCAGCCGCCGATGCGCGCCCAGATCTCGTGGGAGAAGACGATGAGGTAGGTCGAGACGCCGATGGTGATCACGCCAACGACGGTGATGAGGCTGACGGTCGCGTTGGTGATGTGCCCGAGACTCAGCCCCAGCGCGGCAAGGATGAGGGAGAACTCCGAGATCTGCGCGACCGTCAGGCCCGCGAGGAAGCCCACGCGGACGGGGTAGCGCATGGACGCCATGATGAGGATGACCACGATCGGGTTGCCGATGAGCACGAACGCGGAGAGCACCAGCGCCTCGGTCACCTGCGCGGCCGCCTCGCCGAACTCCAGGCGCGCGCCGAGGTCGAGGAAGAAGAAGAGCAGCAGGAAGTCACGCAGCCCGGTGAGCTGGGCACCGAGCGCGTCGCGGTAGGCCGTGGAGGCCAACGACATGCCGGCCAGGAACGCGCCGACCTCGGAGCTGAACCCCATCCACTCGCTCAGCGCGGCGACCGACGCGGCGTACGCCACACCGAAGAGGACGAGCAGCTCCGGGGAGCGGGCCATGTGGTGGAGCAGCCACGGCATGACGTACCGGCTGAGAACCACGATGCCGATCAGCAGCGCGGCTCCTTGGACGAGCATCACCAGCACACCGCTCGCGAGGTCGTCAGCCCCTTCCTGCCTGCCGAAAGCGGTCAGGACGATCATCACCACGACCACGACGATGTCCTGGACGATGAGGAAGCCGACCGCGATCCGGCCGTGGAGCTGGTCCAGCTCGCGCTTGTCGGACAGCAGCTTGACGATGATGATGGTGGAGGAGAACGTCAGCGCCACCGCGACGTAGATCGCCGGCACCAGGTCGAGGCCGAGGGCCATCGCGATGCCGAACCCGACGACCGAGGTGAAGATCACCTGCCCCAGCCCGGTGGCGAGGGCCACCGGGCCGACGCTGCGGATCAGGTGCAGGTCGAGCCGCAGCCCGACGAGGAAGAGCAGCACGGAGATCCCGAGCCGCGCCAGGAGCTCGATGGTGCCGTCGGCGACCACCCAGCCCGTGCCGACCGGGCCCACGAGCACCCCGACGCCGAGGAAGGCGATGAGCAGCGGCTGGCGCAACCGAGTGGCGATGAAGCCGACAACGGCCGCGAGCGCGAGCACCCCCGCGATGATGGGAAAGGCGTGCTCGTCCACAAGTCCTCCGAACGGTGCGGCAATCGGGGACGACCCTAGTAGGCCTGGAGCGACGACGCGCGCGCGGGCGTCAGCCTCACAGGGTGCCTACATTGAGGCGATGACGCGCCTCGATGCCCAAGCTGGCGTGCTTCGAACGGGTCGAGCCGACGCTTTCGAGGAGCCGCGGACGCACGCGGTGGATCACGCGCCGCGAGCTCTGACCGCATCGCCGCGAGCATGGTGGGGCGAGTGGGGCTTGAACCCACGACCGGAGGATTATGAGTCCTCTGCTCTAACCGACTGAGCTACCGCCCCCGAACCGGGGTGACTCTAGCGCCAGGCCCGGCCCGCGCCGGGGCGCCGGTCAGCCGGGGTTGCGGCGGCTGTCGATCGCAAGCGCAAGGGCGTTCAGCGCGGCCCACCCGAAGGTCACGGCGAGCACCTTGTTGCGGACCTCGTCATCCTCGGCCCGCAGGGCCAGGAGGGTGCCGTCACCGAGGTCGAAGGCGATCCGCAGCTTCATCGCGGCGCGGACGGTGCGCGGCGAGCGACCGAACATGCCCAGGGCCCCGACCGCGACGTCGCGCACGCCGAAGGCCTGCGCGAGCAGGTCGTAGCCCTCGCGCTCCTTCCCCGAGATCTCGAGGGCATCGGGAAGGTGGCCCGGATTGGCCAGCGAGTACGCGCCGTACCCGGCGGTCGCGGTCGACATCAGGCGGCTCAGCTTATGGTCCATGGCTCGACGGTACCCAGCGTCGGGTCGCTCACCCCACGAACCAACACCACGGTCTGGGATGCTCGGGACATGAGCGCCCCCGACACTCCCCTCACCCCTCTCGACGAGGACTGGGAGACCGCACTGTGCGTCGTCGCCCACCCCGACGACATGGAGTTCGGCGCCGCTGCCGCGGTCGCCCGCTGGACCGACCAGGGCAAGACGGTCGTCTACTGCATGGTCACCAGCGGTGAGGCCGGCATCGACGGCCTCCCGCCCGAGGAGTGCCGCCCGCTCCGCGAGGCCGAGCAGGTCGCCTCGGCGCGGCTCGTGGGGGTCGAGGAGGTCGAGTTCCTCGGGCTGCCCGACGGGATCCTCGAGTACGGCGTACCGCTCCGACGCGCGATCGCCGGGTCCGTGCGTCGCCACCGCCCTGACGTCGTGATCACCAACAACTTCAGCTCGACCTGGGGCGGCCGGGCGCTCAACCAGGCCGACCACATCGCGACCGGCCGAGCGACGCTTGATGCCGTGCGTGACGCCGGAAACCGGTGGGTGTTCCCCGAGCAGCTCGTCGACGGGCTCGAGCCGTGGGGCGGTGTGCGCGAGGTCTGGGCTGCGGGTTCGCCGGAGGCACAGCACGCGGCGGACACGACGGCGACCTTCGACCGCGGGGTCGCCTCGCTGGAGGCCCACCGCGCCTACATCGACGGCCTCGGCTGGGACGACTTCGACCCCGAGGAGTTCCTCGCGAGCGGCTCGCGTCCGGCCGGGACACGGCTCGGCAGCGTCCACGCCGCCACGTTCGAGGTCTTCGGCATGGGGTGGGGCGACTGACTCCTCCTGCCTGGGATGATCGGCCGCAGCACCTCCCCCACCTGTCAGGAGCCCCCGTGCCCGAAGCCCGTCCACCCGCCCCGGTCCCCGGTACGACGGGGTCCCCCGTCGTCCGCACCCGTGGCCAGCTCGCCTGGCAGGCGATGGTGAAGGTCGCCTGGTTCAGCGCGGCGACGATCGTCATCGCGGTCGTCGCCTTCGGCGCGCTGGAGGCCATCGGCACGTTCTGGGTCATCGTCCTCCCGGTCCTGCTCGCCCTGTTCTTCTCGACGGTGCTGTGGCCGGTGGCCGCGCCGATGCGGCGAGTGATGCCCGACGCGCTCGCCGCACTGCTGGTGATGCTCGGAGCGCTCGCGCTGCTCGCGGGGCTCGGCTACGCCCTGGCGCCCAGCGTGGCGAGCCAGAGCCAGGACGTCGCGAAGGCCGTCGTCGCCGGCCTCGACGACATCCAGGAGTGGTTGAGCGGCCCGCCGTTCAACCTTGGTGAGGACCGGCTCGGCGAGCTGCTCGACACGGGCATCAGCCAGCTGCAGAACAACGCCCAGACGGTCGCCGACAGCGTGCTGGTCGGCGTGAACGCCGTCAGCAGCATCCTGCTGACCCTGCTGCTGGCGCTGGTGCTGTGCTTCTTCTATCTCAAGGACGGGCCCCGGTTCGTGCCGTGGGCCTCGCGGCTCTCCGGCCCCCGCGCGGCCCCCCACGTCGCGGCGGTCTCCTACCGGGTCTGGAACGCCCTGGGAGGGTTCATCCGGGCGCAGGCCGCGGTGGGGCTGGTCGACGCCGTCTTCATCGGCATCGGTCTGGCCATCATCGGGGTCCCGCTCGCCCTGCCGCTGGCCGTCCTGATCTTCTTCGGCGCCTTCATCCCGATCGTCGGGGCCCTGGTGACCGGCGCCGTCGCCGCTCTCGTCGCGCTCGTCACCCAGGGCCTGACCGCGGCGATCATCGTGCTGATCCTCATCGTGGTCGTCCAGCAGATCGAGGGCAACGTCCTCCAGCCGCTGCTGGTGGGCCGGAGCCTCGACCTGCACGCCGCCGTCGTCATCCTGGCGGTGACGGCGGGTGGCTCCCTGTTCGGGATCATCGGCGCGTTTCTGGCCGTCCCTGCGGTGGCCGTGGTCACGACGGTCATTCGGTATGCGCGCCTCCAGCTCGACGAACAGGCAGTCGACCCGGAGAACGAGCCACCCGAGGACGCCAGCGATGACGACGAGGCCGCCGGGGAGGCCGCGCACGAGGCGCTGGTCCCCGAGGAGGACGAGGCCCGCTGAGCGACGGGACCGTCGCACACCACACCGGACGGCGAAGGACCTGCAGGGTGATTCTTGCGCGCGCGCCAGCAACGCCGTCTCGCCGTTGTCGACGACGACGGGCTGCTGGTGGGGTTGGTGTGCCTCAAGGCGCGGGGAACCGGTTTCTGCTCCAACGCCGACGTGACGACACGCGCCCTGGGGCGCAACCACTGAAGCCCCCCGCGCGGCAGCCTTCCGGTCGTGCTCCCCTGTTGCGCCACGCCACCGCAAGGAGGGCGCCCGGCGTCACCTTCTCCTGCACATCAGGCAACGCTGAGCGGCAACGGCATGCCCACGATGCTGCGCCGGACGGTGGGGAGACCAGCTGCTAGCGAGCGGAACTCGTGGGCGGATCCGGATGTGGGGTTTCGGCGCACCACGGGCACGCCCTCGTCGCCGGCTTCCCGTATCGCGATGTCCACCGGTATCTGAGCCAAAAGGGCGACGCCGAGCTCGTCTGCCAGCTGGGCTCCGCCACCTTCGCCGAACAGCGGGGTGCCATTGCCGCAGGCCTGACAGGTGGCCGTGGACATGTTCTCGACGACACCGGCCACCGGCATGCGTGCGTCCCGGGCCATTCGGCCGACGCGGCTCGCGACTGTTCTCGCTGCGGGCTGTGGCGTCGTGACGGCCAGCAGAGCCGCAGAAGGGACGAGTTCGAGCAGGGAAAGGGTGATGTCTCCAGTTCCCGGTGGCAGGTCCATCAGGAGCACATCGAGCTCTCCCCAGTGAACGTCGCTGAGGAACTGCTCCAGCGCCTTGTGCAGCATCGGCCCGCGCCAGATGACGGGCTCGTCCTCACCCACGAGGAACCCGGTGCTCATAAGCCGCACCCCGTGGGCCTCGACGGGGAACATGATCCCGTTGAGCGCGACCGGGGCCCGTCGTACGCCGAACAGCTGAGGGACGGAGTAGCCCCAGACATCGGCGTCCAGCAGCCCCACGGCCAGCCCCTGGTCCGCCAGGGCGACCGCGAGGTTGGCCGTGACCGTGGACTTGCCCACGCCGCCCTTGCCGCTCGCCACCGCATAGATGCGCGGCGCGACCAGCGGGATGCCACTGGTCTCAGGGCCTCGGAGTTGGATCGCGAGGTCCCGGCGGGCCCGATCATCGAGGACACCGAAGGCGATGTCGACCGACGCTGTGGGTACGACGCTGCGCACCGCCGCCGTCACCTGCGACCGGAACGTCTCCCTGAGCGGGCACGACGGCGTGGTCAACCGAATCTCGACGGTCACCAGGCCGTTCCGGTCCGCACCGATCGCGCCGACCATCCCGAGGTCACCGATCGGTCGGTGGATCTCGGGATCCTCGACTCGACCGACCGCGGCACGGACCGCATCGACGTCAATGGGGGGTGGAGCCGCTGCACGACGGAACATAGTCACAAGACTTCCTCTGGTTGCTCGACCCGGTAGGCCTTCCGCTTCGGCGTGACGTGGCGCATCATGAACTCCGGTCGGCGCTGACCGTCTGGGCCCGGGCCTGGGCGGGTCATCGACAGCCACCGGCGGTAGACCTCGCGCGACTTGTTCACGTCGACCTCGACGTCGCCGTACTCGTCACCGGGGTGGGCCTTCTCGATGCGCACCTTCTGGTGCCAGCAGTGCATCCCGGACACCGGGTCGGGCTGGACCGGGAAGGTGAGGTTCTGGTGCACCCCGGGGTCGTCCCAGTAGATCCGCTCGGAGTCGGGGTCCTCGCTCTTGAACGGCTTGACGCCGTCGGTGTAGCGGAGCTTCCAGATCCCCTCGTCGGAGCGGTCGAGCTTGACCTTGCCCATCGCCCAGCGACTCCCGGGGGCACCTTCCTGGGTCCAGCGGCCCATGTGGTGGGACAGGCCGACCACTCCGGGCCGGATCGCCTCGGTGGCCCAGACACGGACGACGAAGTGACCGATCTCGGTGGTCACCCGGACCAGGTCGCCGGTGGTCAGGTTGAGCGCGGTCGCATCGTCCTGGTTGAACCACAAGGGATGGGTGTTGCTGATCTCGTTGAGGTACTTCGCGTTGCCGGAGCGGGTGTGGATCAGGGTGGGCAGCCGGAAGTTGGGCATTAGCACGAACTCGTCGTTGGAGCGGTCGATCTGCCGGGCCGAGACGTGCGACTCGATGTATCCCGGGGTTGCCTGTTCGGGCCATCCCCATTCCGCCAGCGTCGTGGAGTAGAGCTCGAGCTTGCGCGATGGCGAGAGCCAGCCAGCCGTCTTGGTGCCGTCCGCGTGCACGATGCCCACGGCGCCCGCCTCACCGACCAGCGGCGGGGCGTTCTCCATCGTGACCGGCTTGCGCAGCACGCCGTTCACGTCCGCGGAGGCCCCGTCGAGCTCGGTCTCGGTCAGCACGCGCTCGTCGAGGCGGTAGAGATCCTTGGCCACCTCGAAGACGCCGTACTTGCGCATGTACTGCAGGGGCGTCAGGCCCTGCGACTCGGCAGCAGCCGGGAGACCGGGGACGCTGGTGCCGAACAAGGTGTCGTAGTACTCGTCCTGCGTCATCTTCTCGCCGGGGTGGGACTGCGACTCGAAGTACTTGCGGATTCCGAGCGAGCCGTCCGGGTCGATCTGCCACGAGACGTCGAACCAGAACTCGTTCTCCTCCCACACCTCGCCGGGGTTCGAGTCACGGCTGTCGCGGTAGGGCATGCCCCGCTGCTCCATCGCAACCCGCTGGACGGGCTGCCTGAACGCGATCCATTTCGACGTGTGCGTCTCGAACGACATCGTGTCGTGCCGCTCCGAGGCATGGCCCATCGGGAGGACGTAGTCGGCGAAGGTCGCTGACTCGCTCCAGGTCGGCGTGAGCGCGACGTGCAGGCCGATCTTGCTTTCGTCCTTGAGGACGTCGATCCAGGTGAACCCGTCGGGGTTGACCCACAGCGGGTTGTAGACCCGGCTGAAGTAGACGTCGAGCTTGCCGCGGCCGTCCTTGAGCAGGTGCGGCAGCAGGATCGACATCTCGTTGGTGGTCAGGGGGTACTCCGGCGGCCAGAGCTTCTCGCTCCAGGTGTCGTTCGCCTCGGGCATGTCCGGGTAGTGCGCGATGAACTTGTCCCAGCCATTGGGGTGGGTGCCGCCCTCGGTGCCGACACTGCCGGTAAGGACGTTGAGGAAGAAGAGGCTACGGGTGATCTGCCACCCGCCGAGGTTGCCCGCAGCCGCGGAGCGCCACGTGTGGGTGGCGAGCCGGGTGTCGGCGTCGCCGACGATGCGCGCCAGCTCCTCGATCTGCTCGACCGGGACGTGCGCCTCCTTGGCGGCGTACTCGAACGTGTACTTCGCGTAGTCCTCGGTCAACCGGTCCAGGAACACCTCGAAGTCCTTGGGGGCATCGGGGTGCAGCCGCTCCAGGTAGACGTCCCAGTTGACCCAGCGCCGGATGTACTCCTTGGCGATCTTGCGGGTGCGCAGCAGGTACGAGGCGACCGCCAGGAAGATCGCGGCCTCGCTGCCGGGCCACGGCGAGATCCAGAGGTCCGCGTGCGAGGCGGTGTTGGACAGCCGCAGGTCCAGGACGACCAGCTTGGCGCCGTTCTGCTTCGCTTCCATGATCCGCTGGGCGTGCGGGTTGAAGTAGTGCCCGGTCTCGAGGTGGCTCGAGAGCAGCAACATCACCTTGGCGTTGGCGTAGTCCGGTGACGGCCGGTCGTAGCCCATCCAGTGCGTGTAACCGGTGCGGCCCCCCGACGAGCAGACGTTGGTGTGGCTGTTGTGCCCATCCACGCCCCAGGCCTGCAGGACGCGCTCCGCGAAGCCGTCCTCGCCGGGCCGGCCGACGTGGTACATGACCTCGTCCTTGCGGTCCTCGATGATGGCCTTGCGGATCCGGGCGGCGATGTCGGCAACGGCCTCGTCCCACGAGACGCGCTCGAACTGACCCGAGCCACGCTCGCCGACTCGCTTCAGCGGGTAAAGGATCCGATCGGGGTCATTGACCTGGTTGATGGTCGCCGGGCCCTTGGCGCAGTTTCGCCCGCGCGAACCCGGATGAGCCGGGTTCCCTTCGAACTTTTTGATCTTCAGGTCGTCGTGGTCGACGTAGGCGAGCAGCCCACAGGACGACTCACAGTTGAAGCAGATCGTCGGGATCAGCGAGTAGGTGCGCGGGACCTTGCGCGGGTGGGCCTTCGCGTCGAACTCGACGTGGTTGTCCCAATCCTCCGCCCGTGGGTAGTTGCGCAGCCCCTCGTGCGAGCGCGCACCGGGCATCGGGACCTGCGGCCTCCCGTGTTCCAACTCAGCCGTCATGGCAGTTCCTTCCGGGTTCGGATACGCGGGACGAGGTTCTCCGTCATGACAGCGGCGGGTCCTGACCTGCGCGGACGAAGACACTTTCGTAGGCGACCAGCGCGGGCTGGACGACCAGCCCCGCGACTGCCAGGAGAACGACGGACACCCCGCTGAGTGTCAGCCCACCCAGAACCGCGGCCACGACCGTTGGCACCACGGAGATCAGCCAGAAGGTCTGCGCGTACCGACCGTGGGTGACGATGTGGGCCGCGACCGCAGCCTGTCGGCTGGCATGTCTGCCGAAATACTCCAGGCCCAAGATGAGCAGGTGCATCACCGTCGAGATCACGAAGGACACCGCGAGGAAGTCCCACGCGGAGTCGGAGAGGTCGACGAAGAGACCCGCCACGGCGAGCGCCCCGCTGCCGACCATCACCGCCTGCACCAGGAGGTGCCAGAACAGGACCGGCGACTGCCACAGGTCCCGACCCTCGGCCTGTCCGAACAAGAAGGCCGTGTAGCCGGCCATCATCGCGCTCACGGGGATCCCCAGCCAGGCCAACACGGTCATCATCCACCCGACATTGAGGGCAGCCGCCAGCAGCCACAACACAGCACCGCCGGAGAAGATCGTGAGCACATAGGCGCCCAGCACGATCCACGAGGTGAAGTTCGACTTGAGGAAGATGTAGAGGAAGCGCTCGGGCCGCTTGAGGTCCCACACCAGCAGCGCGCCAGTGGTCGCCGCACCGAACAACCCCAGCAGCGGAGCCACGTAGTCACCGCTCACGCCCAGGTCGATGCCGAGGAGATAGGCGAGGCAGGCCAGCCCGAGCGCACCCGCACCGACGCCCTTGGTCCACAGATAGGTGACGACCTTCCAGCCCCAGGGCCGCGGATGAGCCGTGTTAAGGGTGGTCCGGGCATTCGTCGTCGGATCGCCAGGCAGGTCGCCGGCCGTCTCGAGACGCTGCGCGTCGGGCTTCGCCCAGATATAGGTGTCATCGACGGGAGCAGCCAGCGGATCGAGCACCGCACGGTCGGCACCGAGATAGAAGACGTTGGGACCGGTGTTCTGCTCCGGAGCACGCACCGTGGTCGCGTTGTTGTTGACCAACCTGCTGATTCCCGACGTCGGGTCATCGAGGTCCCCCACCCAGATCGAGTGGGTCGGACAGACCACGACACAGGCCGGCTCGAGGTCCTCATCGACCCGATGCGCGCAGAAGTTGCACTTCGCAGCAGTGTTGGTGTCAGCGTCGATGTAGATCGCGTCGTACGGACACCCCTGCATGCAGCTCTTGCAACCGATGCAGCGATCCTTGTCGAAGTCGACGATGCCGTCGTCCCGCTTGAACAACGCCTCGGTCGGACAGATCTTGATGCACGGCGCATCGGTGCAGTGGTTGCACCGCATCACCCCGAAATCCCTCGTCGTCGCAGGAAACTCGCCCTGGTCGACGTACTTCACCCAGGTCCGGAACTGCCCGAGCGGCACCTCGTGCTCAGTCTTGCAGGCCACGGTGCACGCATGACACCCGATACAGGTGCGCTGGTCGATCGCGAATCCGTACTGCACCGCGTCCTCACCTTCGTTGCACTGCACTCAGGTGAGGAGGCTAAACCGCCTCCGGGGGAGACCACAAGCATTTGTCCGTGCATTTGCGAACCGAGACTCGGGTGCTCGCGAAAGCGCGGACCCGCCTCGGCGATCCAGCCTCAACCACTCCGGAGCGTCAGCATGTGGCCGAGCAGTCCGATGCCAGACCCACGGCAAGACCACCTGGGCCGACTGCGGCCAGCACGTCGACCAGGTGCTGGCCGGCGTCCCCCCCGCGCCGACCGCCGCTCGGGCCACCCGAAGTCCCGCGCCGCGGGCGGCCTTCTTTCCAGACTGTTCCACCGCGACTGACTGGAGTCGCGCTCTGCGTGACTGCCTCCCCCGACACCGCCAAATGCCCGGACAAATGCTTGTGGTCTCCCCCGGAGGCGGTTTAGCCTCCTCACCTGAGTGCCAGTGCAACGAAGGTGAGGACGCGGTGCTGTTGCCTACCCGCCGTGCCCGCCTCGCGGATCTAGACGTCGCCCAGATCGCGCCCAGCGACAATACGGTGCGATCCCATGCCAATGCAGTTCTCTTCAGCGCGCCCGGCACGTGTCGGAGCGGCCGGTCAGACGGATCGTCGGGACGCATCAGCTCAGACCAGCACGAGCGCGGCGATCAAGACGGCCACGATGACCATGCCGCCAGTGACCAGGCGCAGCAGCCCGGGCTCCGGAAGCGAGGTGCGGGTGCGCAGTGCCAGTTCGGTGGCGGCCCAGCGTTGGCAGGCCAACGGCGGCAGCAGGGTTGCGAGCACCAGGAGGGCGGCGCCAGTCACGAGCCGCACGGCCGAATGGCCCACGTCGTCGACTATGGCGAGGATGGCCACACCGCCGGCCAACAGGCTAAAAGCCGTCCGGATCCAGGCAAGGAACGTGCGTTCGTTGGCCAAGTTGAACCGGTAGTCCGGGTCCGCACCCACCGCGTCGCGCAATGCCACGGCGTGCCTCCTGAACATCGATGCACCGTTGTCCCACAACCAGGCGAGATGCGGTGAACGGGCCTCGGCGCGGGGACCTCGTCGCTGGCGTCACGGTCGCGATGGTGCTGGTCCCGCAGTCGATCGCGTATGCCGCCCTCGCCGGCCTCCCGCCTCAGGTGGGCCTGTACTCCGCGGCTGCCGCGCCGTTGCTGGCGGCTCCGGTCGGCTCCTCTCCTTACCTGCAGACCGGGCCGGTCGCCCTGACCAGCCTGCTCGTCCTGGGTGCCCTTGCCTCGACTGCCCCCACGGGTAGCGCTGAGTACGTCGCGCTCGCGGCGCTCCTGGCTCTCGTCGTTGGCGCGCTGCGCGTCCTCGTGGGGGTCACCCGGGCCGGCGCGGTGGCCTACCTCATGAGCCAGCCGGTCGTGGCTGCGTTCACGTTGGCCGCGGCCGCGATGATCGTCTGCTCCCAGGTGCCAGCCGCCCTCGGAGTGACTGGCGCCGCCGCCAATCCGGTCGCGGGGGCGGCGATGTCCCTGTCTATGCCCGGCGAGTGGGTCCTGCCTGCCCTGGTCGTCGCTGCGGCGGTCGGAGCGGTCACATTGGCGGCTCGTCGGATCAGTCCGCTCATCCCCGGGGCGCTGCTCGCCACACTCGCTGCGGTGGCCCTGGTGCGGTGGGCGTCACTCGACGTGCCGGTTGTGGGAAGCATCCCGGGTGGGTTCCCCGTCCCGAGCCTGGATCTGCCTTGGTCCCACCTGCCGGGACTACTGCTGCCCGGATTCGTGATCGCGCTGGTCGGCTTCGCCGAGCCTGCATCGATCGCCCGCCAATACGCGAGCGCAGACCGGACCGCCTGGGACCCCGACAGGGAGTTCGTCGGCCAGGGGCTCGCGAACCTCGGCGCCGGGCTCTTCGGCGGCTATCCGGTGGGCGGGTCGTTCTCACGCTCGGCGCTCAACCGGCTGTCGGGCGCCAGGACCCGGTGGAGCGGACTCGTGACCGGCGTCTGCGTCGTCGCGGTGCTTCCGGTCTCCCACGTTCTCGCCGATCTTCCCACCGCGGCGCTCGCGGGCCTCGTCATCGCCTCCGTCCTCCCCCTGCTGAATCCGCGCCCAGTGCTGCGCACCTTCCGCATGTCGCGACCGCAGTTCGTCGTCGCGGCCGTCACGCTGGTCGTGTCGATCGCCGCGGCACCACGCGTGCAGTGGGGCGTGGTAGCCGGCGTCGTCACCGCACTGGCCGTGCACCTGTGGCGCGAGCTGCGCCTCGACGTGGAGGTCTGGCGCACGGAGTCCACGCTGCACGTACGCCCACAAGGAGTGCTCTACTTCGGGTCAGCGCCCCGGCTGGAGACCCTGGTCCTGGCCGAGCTGGCCGGTCACCCCGATCTCACCCGTGTCGAACTGGAGCTGCAGCGGCTGGGACGCATCGATCTCACCGGCGCCCTGGTGCTTCGGGCGATCAGTCGGGACCTCGGCCGGACGGGGGTGGAGGTGGCCGTGGCAGGAGTGCAGCCGCAGTGGCGGCAGCTGGTCGAAGCGGTCTTCACCGACGAGCCGGTTCACTACACTCGGTCGGCACCACCACGCGAGCCACCGACACGCCAAGGAGACGGTCCATGACCACCCCGAGCAGGGGAGCCGGCGACCTCGACCGCGCGGCCTCCGCCCCCCTGTGGAAACAGATCCACGACGACCTCGTACGACGGATCGAGAGCGGCGAGTTCCTCGACAGGTTTCCAGGAGAGATCGAGCTCGTCGAGAGCTACGCGGTCAGCCGCCACACCGTGAGGGAAGCTGTCGGCAGACTCCGGCGCGAGGGCGTCATCAGGTCGTCACGTGGGCGATCGAGTGCGGTGAACCCCGGCGTCATCGCCCAGGACATGGGTGCCATGTACTCCCTGTTCCACGAACTTGAGTCCCGCGGCATGGTGCAACGGAGCGAGGTCCGGGTCGTGGACCGACGGCCCGACTCCGTGGTGGCCGACCGACTCGGACTCTCCCGGCATCCCGACCTGGTCTACATCGAGCGCCTGCGTTATGCGGAGGAGACGCCCGTCGCGTGGGACTGCGTTTGGCTCGACCCCGGGCTCGCGTCCGGTCTGCTCGAGGTCGACCTGTCGCACACCGCGCTGTACGACGAGTGGCAGCGGGTCGCTGGGGTCCGCCTCACCGGCGGTCAGGAGACCATCCGCGCGGTCGTGCCGACGCGAGGTCAACACGAGCTTCTGCAGATGGACACCGACGAGGCCGCACTCCTCGTGGAACGGGTGGGCCTCATGGGTGACCGTGCGGTGGAGTATCGACGGACGTTGGTGCGCGGCAGCCGTTTCAGTCTGACCGCCCAGTGGTCCAGCGCCCGGGCCTACCAGGTAGGCGTCAGTGGTCAGCAGTAGTCGTCTTCTCCAGCCACCCCGGCGCACGTGACGAGACCCTCAGCGCTCGGACGCTGTCGACCACGGCGCCCCGTGCGCGCACACTGGCCGCGAAATCCCCGACCAACGGGTCCGCTGGAGCACGTCGGGCACCGGCCCCCGGAGCCCGCCCAGATGCGTACCGTCGATCACTAGGTGTTCTGCCCACAGCGGAGCTGTCCACGCGCACCACTAGCACCTCGGGATGGGTGACGACGTCGTGGTGGGCCACGTTGCGAAACATCTTGTGCTCGCCTGAGTAACCGAGCTAGGGGATGCGGCTGTTCAGGTGGCGCAGGAAGAGCGCAAACTGACGCCGACGCCGAGGCCCCAATGGGGACCCAGGACCAGGGTGGCCAAAGCCGTCGCCAGAAGCGCCAGGAGGTCGCTGCGTCGCACCTGTCCCACTGCTCGGGCTCCACGGACGTCCACCAGGGTCGCTACTGCGGCCAGGATGAGCGCGGCAGGCGGTGCCGTGGGGATGAGGGCCAGGACGGGTGTCAGCAAGAGCAGGCTGATCGCGCCCAGCACCGCAGCGACGACACCCGAGAGCGGCGTGCGCGCCTCAGCGTTGAAGTTGACGGCGCCGCGAGAGAAGCCCCCAGCAACGGGCGGCCGAGTTCGCCGACTACATCCTCCCGATGGGGCACGCCACCGAACGCCACGACACCCCCTCCTACGAGACCCCCGCGGGCAACTGGCTCGGGTTCCGGCAACCGGTCCGCAGGGTGGCGATGGAGAAGTTCGGCGGCACTCCCCCGGACGGCAAAAACTTCGGCGACAACCGCGACTGGAACCCCGGCGAGGTCTGGGAGGAGACCGAGTTCTGGTTCGAGTTGTCGTGACGGATCGACCCCGACGGCGGGTTGGGCATCCGCAAGTAACTACGGTCCACGTCTTCGATCACAACGTCCCCGGCCTGCCGGAGAAGGCCGCCGCCGAGGGGCTGCCGGCATCCGACCAGGAGTGACGGCACTGTCGCACCACATGGGACGTTGGCGCCTCCGGGAGGGCGAGGGATCGCGGTGGACCATAGGTGTGGTCGACCTGGACCACGAGGGGACCCGCTGGCGGTTGCGCTACACCGAGGGAATCAAAGCTTTCCCCTCCGAAAACCGGCCCTCCTGACGTACCTGTGGGTGTCTGAGCAGGCCTGAACGAGCCGCACGCCGCTTCCTGTCTAGGTTTCTGAGATGTCAAGGAACAGGAACCAGGTGCACAGGAGAGCGGCGTGCGTGATGTCAGCCTATGGCGGGGTCTGCTCGGGGTCGAGAAGACGGTGATCGAGAAGGTTGAGTACGACGAGGACGCACAGCTCCTGATCGCTCACGTCCGACCGACCAGCAGGCAGCGGAGTCGGTGCGGGATCTGTCACCGTCGGTGTCCTGGCAATGACGCCGGTCCGGGCAGGCGTCGGTGGCGGTCGCTCGATCTGGGCACGACGCTCGCGATGCTCGAGGCAGAAACGACATCGCGCAGGTGATCCTGCCGATCATCGTCAGTGGGGTGGTTGCCTTCGCCCTCCTTCGCCGACGGAGTTCTCCGCCAAGGCTCGTATGCGGGCCGCGGCGCCGAGGGCGGCCAGCGCCACCCAGCGTTCGCCTCGCTGTCCGCCCGGGCCGGCAACGTCGATGTCGGCCCGGGTGACGCGGTACGGGGCCGTCCCGGCCATCAGCGCCAAGCGTGCCGCGCCCACTTCACTCTCGGGGATGCTCGCTACTGCCTCGTCGATGAACCGTAGATCAAGCGATGGCTCGTCCCAGATCCGTTGGTCGATGACAGCGTTGACAGCTTTCCTGGCTCGACCGGACAGCACCTCGTTGCCGATGCTGCCGACCGCATGATCAAACATTGCCCAGGCTTGGGTCAGGCTCGGTTCGGTCGCAGCAAACGCAAAGTCGGACGAGGGCCCGCTGACCGGATCGGGCCCGGCCGTGGCATCAGCCGTGGCCGTGCGTGCGACCATGCGCTTGCCGAGCGAGTGGCGCATGTAGTGCTTGACCATCGCGTCGACCACTCTTGATCCGCCGGCACCGGCCACCATGCCATCGGCCTGGAAGATGGTGACCATCGTGGTCACGTGGACGAAGGTGAGTGCCACGGACACCGCATACGGCGCATGGGCATCGGGAACCGGAGGGGCGATCGTGTCGCCGCGAACGAAGTTCCGTGCCCACAGTGCGAGCTGATCGCTCTCCGAGTGGCGGTCGGCGAGCCTCTCCCACTTGCTCTGTGCGATGAGCGACGCGGTGGTCTGCTCGCCGCCGGCGCCGGCCAGCTCGGAATGAACACCGACGCAGAACGGGCAGGTCTCGGTCTGGGCCACTGCCGACGCGATGACCTCCGAGAGCCCCCTGGGTAGCGGGCCGGATGCGACCGAGGCTCGGACCAGGCCCCAGGTGGCGGCGAGCAGGGGCGTCGACACCGAGGTGACGAAGAACGGCCCGCCCAGCCCGTACTCGGCGAGGATCTGGTCATAGATGGCCCGGTGGGTACCGGTGGACTCCCGGTATCGAACGGGGGTGACGTAGCGCATCCGGCCGAACGCGCCGACGCGCTGCGCTGTCCGGTCCAGTGCCTCCATCAACGAGTGCATGGTGCACCCCCGTTCGCATCGACCGTGTTCACGCCGTGAAGATTGCTCCCCGTCGGGCCGCAGCTCAAGTTCTAATTTTGTAGTTGCGGTCCTGGTCCCTGGCCTCGATCCTTGATGCATGAAGGGCTACGGCCAGTTCTGTCCAGTCGCGAAGGCGGTCGAAGTGCTGGGCGAACGCTGGACGCTTCTGATCGTGCGCGAGCTGCTCAGCGGCGCCCGTCGGTTCAACGACATCCATCGTGGTGTGCCGCTGATGTCGCCGTCGTTGCTCGCTCAGCGACTTCGCGACCTTGTGCGGGCCGGGCTGGTCGAACGTCGCCCCATCGACGGGATGGGCCGGGGCTCGGCATACCACCTGACCGCTGCTGGGGAAGACCTGCGGCCGGTGCTCACGCTCCTTGGGACCTGGGGTCAGCGCTGGGTGCGCAGTGACTACACCGACGATGACCTGGACGTCGGTGTGCTCATGTGGGACGTGCGTCGCTTCGTCGAGCCGGGTCTCGGTTCCGGGCAGACAGTGGTCCTGTTCCACTTTTCTGATGCGCCGGCGAAGAAGCGGAGTTGGTGGCTGGTGTTGGACGATGGCGAGGTCGACCTCTGCCTGATCGATCCGGGCCGCGACATCGACCTCCACGTCACAACCGATGTCGGCACCCTCACCCGGTTGTGGATGGGTGACGTCGCGGCGGGCCAGGTGATTGCCGATGGACGGCTCACCGTTCACGGCCGCCAGGCCCTCGTCGATCGGTTCCCCAGTTGGTTCACCGGCAACCCGCTGGCCTCGGCAGCGCCGGTCGGGTTCGGTCGCTGAGGCCGGTGTTCGGCCTACGCCGCGTTCTGGCTGGGTTGTCGCTGGCGCCCTCGCACTCGGCGCTGACGTCGCGCGAGAGGCCGCCGCCCATCCGACGATTCTCGCCGGCCGACACACCGGCGACCTACCGTTCCACCTCGACGGCCCGCTGACGAAGTACGCCCGCCCGGTCCTACAGATCGCGATCGGCGCGCGTGACGGCGGCTACGATGAGGGCCCGCGTTTCGGCCGGGTCGATCACGTCGTCTATCTCGAAGTAGCGGGCCGCATTAAGTGCCTTCGCGTGAGTTGCGCAGAGCGGCGGTCTCCTCGTTGACGGTGCGCTCGCGTTCGTCGGCTTCCATGGACATCAGTCCTTTCGCCATGCTGAGGCGGACGGAGCCTTCCAAGCCCATCGGACCCAGATGTGCCGCGGGCCACGCGACGGTCAGAAGTGGCCGGTGGGTGCTTCCACCGAGCATTGCTTGGGCGCCGAGGCCGTAGCCGCGCCGCTGGATGACTCCCACCAGCGGTGTGGTGAGCCGTGCGCCGGCGTTGACCATGCGCGACGCTTCGCGCACCAGGCCCGAACGTTCGGCGTCCGGGCCGACCATGAAGCCCTGGATGTCGACGAGCGAGACGACCGGCAACCGCTCCACTCCGCCGACGCCCTCATCGCCCTCGCCATGCTCAACCTCGGCGGCTACCGCCCGGCACTCCCCGGCCGGAACTGACCCACAGATGTGTCAGGAGAGCCCGAAAACCTCGACTCGAGTCGCATCTCCTGGGACGACCCGTGATGCCCAACCGTCGTGCCTACGTCGTGGACGAGGACTGATCTCAGATTGCCCCGCTCAGCCAGAGGTCCGCAGCCACTACGACCGGGGCGAGGCTGATGGCACACGCCGTGGCCAACAGCACCCTCGTCCGCCACCTGTCGTGGTGGACGAACGGTTGCCCGGGGTCGGCTGGGTCCACCCGTGCCCGGGTCCGTCGGTACCCCAGCGGAACCATGACCAGGACCACCGAGACAGCCATGGCCACGAGGACCAGCCCCGCGGCCTGGGTCGCCGGGCCGCCGTCGGTCACCTTGAGCAGCAGCAGACCCACTGCGCCCAGGGAGACCGCAGTGCGTTCCCAGGACAGCGCGGTCCTCTCCAGGGCAGCGACCGAGTGCAGCAGGCTCCGGTCCGGCCCATTGTCGGTGGTCATCAGCTCACACCAGTGCGAGCGCCGCCACCAGGAGGCCCACGACCACCAGGCCTCCGGCTATCAGGCGCAGCAACCCGGGCTGGGGCAACGAGGTGTGGGTCCGCAGGGCCACCTCGGTGGCAGACCAGCGTCGGTAGGCTAGGGGCGGCAGAACAGTCGCCAACACCAGCACGGCTACCCCGGTTGCGATGCGCACGGCAGAATTCCCGAAGTCGTCGAGCAAGGCCAAGAGCGCGACGCCACCGGCCAGGAGACCCAGCGCTGTGCGGATCCAAGCCAGGAAGGTCCGTTCGTTGGCCAGGCTGAACCGGTAGTCGGGGTCGGAACCCACCTCGTCACGCGGCGCCACGGCGAATCTCCTGACCTCGATGCTCACTGGTCCAAATGTTATTCCGCGTGGGGAAGGTGCGGCGTGACCGGGCCCGGCGCGGCGAACTCGTCGCCGGTGTCACGGTGGCCCTAGCGCTGGTCCCCCAGTCGATCGCGTGCCCCGCGTTCGCCGGGCTACCGCCTGAGGCCGGCCTGTACGCCGCTGCCGCCGCGCCGTTGCTGGCCGCTCCGATGGGCTCGTCTCCCCTACCTGCGGACCGGCCCGGTGACCCTGACCAGCCTGCTGGTGCTGGGGCCCTCACCCCGGGTTCCGTACCCTCCGCTCGGCACATTCACCCTGCGGTGCAGTGCCGCACGTCCTCAGCGTCCCGCAGTCGTCTGGCTGGGGTGGCTGTCGAGCCCGCTCATTGCGCAGTCCCGCTCCCGGGGGTGTCGTTGTCGGGCAGCGGACAGACGGTCCAGGTTTCGTCGACGTAGACGGCGCGCACGGGCAGTTCCGGCAGAGCCCGGCCGAGGTTGTGGGCGGCGCGGGCGACATCGGAGAGGTGCCAGGCACTGTCGCCGGGGTTGGCTGCGCAGTCGTGGTGCCCAGCGATAACCAGGGCGACGGCGCCGTGCGCGACCCGGCTCACGCAGACCTTGTTCAGCAGGGCCTGCACCGTGGTGTCCTCACCGCGAGCGAGGACACCGTCGACCCCGGGTTCGGTGACGACGTCGACATGGGTGACGTCGAGTTCGCGCCGAATCCACTCGACCAGCGGGTCCTGCGTTCGCCCGTCGATGCAGTTGAGCAGCACCGCGAAGCGCTCCGGGGGAGGGGGGGACGGTGCGCGGCCCAGTCGTGCGGCGCAGTCAGCGGCGGGCGTCGATGCACCCGTGGGCGCGGCTGCGGCTCCGCTCGTGCTCTCGGCGTCGGTCACTAGAAGACCTCCGGGGTCATCTGAGGCGGGTGGGGGGATTTGATGAGGAGGGGGCTGTCGCCGTCCAGGCCGATGGCCTGGACCGCGGCGGGGATGTCAGCATGGCTGCGCTCGGACAGTGCGCTCCAATCCCCGGAGCGCACGAGCAGGTCGCGGACCGGTCCGCGGACGGTCGTCAGGTGCAGCGCGATGTCGCTGTCGGCCAGGCGCCGGTCGAGCTCGTGCAGGGTGTGCGCACCGTCCGCGTCGACGTCGGTGACCGCGCTGGCGTCGAGAACGACGAACCGGACGGCGGGACGTTGAGCGACTAGGGCGAGCACTCGGTCGGAGACGTTCTGGGCGTTGGCGAAGAACAGCGGCGCGTCGACACGCAACAGGAGGACGCTGGGATCGCCCTCGGTCTCGTAACGCTCGACGTTGCGATACACCGGCGTGCCGCGAACGCGGCCCAGCTCAGCCATGTGGGGCCTGGAGGACTCCCACACGAAGTTGGCGATGCTCAGCGCGACGCCCAAGGCGATGCCAGCCTCGATGCCGAGCAGCAGCGTCCCGGCGAAGGTGACTGCGACGGCGAGTCCGTCAGCGCGCCGGGTCCTCCACGTCTGCACCGGGGTGCGCAGGTCGACCAGCCCAGCGACGGCAACGATGATGATCGCGGCGAGGACTGCGTTGGGGAGGTGGAAGAACAGTGGCGTGAACAGCAGCACCGCGAGGCCGACGATGAGCGCGGTGACGATGCTGGCTGCGGGCGTGCGGGCCCCGGCCTGGTGGTTGACAGCCGTACGGGAGAAGCCGCCGGCGACCGGGAAGGCGCGGAACAGGCCGGCCGCGATGTTCGCTGCCCCGACGGCAACGAGTTCTGCGTTCGGGTCGACAGTCTCACGGTCCCTGGCGGCCAGCGCCTTGGCGATGCTGACGCCCTCCACGTAGCCGATGACCGCGATGGTCAGCGCACTCGGCAGCAGACTGATCAGGTCCTGCACGCCGACCGCGGGAATGCCTGGGGTGGGCAGGCCCGCCGGGACCTCCTTGAGAATGGCGATGCCCATCTCGCCGAACCCGAAAACGGCGCTGGCGGCAGTGACCAGGGCGACCACGATCAGCGCTGCGGGCAGCCTCGGCGCCCTCTTCTTCGCGAGGACAAGCAGCACAAGGCCGAGGACGCCCACGGCGACCGTCGGCCAGTGGATGGTCGGTAGCGCGCCGATGAGCGCGGTCACGGTGTGGGTGAAGCCCTCGGTGCGCTCCATCTCCAGGCCCAGCAGGTTCTTCACCTGGCTGGTGCCGATGACGATCGCAGCGGCGCTGGTGAACCCCGAGAGCACCGAGTGCGACAGCAGGTTGACCAGGGTCCCGAGGCGGGCCAGCCCCAGGATGAGCTGAATGAGTCCGACGAGGCCGGCGAGCGCTGCCCCGAGGACGAGGTAGCGGTTAGGGTCGCCGTCGGCGAGCGGGAGCAGCGCGGTGTTGGTCAGCAGCGCCACGATCGCGACGGGTCCGACGGCCAGCGTCCGGCTGGTGCCGAGCAACGCGTAGACCAGGAGGGGAAAGATGCTGGCGTACAAGCCCGTGACCGGCGGCATACCGGCGAGGGCGGCGTAGGCCATCCCCTGCGGGACGAGCATGACGGCAACGGTGATGCCGGCGAGTACGTCCGCTCGAGCTGTGGACCGGTCGTAGGTGCGTACCCAGCGCAGCGATGGCAGCCAGCGGCTGAGGCGGTTCAGGCTGGACGGGGCGGGCTGCTTGCGCTGCGTTCCGGCCCGGTCCGACTGTTCAGTCATGGGGGGTCCTCGGCGTAGGGGTGGGATCGATGAGGCGTGCGATTGGGGGGGAGGAGAAGGGCACGGAGCGCCCCGAGCGCGTCTTCCTGGGTCGCCTCCCGCGGAACGGGAGACGAGGCCGCGGAACGGCCGGCCGGCGGCGGCCAGGTGAGCTGGTGAGCTGAGGCACCACTGCGCTGTCGGGGCAAGGGGTTCGCGGATCTGTCCGGACGCCGGCGCGGGGCGCGGCGAGGACGGTCACACGGGGAACTCCTGAGGAATACGCATGCCGGGTGTGGCAGGTCCTCGAGAGGTCTAGGCACCCGGGCCGGCGGTGCGGTTGCCGTGCGCAGCCCCGAGATTTGCACCGGGCTTCTGCAGGCAACCGCACACGCCGATCGTCTGGGTCAACGAACGCCGAGACGGGTGAGGGCCTGGTTGATGTCACAGGCAGGCCCACGGTTGTAGGGCAGCTTGCTCAGCAGCATCCCCATCATGCAGGTGTTGGTGACCGAGGCGAACACGAGGCCGAACCCGACGCCTGCCCCGATCCACTTCAAGGGCTGCACCCAGATGCTCGCTACGACGGCCGCGAAGACGATGGACCCAGCGACCAGCCGGACCTGCCGTTCCAGGCCCCATCGCTGCACCTCGCCGCGGCTGACCGGAGCGCCCGCCTGCTCCCATGCGTTCATCCCGCCTTCGAGCAGGACCAGGTCCTGCTTGCCGTGGCGGCTCATCTTGGTCGCTGCCTGCTCTGCACGGCCGCCGCTCTGGCACACCAGGACCATCGTGCCGCCCGCGTTCGACACGATCTCGTGCAGGTGGGGGTCGAGGCGATCGACCGGGATGTTCACCGCCCCGTCGATGTGGGACGTCTCGAACTCACCGGGGGTGCGGACGTCGAGGATGAGCGTGTTCGTCTGCTGGACGAGGCCTTGCGCCTCGGCGACGCCCACGGTCTGGACACTGGAATCGATTGTCATGTAATGCTCCTGTCGTGGTGGATGAGTGATGTGTCAGCGAACACTCAGTCGGTGACTGCCGCAAGGTCGGGGACGCCGGCACCCGTGAGGACGCGGACGTCGGCGAAGCCGTCGGCCACGAGTCGGCTGGCCGCGATGGACGCACGCCGTCCACTGCCGCAAACGATGAGGACGGGAGCCGCCGGGTCGAGCTGCTCGGGGACCCCCTGCGTGAACACCTCGGGGACGAATCGCTCGACGGCGCCGGCGAGACGGACCTGCTCCAACTCGCTCGGCATGCGCACGTCGAGGACCTGAACGTCCTCGCCCACGAGCTTGTTGGCCTCGTCGAGATCCACGAGCGTGAAGCCCGCTCCAAGGCCTCCGTCGGGCAGGTCGTTGACCACTCCCACGACGGAGTCGAAGCCGATCTGTGCCAGCTGGACGATGGCCTCCTCAGCGTCCTGGTCGGGGTCGGCGACGATTGCGACCGACTCGTTGTAGGGCAGCAGCCAGCCGGCCCAGCTACCGAAGTCGATGGCCATCTCGATCCCAACACTGCCCGGAACAAGCCCGGCCGCCTGGTGCTGACGCGGTCGAATGTCCACGACGTTGAGCGCCTGCCCCTTGACGTCCTCGAGGGACAGGGACGGCCTGCTGGTCCCCGGCATCGGCTTGACGCCCAGGGTGTTGGTCGGCCCCATGTACTGGTAGAAGCCCGGGATCGGCATCGGGAGCCGCAGCATCTCCTTGGCCATCTCGTCCGGATCGGTGATCTGGAGGAGGGGGTTGGAGGCGACCTCGTCGGCGATGGTCGAGGTGTATAGACCGGCGCCGCTGGACGTGCAGAAGGATCCTTCACCGTGGGTGGGCAGCAGTTCGACGTCACCCGGGAGTCCCGCCAGGCGATGCAGCGACTGGTGCTGGAGGCGAGCGAGGGTTTCCGCCCGCTCCGGACCCAGCAGGTCGGGGCGACCGGCGGACCCGACGAGCAGGCTGCCCCCCGAGAACACCGCGACCTCCTTGCCGTCGAGCAGGATCACGTAGCTGGTGTGCTCGGGCGTGTGGCCGGGAGTGTGCAACGGACGGATCGAGAGGCCGCCCTCCCCCACCAGCTCCTCGAGGTGGAAGGCCGGGGTGTAGCGGTACGCCGCCGCAGCAGCCGCCGGCAGCACCAGCTCGGCACCCGTGCGGAGCGCGGCCTGCTCGGCTCCAGACACGTAGTCGTTGTGGAGATGGGTCTCGAGCACGAAGCGCAGGTCTAGGTCGCGTGCTGCCGCCTCGTCGAGAAAACGCTCGATGTCACGCTGCGGGTCGACGAGGATCGCTTTGCCCTCGTGCTCGAGCAGGTAGGTCTGGTCCCCAAGTCCGGGGGTGCGGAATGAGTGAATCTCCATGCGTTGTCGTGCCTCCTAGTCGAATACCCTACGGGGTATCTAATGTACGGACTTTCCCCACCCAGTCAAGTCCGCGCCCTTGTTCATCACTCGCCATGCGGCGCACCGTCCTGACCAACGCCAAATGTCCGTTCATTCTTCCGCCGCCGAGGCGGTGAAGGCCCACCGGGAGTCCACTGCAGTTGCGCGGCGTCTCGTCCCACGACGTTGGAGGATCTGGTCCGCCTCGACGACGCTTCCTCAACGGCACACGAGCAGCCGGCGTTCTCCATGGCTGGAGGTCGTCTCCGGTCCCGGACATGTTCCACTGCGCAAAGGCGTTCACTACAGGAGAAGAGGACGATCATGACCGCCTCCGTCGACAACGAACTGCGCACGGCAGTGGTGCAGGCAGTCGAAGTGCTGTTCACCACCGACGTCATGTCTCACTCAGGGCACGGGAACCTCAGCGTCCGCGCCGACAACGATCGTTTCCTGCTCACCACCACCGGGATAGTCCGGGGTTGCGGGCGGACCAGTTGGCCACGGTGACCCTGGACGGGGAGGTAGTGGAGGGCAACCTCGGACCGGAGAGCACCGAGATCATCGCCATGCACTCCACCGTCTACGCCACCCGCCCTGACGTTGCGGCGATCATCCATACCCACTCGCCCGCGGCGACAGCCTTCGCACTGGCCCACCAGCCCCTGCCGTGCCGGGCGGAGCCGTTGTTGCGCTTCGGGCAGGCCAAGCCTGTTCCGGTCGTTGCCTGGGGCCCGCGCGGGTCCGAAGTCTCAGTCCGCAGCATCGCCAGCGTGCTGGCCGAGCACCCCACCACCAACGCAGTATTGCTCGCCAACCACGGGCTGCTCGCCTTCGCCGTCGTCAGCGGGCGGTAGCTGATCCGTGGACGCCGACCCCGCCGTAACGGGTCGTGCCGCTTGGCCTTCGCTGCCGGGTGATGGAGGGAGGTCGGCCGGCGACGTCTTCCCGCGCCTCGGCGCCTCGACGCCCTCCGGGACGTGCCGATCCGTGTTTTCGGTGTGTCCGTCGATCCACGCCAGCAGGTCGGCCAGCCGGTAGCGGATGCTGCCGCCGATCTGCACTGCTCGCGGCCCGTAGCCGCGGCGGCGGGATCGCCACGTGCGCAGGGTGGCGACCGGGACGCCCAGCAGAAGCGCCGCCTCGTGGGAGGTGAGGAGGCGGTGGTCGGCGAGACCAAAAGTGTGAATAGCACGGCGCGCGGCCGGAACGAGCAAACCCGCCTGACCTGTCTACGCAGGTCAGGCGGGTTCTTGGGGCTCCCCCGGTTGGACTCGAACCAACAACCCTCCGGTTAACAGCCGAATGCTCTGCCAGTTGAGCTACAGGGGATCGCAGCGGGCACACATTAGCAAGGAACGCGCGCGACTCTAAATCTGGGCCGGGTCCGCGCCGATCTCCGCGCAGGCCTCCGCAAGGGCCAGCTGTGCAGCCGCCCGCACGGCCGGGTCTGTGGGGTCGAGGCCCGCGTCGAAGGCGAACATCCAGTGCACCGCCCCCGCCCCGCGCGGGGCCCGGCGTCCGATCACGAACAGACCTCGGCCCTCGCGCACGACGGCGTGCCGCTGCAGCACCACGCTGGCGGTCACCCGCTCCCGGACCAGGTCCACCAGGAGCCCCGGGTCGCTCATCGCGTGGACGTGCTCGGGCCGCGGCTCGCCGTAGGCACCCACCTCCGTGATGCGCAGGCGCGCCCCGTCCTTGCTCCAGTCGGCGTGCTCGACCTGCTCCCACGGAAGCACAGCCGGCTCCCCCTGCAGCGGCACGCGCACCAACGCGTCCCGGGTGCCGAGCAACCAGGTCCCGTCGTCGGCAAGGGCGCCGGCGAGGACCCGGCCGAACCGCCCGAGACCAGCACGCCGGGCCACCTCACGGGGCACCGCGATGCTGCGACGCACCCGGCCCGGGGTCGGGTCAGCCACCGCCGACCGCCTTGTCGCGCAGCGTGCGTCGATGCTGCTCGAGCGCCACGAGCTCACCGAACATCCGGTTGTAGTCACCGGCGTCATCGACCGGGTTGGTGCGCTGGAGCCGGGACTTGAGCTCAGCGATGCGACGCATCGCGGTGAGCTCCTGGAGCCGGAAGACGTGGGCGGCGACGTAGCCGGCGTCGGCCTCCTTGGACGAGCGCAGCGGCTCGACCGCGAGGGCACTGAGCACCTGCTCGAGGGCCGGGTCGGGGAGCGCCGCACCCAGGCGGGTGCCCCAGGTGTCATCGGCTGCCGCGGGCCCCCCGCACGCCACGACCGCCTCCCACAGCGCTCGGTAGTGCGGGTGGAGGAAATCGGCGGCGTCGACGTCGGCGGCCGATGGCCCCACGAGGGAAGGGTGCTGGACGACCAGCTTCAACGTCTCCCGCTCCATGGAGAAGCGGGGATCGCGCGGGTCCGGGACGGGGTCCCGCGGCGCGGCCTGGTCGGGTGCGCCCTGCGAACCGGGGCCGGCGCGCTCACGTCGTCCGCGCGGCTGTTCCGGGCCACGTGCGGCGGCCCGGCGCACCTCGCGACGGGCGTCCTCGACATCGAGCCCGACCATGCCGGCGAGCTCGCGGGCGAACGCCTCGACCTTGGAGCGGTCGCGGATGCTCGAGACCAGCTTGGCCGCCTCACGCAGGGCGTCGACCCGACCGTCGGCACGGTCGAGGTCGTAGCGCGCGACCACGTTGCCGAGCACGAAGCGGTAGAGCGGGACCCGCCGGGCCACGAGGTCGCGCACCGCGGCGTCACCCTTCTGCAGGCGCAGGTCGCAGGGGTCCAGGCCGTCGGGTTCGACGGCGACGTAGGTCTGGGACACGAACTGCTGGTCGCCGCCGAAGGCCCGCAGCGCCGCTTTCTGACCCGCGGCGTCACCGTCGAAGGTGAAGATCACCTCACCCCGGAACTCCTCGTGGTCGTGGAGCAGGCGCCGCAGCACCCGGCCGTGGTCCTCGCCGAAGGCCGTGCCGCAGGTGGCCACGGCGGTGCCGATCCCGGCCAGGTGGCAGGCCATCACGTCGGTGTAGCCCTCCACCACGACCGCCTGGGAGGAGCGGGCGATCTCGCGGCGCGCGAGGTCGATGCCGTAGAGCACATGGCTCTTCTTGTAGATGGGGCTGTCGGGGGTGTTGAGGTACTTCGCGTCGATCCGGTCGTCGTCGAAGATGCGGCGCGCCCCGAACCCGATGGTGTCGCCGTTGGTCTCCCGGATCGGCCATAGCAGCCGCCCCCGGAAGCGGTCGTAGGCGCTGCGGCCCTGGGCGACCAGCCCTGCGGTGACGAGCTCCTCGTCGCGGAAGCCCTTCTGGCGCAGGTGGCGCAGCAGGGCCTCCCCTCCCCGCGGCGCGAACCCGACGCCGAAGGTCGCAGCCGCCTCGCGATCGAACCCGCGCCCGTCGAGGAACTGCCGGGCCGCCATCGCGTCCGGGGTCGTGAGCTGGTCGGCGTAGAACTCCTGGGCGACGCGGTGGGCGTCGATCAGCCGGGAGCGCTGGCCCGCGTCGCGCCGCGGCCCGGTTGGGGCACCCTCGGTGTAGCGGAGCTGCACCCCCACCTTGTCGGCGAGACGCTCGACGGCGTCGCTGAAGCCGAGGCCCTCGATCTCCATGACGAACTTGATGACGTCGCCGCCGGCCTCGCACCCGAAGCAGTGGTAGAAATTCCGCGAGGGCGTCACGTGGAAGGACGGCGACTTCTCGTCGTGGAACGGGCACAGGCCCTTCATCGAGCCGCCCCCGGCGTTGCGGAGCGTGACGTAGTCGCTGACGACCTCGTCGATCCGGGCGCGCTCGCGGACGGTTGCGATGTCCTCGTCCTTGATCAGCCCTGCCACGTCGCGGAGTCTACGGGCCGCCTCGGACGAGCCGGGCGTGCCAGTCGACCGCCGACCCGTCGGTCAACGAGGCCACCTGGTCGACGACCACCCGCAGCCGTGCGGCGTCGCCGGAGAGCCCCGCCAGGTCCTGGCGGAACGCCGGCTCCAGGAGCTCGTCGGGGCCCTCCACCAGCGCCTCGACGAGCTCGGCGAGCAGCGTGCGCTGCCGTTCCATCAACCGCAGCCGGTCGTCGGCGCGCATCACGTAGTGGGCGGCGATGCCCTTGAGCAGGGCCACCTCGGTGGCGGTGCCCTCCGGGACCACCAGGTCGGCGTGGTGCCGCACGAGAGGTGCTGAGCCGTACGCCGCGCGCGTCGCGTGCTGGACGCTGCCGCAGAACCGGCCGATCAGGTCACTGGTGAGGTTCTTCAGCGAGGCCAGCGCGGGGCGCGTGCCGTCGTACGGCGTCTCGGGCCAGGAGCCGATCGTCCGCAGCGAGGCGAACGCCTCCTCCAGCGCCGCGTCCACCACCCCGGGGAGGTACCACTCCCGCACCGTCTCGCCGACCACCGCACGCTCCTCGGGCGACTCCAGCCAGCCGAGCTGGATCCGTCCCGCCACCACGCCGTCCTCGACGTCGTGCACCGAGTAGGCGACGTCGTCGGCGAAGTCCATCACCTGCGCCTCCACGCACCGCCGACGACCGGGCACCCCGGACCGCAGCCAGCGGAAGACCGGTAGGTCGTCGTCGTAGACGCCGAACTTGCGCCCCTGCTTGGCCGAGCCGTCGGAGTGGTAACCCACGGGCTCGGTCGCGTCGGCGCGCGTCCAGGGGTACTTCGTGCAGGCGTCGAGCGTGGCCCGGGTCAGGTTCAGCCCGAGCGACCGGCCGTCGGCGTCAGCCGACTTGGCCTCCAGCCGGGTCAGCAGGCGCAGGGTCTGCGCGTTGCCCTCGAACCCGCCGCAGGAGGCCGCAAGGTCGTCGAGCAGACGCTCGCCGTTATGGCCGAAGGGTGGGTGCCCGAGGTCGTGGGCGAGCGCGGCGGTCTCGACGACGTCGGGGTGGCAGCCCAGGACGTGGGCGACGTCGCGTCCGACCTGGGCCACCTCGAGGCTGTGGGTGAGCCGATTGCGGACGAAGTCGTCGCTCTGCGGGCCGACCACCTGGGTCTTCGCCGCCAGGCGACGCAGCGAGGCGCTGTGCACGACGCGTGCGCGGTCCCGCTCGTACGGGGTGCGCTCCGGGGCGTCCACCCGCTTCACCGGCTCGCCGACGAGACGCTCGCGGGCGTGGTCGTCGTACAGCTCGTCCCAGGACGAGGGACCGGGTGGTGGCAGGGTCATGGCCCGAGCACCCTACTGCCCGCCGGCCCCTTCTCTCGGGCCGGCGGACGTCTCACCGCGCGGCGGCGAGGCTCAGAGCCCGAGGTCCTTGAGGATCCTGACGACCGGGCCGAGGGCGCCGCCCTCGTTGCTGCGCAGCAGGCTCGAGAAGAGCCCGTACTCGGCGTCCTTGGCCTCCTGGTCGGCGATCGCCGCATCGACCATGGCCGCCACCTCGGCGGGGTCCTCCTTGGCGATCCGGGCGCGGATCTTCTTCGCCCGCTCGACCCGCTTCACGTCCTGGAGGGTGATGAGCCGGCTGTTCACGCGCCGCTGGCCCTCGCGGGCGAGCTCGCTGATCTCCCGGGCGACGTCGGACCGCAACTGGGGCAGGCGCGGGTCGTCCCGGACCGCCTGGTACTCCCGCATGGTGGTGCGCCCCAGGCGGCGGGTGGACCGCTTCACCTTCGTCAGGCGCTGGGCCTGCGGCGTCGAGGCCGTGCGGGCCAGAACGACAGCCGGGCCGGCCAGCACAGTCACGCTCGTCGCGGGAACCGGGGCGGGGGAAGCGACGGCCGTCCCCGGAAGACCGGCCAGCAGCACCGCGCCACCCGCCATCGCCACGATCGCGAACCTGGACACGGACGTGATGCGCTGCACGCTGGCTCCTGAGAGGTCGGGACGCGCGGTGAGCACCGCGCCCGACGGAGCCTAGGGCGCATCTGACACGAGGCACTGTCACACAGATCTCATTGTGGCGCGTCTCACGTCACGGCCCGCTGGCTCAGGACCGCAGCGCGGGCAACACGTGCTCGCCGTACGCCGCCAGCATCTCGCGGTAGTGCGGCCCCATGTTGCTGACGAAGACCTCCTCGAACCCGGCCTCGACGTACGGCGTGAATGCCTCGACGTGACGGTCGAGATCCGGGCCGCAGACGACGCTGTCGCGGGTCTGTTCCTCGGTGACCAGCTGCGATGCCTGCTCGAAGTGCACGGGCGACGGCAGCACCTGCGCGAGCTCGCCGGGCAGCCCTGCGTTCGCCCAGAGGCGGTGGGCGATCTCGGCGCCCTCGTCCTCGCTGTCCGCCCAGCTCACCTTGAACCCGACCTGGGCGGGCTTTCCGCCCGAGGCCTCCCGGAACCTGCCCAGCAGCTCCGGGTCGGGGCTGGTGGTCTGGTAGCCGTCGGCGATCCGGGCGGCCACGTCGGTGGCCTTCGCCCCGAAGCCGGACATGTAGATCGGCGGCGGCTCGTCGGGCAACGTGTAGATCCGGGCGTTATCGACGGTGTAGAAGCGACCGCGGTGGTTGACGAACTCGCCGGTCCACAGACGACGGATGACCTCCACGGCCTCCTCGAGCATCTCCAGGCGCACGTCCACCGAGGGCCACGGGTCTCCGAGAACGTGCTCGTTGAGCGCCTCACCGCTGCCGACACCCAGGATGAACCTGCCCTCGAGCATCACTGCGCTGGTCGCGGCGGCCTGGGCGATGACCGCCGGGTGCGTCCGCACCGTCGGGCAGGTAACGGCGGTGGTGACCGGCAGGTCGCAGACCTGGGAGATCGCGCCGATCACCGACCACACGAACGGACTCTCGCCCTGCTCCTCGTTCCACGGGTGGAAGTGGTCGCTGATCCACAGGTGCTCGAAGCCGGCCTTCTCCGCGAGGCGGGCCTGCTCGACCAGGGCCGCTGGCGAATGCTCCTCCGTGGAGAGGAAGTAGCCGAAACGCGGGCTCACGGGCGGATCACCGCCTTGACGACGCCGTCGGTTTTCTTCTGGAACTTCTCGTAGTAGTCGGGGGCCTCGTCGAGGGAGATGTGATGGGTGGCGAAGTCCTCGACCCCGAGCGGGTCCTCGTCCCCCAGCAATGGCAGCAGGTCGTCGACCCAGCGCTTGACGTTGGCCTGCCCCATGCGGAACGTCAGCTGCTTGTCGAACATCCTGAGCAGCGGCATCGGGTCGGCGGCTCCGCCGTACACCCCGGAGATGGAGACCGTGCCTCCGCGACGGGTGGTCTCGATGGCGTCGTGGAGCGCGGCCAGCCGGTCGACACCAGCCTTCAACATCATCGGCTTGGCGACGGAGTCCGGCAGCAGTCCGACGACCTTGTGGACGAGCTCGACGCTCCGGGAGCCGTGCGCCTCCATGCCGACGGCGTCGACGGTGGCGTCGGCCCCGCGCCCCGAGGTGAGCTCGTGGACCGTCTCCCCCACCGAGTCGACCTCGGCCGGGTCGAGGGTCTCGATGCCTCGTGCGGCGAGACGGGCGCGGCGCTCCGGCACGGGGTCGACGCCGATCACCCGTGCGCCGCGGTGGTGGGCCAGCCGGCAGGCCATGTCACCGATCGGGCCGAGCCCCAGCACGACCAGGCTGTCGCCGGCACGGGTGCCGGCGTACTCGATCGCCTGGTAGGCGGTCGGCAGCACGTCGGAGAGGTAGACGAAGCGATCGTCGGGCGGCCCCTCGGGCACCACGATCGGGCCGTAGTGCGCCTGGGGCACGCGCAGGTACTCCGCCTGGGCGCCCGGCACGGAGCCGTAGAGTTCCGTGTAGCCGAACAGTGGCGCACCCATGCCCTTCTCGGTCATCTGCGTCGTCTCGCACTGCGTGTTGAGCCCGCGGTCGCACATGAAGCAGCTGCCGCAGGAGATCTGGAACGGGATGACCACCCGGTCGCCCGGCTTGATCGAGGTGACCTCGCTGCCGACCTCCTCGACGATGCCCATCGGCTCGTGCCCGAGGATGTCGCCCGCGGCCATGAACGGCGCGAGCACCTCGTACAGGTGCAGGTCAGAGCCGCAGATCCCGCTCGAGGTCACCTTGATGACGGCATCCGTCGTCTGCTGGATCTGCGGGTCGGCCACCGTCTCCACACGGACGTCACGGGGGCCCTGCCAGGTCACTGCACGCATGCCGCTCCTCCTCGTACCTGTCGGTTCGGGAGCGCGGACCGACCGGTCCACGCGAACAGATGAGGTACCCCTGGGGCCCAGCGCCATGCGGGCGGTCACCCCAGCGGAGGCGCTGGCTGCCTCTCCTCGGCGCCCGGGGTGAAGAGCCCGCGCAACATGTCCGCGATCGTGACGACCCCGTCGGTGCCATCCTCACGGGGCACCAGCGCAAGCTGCACGCTGGCGGCACGCATCTGCGAGAGCGCATCCAGCACGCTGGCCGTCGGCTCCAGCCGGTGGCACTCCCGAACGAGCTCCGCAACCGACGCGGAGTCCTGCAGGGCGAGCGTGTCGCGCACGTGGACCAGTCCGGTGGGACGGTCGACGGGTCCCACGAGGATGCGCAGGTGACCGGAGGTCCGGCTGGCCTCCTGCACGTCGGCGACGGTCCCGTCGTGCGGGACGGCGATCGGCCGTTGGGCGCGCACCAGCTCCCCGACCCGGGTGCGGGCCAGGTCGAGCGCACCCGAGAGCTGCTGCGAGAACCGGGCGTCGAGCGCCCCGACGTTCGCGGAGTGCTCCAGCAGCTGGCGCAGGTCGTCGGGGTTCTGACCCGTCGCGACCTCGTCGACGGGATCGACCCCGACCCGCCGCAGGCACCAGTTCGCACCGTTGTTGAGCGCGACGAGCAAGGGTCGGGTGACCCACATGAACGCACGCATCGGCAGCGCCAGCATGGTGGCCGACCGCTCCGGGTGGGCGATGGCCCAGGACTTCGGTGCCATCTCCCCCACCACGAGGTGCAGGAACGTGACCACGGCGAGCGCAAGCGCGAAGCCGACGACGTCAGCCACCCAGTACGGCGCCCCCCAGCCCTCGATGACCGGCCGCAGGGCGTAGTGGACCGCCGGCTTCGTGATGGCACCGAGCGCGAGCGCACAGACGGTGATGCCGAGCTGCGAGCCGGCGAGCAGCACGGTGAGCTCGGAGGCGCTGCGCAGGGCGGCGCGTGCCGAGCGGCTCTCGGTCGCGGCGTCCTCCAGACGGTGCCGCTTGGCGGCGATGAGCGCGAACTCCACCGCCACGAAGAACGCGCTCGCCGCGATGATGGCGGCGGTGACGACGACGATGACCCAGGGGTTGTCCATCAGTACTCCTCCTCGGTCCCGGCCTCGTCGGGCTGCACGCGCACCTCGAGGGCCCGCAGGCTGGTCGGCACGTGGTTCTCCACCTCGAGCACCTCCAGCTCCAGGAACCGCCCGGGCGGGTCGTCGGCGGCGGCCAGCTCGGCGGCGTCGACCGGGAGCGGGACGCGGACCCGGTCCCCCACGCCGGGCAGCGAGCCGTGGGTGGCGATGACCAACCCGGCCAGGGTCTCGTAGTCGCCGGGCGGCAGCTCCAGGTCGAGCTCGCGGCCCGCCTCGTCGACCGGGGTGTCGCCCCGGACCATCCAGCTCTCGGGTCCCTCGCCGGTCTCGTGCACCACGTGCGGGGCCTCCGGCTCGTCGTGCTCGTCGGTCATCTCGCCGACGACCTCCTCGACCAGGTCCTCGATCGTGACGATGCCGGCGAACCCGCCGTACTCGTCGACGACACACGCGATCTGGTCCCGGGCACCGACCATCTCCGCCAGGGCATCGGGCAGCGACATCACTGTGGGCACCACGACCGCGGGTCGGACCACACTGGTGACCGGCTCCTCGGCGGACCGCGCCGCGGCGCCGTGGGCCAGCACGTCGACCAGGTGCACCGCGCCGCGCACCGAGCCCGCGTCGTCGAGGACGGGGTAGCGCGAGTGGCCACCGCCCATCAGCACACGCACCTCACCCACGGTGAGGGACTCGTGCACCGTGTCGACCCGGGGGCGTGGCCGCATCGCGTGCTCGACGTCCTGGCGGGGGAAGTCCAGCACGCGGTCCAGCAGCAACGACAGCTCCTCGGGCAGATCCCCGGCCTCGCGGGAGTCGGCCACGATGTGGCGCAGGTCGCGGGGGTTCGCGGAGTGCTCGACGTCGTGCACCGGCTCCACGCGCAGCACACGCAGCAGCAGGTTCGAGCTCTGGTCGAAGACCCAGATGAGCCACCCCCACACCTTCAGGTAGAGCAGCGTCGACCGGGAGAGCCAACGGGCCAGGGGCTCCGGGCGCGCGATGGCCAGGTTCTTCGGGAACAGCTCCCCGAAGAGCATCTGGACGAGGGTGGAGAACAGCAGCGCGATCACCGTGCCGACCGCGACCCCCACCCCGGTCGGGACGCCGGCGAGACCGAACAGCTCGCCGAGGGAGGACCCGATGAGGGGTTCCGCGACGTACCCGACCAACAGCGCGGTCACGGTGATGCCGAGCTGGGCGCCCGAGAGCATGAACGACGTCCGGCTGGTGACCGCCAGGGCGCGCTTCGCCGCTGCGTCGCCCTGCGCCGCCCGGGCCCCGAGCCGCGAACGGTCCACCGCCATGTAGGCAAACTCCTGGGCCACGAAGTAGCCGGTGGCGGCCGTGATCGCAAGGACGACCAGCACGCCGAGCAGGAGCGAGAGGAGGATGCTCACCGGTACGCCTCCTCAAGGAGATACACGCGCGTCACGGTGAGCCTGGGTTGTTGTCCGTTCATCCTCTGCCTCGGTCGGAGATCTCGACGCACCAACGCGCGAGCGGTGCACATCGTTCCACGAACCCCGACGTTGCACACACCCAGCACACTGGGCGGGTGA
>JAUYLL010000029.1 GCA_030698375.1 Nocardioides sp. | reverse complement strand
TCGAGGTCGTCCGCCGCGGTCTCGAGCGGCACGTCGTCGGTCGGCGGCTGACCGAGGTCACGGTCCTCCACCCCCGCCCCGTACGCCGGCACGCCCTCGGGGTGCCCGACTTCACGGCACGGCTGACCGGGCGCAGGGTGCTGGCTGCCCGGCGTCGCGGCAAGTACTTCTGGCTCGCGCTCGACGACGGCGCCGCACTGCTCGGACACCTCGGGATGAGCGGTCAGATGCTCGTCCAGCCGCCGGAGGTGCCCGACGAGCGTCACCTGCGGGTGCGCCTCGCGCTCGACGACGGCGCCGAGCTGCGCTTCGTCGACCAACGCATGTTCGGGGGCCTGCTGGTCTCCGCCGAGGGCGCAGACCTGCCGGCCGAGATCGCCCACATCGCCCGCGACCCGGTCGACCCGCTCTTCGACGACGTCGGCTTCGCCCGCCGGCTGCGCCAACGGTCCTCGGGGGTCAAGCGCCAGCTGCTGGACCAGACGCTGGTCAGTGGCGTCGGCAACATCTACGCCGACGAGGCGTTGTGGCGCGCGGGCCTGCACGGCGAACGGCCAGGCGCCCGGCTGACCCGCACCCAGGCGCTGGCGCTGCTCGCCGAGGTGCGTTCGGTGATGGCCGCGGCGCTCGCGCAGGGCGGCACCTCCTTCGACGCGCTCTACGTCAACGTGAACGGTGAGAGCGGGTACTTCGACCGCTCCCTGGAGGCCTACGGGCGGGAGGGTGAGGCGTGTCGCCGCTGCGGCACCGCCATCCGCCGGGTCGCCTTCATGAACCGGTCGTCGTACTTCTGCCCGACCTGCCAGCGGCCCCCTCGGGTCACCCGCGCCCGCGCACGTTGACCCGCCGGTGTGCCGGGTGCGATCCTGGGAGGTGCACCCCGGCTCCCCGCCCGTCGCGACGGGCCGCGTGCGGTGCCTCGACTCCGCTCCCCTGCGAGCCCCCGTCCTGCGAAAGGTTCGAGATGGCGAAGGCCCTGTTCGGTCACATGAGTGCCGTCGACCCTCGGGTCGCTGCCCAGCTCGCGGTGGAGAACCGCCGGCTGCGCACCCGCGTCGCCGACCTCGAGGCGCACGTGATGCGCCTCCAGGCCGACAACGACGCCCTCGCGGCCGCGGTCGCGGACGCACCGCTGCTCACGCTCGACGACGAGAGCATGCAGCCGGCCTGACCGACTGACCCTCACGGTGCTCCGGCGACTCCCCGGAGCACCTTCCGGCGCCTCGGGCGGACACGCCCTACGCTGGGCCTGCTGGCCTTCCCCACGACGTCTCTTGGCATGATGCGCCGTCAGCGCCCGCCCGTCGCTCGTGAGGAGTCCGCACCGTGTACCTCAAGTCGCTGACGATGCGCGGGTTCAAGTCGTTCGCGTCGGCCACCACCCTCCAGTTCGAGCCGGGCATCACCTGCATCGTGGGCCCCAACGGCTCCGGCAAGTCCAACGTCGTCGACGCGCTCGCCTGGGTGATGGGGGAGCAGGGGGTCAAGTCCCTGCGCGGCGGCAAGATGGAGGACGTCATCTTCGCCGGGACCTCCGGGCGCCCCCCGCTGGGCCGGGCCGAGGTGCAGCTGACCATCGACAACGCCGACGGCGCGCTCCCCATCGAGTACGCCGAGGTCACGATCTCCCGGACGATGTTCCGCAACGGGGGCTCGGAGTACGCCATCAACGGCCAGTCCTGCCGACTGCTCGACGTCCAGGAGCTGCTCTCGGACTCCGGCATCGGCCGGGAGATGCACGTCATCGTCGGACAGGGGCAGCTTGACTCGATCCTGCACGCGACGCCCGAGGACCGACGCGGGTTCATCGAGGAGGCCGCGGGCGTCCTCAAGCACCGCAAGCGCAAGGAGAAGGCGCTCCGCAAGCTCGACTCCACCGACGGGAACCTGACCCGCCTCCAGGACCTGCTGGGCGAGATCCGGCGCCAGCTCAAGCCCCTCGGCAAGCAGGCGGAGGTCGCCCGCCGCGCGGCCGTGGTCCAGGCCGACGCCCGGGACGCGCGTGCGCGGCTGCTCGCCGACGATCTCGTCACCGCGCGGACCGCCCTCGAGCAGGAGCTCGCCGACGAGTCAGCCCTGGTGGCGCGGCGTACCGAGCTTGAGACCGCCACCACCGCCGCCCGCGAGCAGGAGGCGGGCCTGGAGGCGGCGTTGCGCGAGGACCTGCCGGCGCTGGCCCGGGCGCAGGAGACCTGGTTCGCGCTCAGCGGGCTGCGCGAGCGGCTGCGGGGCACGGCGGGCCTCGCGGCCGAGCGGGTCCGCAACGCTGCGGACGCCTCCGCCGCGGGTCAGCCGAGCTCCGGGCGGAACCCCGAGGAGCTGCGTGCGGAGGCTTCGCGGGTCCGCGCGCGGGAGGCCGAGATCACCGCCGAGGTCGGGACGCACCGCACGGCGCTCGACCAGGCGGTCGCGCTCCGGCAGCAGGCCGAGGCGGCGTACCAGGCCGAGGACGCCCGGGTGGTCGGTCTGCAGCGTGCGGCTGCCGACCGGCGCGAGGGCCTGGCCCGGCTCCAGGGACGGGTGAACGCGCTGAAGAGCCGTGCGGCCGCGGCCGACGACGAGATCGAGCGCCTGACCGCGGCCCGGACCGACGCGCTCGCCCGCGCCGAGCGTGCCCAGAAGGACTTCACCGCCCTCGAGACCCGGATCGCCGGGCTGGACGCGGGCGAGGAGGGTCTCGACGCCGAGCACGAGGCGGCCGTCGACGCGCTGGCGGGCATCGAGGAGCAGCTCGTCGTCACCCGTGAGGAGGCCCAGCAGGCGCAGCGGGAGCGCGCGGCGCTCACCGCCCGCAAGGAGGCGCTGGAGCTGGGCCTGCAGCGTCGCGACGGTGCGGCCGCGCTGCTCGCCGCGTCCGAGGAGGTGTCCGGGCTGCTCGGCTCGGTCGCCGCGTTGGTGTCCGTGCGGCACGGCTACGAGGCCGCGGTGGCCGCGGCCCTGGGCTCCGCGGCCGATGCCGTCGTCGTCGACGGACTCGATGCCGCGGTGGGTGCGCTGGGGAGGCTCAAGGACGACGACCTCGGCCGCGTCGGATTCCTCGTCGGCTCCGCAGGTACGACGGCCCCGGACGGTCCTGGTGACCTCCCGGCGGGCGCGCTGGCTGCGCTCTCCGTCGTGGACGGACCCGCTGCGGTGCGTCCGGCCCTCGCTGCCCTGCTCGGGTCCACGGTGGTCGTCGAGGACCTCGCCGCCGCGCGGCGCCTGGTGGCCGCCCGTCCCGAGCTGACGGCGGTCACCGAGGAGGGCGACGTCCTCGGTGCGCTCGTGGTCACCGGCGGGTCCGGCGCTGCGCCCAGCCTGCTCGAGGTGCAGGCCGCTGTCGACGAGGCGTCCGACCAGCTCGCCGCGGCCGCCCACGCCGAGGAGCGGCTCGGGTTCGCCCTCAACCGCCTCGAGCAGGAGCGGGCCGATGCCCAGCACCGCGTGGACGTGGCGCTCGCGCGGCTGCACGAGTCCGACGCCACCCTCGCCGCGGTCGCCGAGGAACTGGGCCAGTACGGCACCCAGGCGCGGTCGGCGGCGGGCGAGGCGGAGCGACTCGCGCAGGCCGTCGCGCGCGCCGCGGAGGCCCGGGAGGCCGACGTCGCCGGCCTCGCCGACCTCGAGGAGCGGCTCGTCGGCGCGCAGGACGCCCCCGACGAGGAGCCTGACACCGCGGAGCGGGAGCGCCTTGCCGAGGGGGCCCGCACTGCACGCCAGGGCGAGATGGACGCGCGTCTGGCACTGCGCACGGCGGAGGAGCGGGGCCGCGCCCTGCACGGGCGGGCCGACACCCTCGAACGGAGCGCCGACGAGGAGGACGCCGCACGGGAGCGGGCGCGGGAGCGGCGCGAGCGGCTGCTGCGCGAGGGCGAGGTCGCCCGGGCGGTGGTGAGCGGCGCGGAGCAGGTGCTGGCCTATCTCGAGCTCTCCGTCGAGCGGGCCGCCGAGCAGCGCCAGGCGGTCGAGCGGTCCCGGGCGGGCCGGGAGCAGCGGCTCCGCGAGGTCCGCGACGACCTGCGCGACCTGGCCCGCGAGCACGACCGCCTTGTCGA
>JAUYLL010000130.1 GCA_030698375.1 Nocardioides sp. | reverse complement strand
GCGGGCGCGGCCTTCTTCGCGGGCGCGGCCTTCTTCGCGGGCGCGGCCTTCTTCGCGGGCGCGGCCTTCTTCGCGGGCGCGGCCTTCTTCGCGGGCGCAGCCTTCTTCGCGGGCGCAGCCTTCTTCGCGGGCGCGCTCTTCTTCGCGGGCGCGTTCTTCTTGGCCGACGCAGCCTTCTTCGCGGGCGCGTTCTTCTTGGCCTTCGCGGGCGCGGCCTTCTTGGCCTTCGCGGGCGCAGCCTCCTTCGCCGGCGCAGCCTTCTTCGCGGACCCACGGCCCACGACCTTCTTCGCGGCGGCCGCCGTACGGCTGGCCAACGACTTCGTGGTCGAACGTGCCATCGCGAGAACGCCCCTTCGCGCCGATCGAGGAGCCGGCCACGGTGTGCCGGGTCACAGGTTGCGGTGAGGATATGCCCCCGACGGGCCAGCGCAAACGCGGCGCGCCCGGGGGCACCGGGCTCAGGTCCGCGCCACAGAGACCCAGCCGGCCTCCCCCTCGCCCACCACCACCTCGGTCACCGCGGGACCGGTCGCACCACCGACGACGTCGTAGTCGGTCGCCAGCGTCTCCGCCGCGATCAGGGAAGAATGGGTCCGCGCGGCAGCCTGGACCGCCTCGCTGCCCCCCACCCGGAGCACGATCCGGTCGCTGACCTCGAGCCCGGCGTCCCGCCGCGCCTGCTGGATGGCGCGGACGAGGTCGCGGGCCAGGCCCTCGGCCGCCAGGTCGGGGGTCACCGCCGTGCCGAGCACCACGAAGCCCCCTCCGGGGAGCATGCCGAGCGCACTGTCGTCATCGCTGGCGCCGGCCACGGTCTCCAGGGTGTACTCCCCCTCGACCAACGCCAGGCCGCCCGCCGTGACGGTGCCGTCCTCGGCCTGCTGCCAGTCCCCTGCCTTGGCCGCACGGATCGCGACCTGGACCTCCTTCCCGAGGCGCGGACCGGCCGCCCGGGCGTTCACGGTCAGGCGCTCGGCGACGCCGTACCCGGCGGCCTCCTCGCTGTCGACGGCGACCAGGCGCACGGCCTTGACGTTCACCTCGTCGGCGACGATCCCCTCGAAGCCGGTGAGCGCGCCGGGCTCGGGCACCACCACGGTCAGCGTCGCGAGCGGCAGCCGGGTGCGCAGGCTCCGCGCCTTGCGCAGGGCGGACGCCGCCGAGCAGATCTCCCGGACCTGGTCCATCGCATCGACCAGCGCGTCGTCCTCCGGCAGCTCCTCGACCGAAGGCCAGTCCGCCAGGTGCACCGAGCGGCCACCGGTGAGCCCCCGCCACACCTCCTCGGTGGTCAGCGGCAGCAGCGGCGCGGTGGTCCGGCAGACCACCTCCAGGACGGTGTGCAGCGTGTCGAAGGCGTCCTCGTCGAGCGGCTCGCCCCCGGTGGACCAGAACCGCTCGCGCGAGCGACGGATGTACCAGTTCGTCAGCACGTCGAGGAACACCCGCGTGGCGTCGCACGCCTCGGCCACGGCGTAGTCGTCGAGCGCGGAGGTCATCTCAGCGACGTACCGCCGTGCCTTCGCCAGCAGGTAGCGGTCCAGCGGGTCACCGGAGTCGGTCCGGGTCCGCGCCTCGTAGCCGTCACCCCCGTCAGCACCGCCGGCGCCGCTCCCACCGGCGGCGTTGGCGTAGAGCTGGAAGAAGTACCAGCTGTTCCACAGCGGGATGAGCACCTGTCGCACCGAGTCGCGGATGCCCGGCTCGGTCACCACGAGGTTCCCACCCCGCAGGATCGGCGACGACATCAGGAACCAGCGCATCGCGTCGGCGCCGTCGCGGTCGAAGACCTCGGTGACGTCCGGGTAGTTGCGCAGCGACTTCGACATCTTGTTGCCGTCCGAGCCGAGCACGACGCCGTGGCTGACGCAGGCCTCGAACGCCGGCCGGTCGAACAGGGCGGTGGCCAGCACGTGGAGGGTGTAGAACCAGCCGCGGGTCTGGCCGATGTACTCGACGATGAAGTCACCCGGGAAGTGCCCCTTGACCGCGGCGGTGCCGTCGAACCAGTCGGCGTTCTCGAACGGGTAGTGCACCTGGGCGAAGGACATCGACCCGGAGTCGAACCAGACGTCCAGCACGTCGGGGACCCGGCGCATCATCGAGCCCCCCTCCTCCGGCGAGCGGGGGTCGTCGGGGTTGGGGCGCACGAGGTCGTCGACGTACGGGCGGTGCAGGTCCGGGACGCCGTCCTTCGCGGGGAGCCGGCCGAAGTCGCGCTCGAGCTCGGCGAACGAGCCGTACACGTCGAGCCGGGGGTAGGCCGGGTCGTCGCTCTTCCAGACCGGGACGGGGCTGCCCCAGAACCGGTTGCGGGTGATCGACCAGTCGCGGGCGTTCTCCAACCACTTGCCGAACTGCCCCTCCTTGATGTGGTCGGGCACCCAGCGGATCTGGTCGTTGAGCGCCAGCATCCGGTCCTTGATGGCGGTGACCTCGACGAACCACGACGAGACCCCTTTGTAGATCAGGGGCTCCCGGCACCGCCAGCAGTGCGGGTAGCTGTGGTCGTAGGTCTCGCGCCGCAGCAACACCGTCCCGGGCGAGACGCTGCCGCACTCCTCGGCCGGTGCACCGCGCGTCGTCGCCTTCAGGTGGTCGATGATCGGCAGGTTCGCGTCGAAGACGCCCAGGCCCTCGTAGTCGGTCACGGGATGGGTGAACCGACCGTCCTTGCCGACCGGCATCACCGGCTCGATCCCCTCGCGGTCGGTGACCACCTTGTCGTCCTCACCGAAGGCGCCAGCGGTGTGGACCAGCCCGGTGCCGTCGGTGGTGGTGACGAACTCCGCGGTGACGACCCGGAACGCCCGCTCGTGCCCGAGGAAGTAGGAGAAGGGCGGGGTGTACGAGCGGCCCGCCAGGTCCGCACCGGTCACCCGCTCGACGACCACCGGCTCCTCACCGAGCTCGCGCGCGTACGACGCCAGCCTGGCCTCGGCGAGGACGTACCGCTCGGTGCGCCCCTCCGTCCCGGGCACCCCGGCCTCCACGACCACGTAGTCAATGTCCTCGCCGACCATGATCGCGAGGTTCGACGGCAGCGTCCACGGCGTGGTGGTCCACACGAGCGCGAGCTCACCGGTCTCCAGCCGGAATCCCACGGTGACGGCGGGGTCCTGACGGTCCTGGTAGACGTCGTCGTCCATCCGCAGCTCGTGATTCGACAGCGGGGTCTCGTCGTTCCAGCAGTACGGCAGGACCCGGAACCCCTCGTAGACCAGGCCCTTGTCGTGCAGGGTCTTGAACGCCCAGATCACCGACTCCATGTAGTCGGGGTTCATGGTCCGGTAGTCGTTGTCGAAGTCGACCCACCGGGCCTGGCGGGTGACGTACTCCCTCCACTCGCCGGTGTACTTCATGACGGAGTCACGGCACGCCTCGTTGAAGGCGTCGATGCCCATCTCGGCGATCTCGTCGGTGGTCTTGATCCCGGCCAGCCGCATCGCCTCGAGCTCGGCGGGCAGCCCGTGGGTGTCCCATCCGAACCGTCGCTCGACGCGCTTGCCGCGCATGGTCTGGTAGCGCGGCACGAGGTCCTTGACGTACCCGGTCAGCAGGTGCCCGTAGTGCGGCAGGCCGTTCGCGAAGGGCGGCCCGTCGTAAAAGACGAACTCGTTGGCACCGTCCGAGCCGGGGTCCCGCTGCTCCACGCTCGCGCGGAAGGTGTCGTCCTTCGCCCAGTAGGCGAGCACCTTCTCCTCGATCTCCGGGAAGCGGGGGCTCGCGGGGACGAACGGCTCGTCGCGGTGGGAGACCTTGGGGTAGGTCATGGTTGCGGCTCCTGCGGTGCGTCGTGACTCGGGCTCGGTCACGAGGACGAGACCCGGCTCACCGGGCACCGCGGTACCACCTCGTTTGCCGTCCCGGGGGACGACCACTCGTCGACGGCTGTGACGGGCCCACCCGTCCGGTTCTACTGGGCCGCCCGGGGACGACCGTTCTTCCGGAGGCTCGCCGCTGATGACGGCTCGAACGCCTGTGGGGGCATCGTACGACCGGGCGTGACTGCGGGAGAAACCGGTGCACCGTCCCGGGACGCCGCGAGCGGCGCACCCCGGTGGGGATGCGCCGCTCGGCGGGTGGTGGGTCAGCCGTTCAGCTGCCGGACTCGTCGTCCTCGCCGAGGAGCGACTTGAGTCGCTTCGGGGCGTGGTCACCGCCGCCGGAGGGGGCCAGCTCGCCGCCCTTCCCGCCGTTCTCGAGAGCTTCGAGCTGCTGGGTGAAGTACGAGCGAAGACGACTGCGGTACTCACGCTCGAAGGCGCGCAGGTTCTCCACCTCACCGTTGAGCTTGTCCCGCTCCTTCTCCAGGTCACCGAAGAGCTGGGCGCGCCGCTCGGCGGTCTCCGCGTCCAGCATCTGCGCACGGGTCCGGGCGTCGGACTCCAGGCGGTCGGCCTTGGACTTGCTCTCCGAGCCCAGTCGCTCGGCCTTGGTGCGGGCCTCGCCGACGATCTTGTCGGCCTCGTCCTTGGCGCCCTCGACCAGCTCGTCGGCGTTGCGACCGGCGATCTCGAGCAGGCGCGCTGCGGCGCTCGAGGCGTCGGCCACCGTCTCGACTCGGATGGTCTCGATCTGACGACCAGTGGAGGCAGCAGGCGCGGCAGCGGGTGCCGGCGTCGGCTCGGGCTCCTTGACGGGCTCGGGCTTCTTCTCCTCGACCGGGGCAGGCGCAGCCGGCGCGCCGCCCTGCTGGGCGGCCGAGAGCTTCGAACGCAGGTCGTCGTTCTCCTTGGTGAGGCGGGCCAGCTCGCCCTCCACCTCGTCCAGGAACTGGTCGACCTCACTCATGTCGTAGCCCTCGCGGAGCCGGACGGGAGTAAAGCGCTTGTTGCTCACGTCCTCAGGCGTCAGCGGCATGACCTCACCCTTGTCTTCGCAGTAGTTGTGTCGGGAACTTCGTCTGGTGGTCCATGGGGTCAGCGGTGGTCGCGCAGTCAGCCCCGGGTCCGCGGGTCACGTTACTCCGAACGAGGGGTTCAGGGGGCACCGGGACCGAGAGCGGGACATCGACGCCTCAGAAGCCGGTGAAGAGGGAACGGTTCACCGCGCGCAGCAGCAGGACCACGATGAACACGAGAATGAAGCTGAGGTCGAGCGCGATGTTGCCGAGCCGCAGCGGTGGGATCACGCGGCGGAGTGCCTTGATCGGCGGGTCGGTGATGCTGAAGACCACCTCGAGCACCACCAGCACCGGGCCGCTGGGCTGCCACGAGCGCGCGAAGACCTGGATCCAGTCCACCACCAGGCGGATGATGAGCAGGACCATGAACGTCCACAGGACGCCCTCGATGAACTGACCGACCGGATGCACGCGAGTACGTCAGCTCTGGTTGAAGAAGCCGCCCTCGGCGATCCGCTGCTTGTCCTCCGCGGCGACCGAGACGTTAGGCGGGGAGAGCAGGAAGACCTTGCTGGTGACGCGCTCGATGGTGCCTCGCACCGCGAAGACCAGACCGGCGGCGAAGTCGACCAGACGCTTGGCGTCGGAGTCGTCCATCTCGGAGAGGTTCATGATGACCGGGACACCCTCACGGAAGTTCTCTCCGATGGTGCGAGCCTCGTTGTAGGTGCGGGGGTGCAGGGTGGTGATCCGGGACAGCTCCGCGACGCTGGCCGGCGCCGGGCGACGGCGCTCGTCGAGCCTCGCGACCGGCGCGGGGCGCTCGTCGCGCTCGACGGCACGGGGATGCCGCTCGGCCGGACGCTCGTCATAGGCGTCGGCGTGGTCGTCGTCGTAGCGGTCGGTGTCCTCGAGCAGGCCCAGGTAGACACCCATCTTGCGCATCGCGCCGCTCATGGTTGTTGACCTCCGGTACATCGGCGCTCCCACGTGGAACGCACTGCTCGGGACACTACTGGACGACCGGCCGCGGACCGAGGACCGCGCTGCCGACACGCACGTGTGTCGCACCTGCTGCGACGGCCTGCTCGAGGTCGCCGCTCATCCCCGCCGAGATCCGGTCGGCACCGGGGTGGTCGGCCTGCAGTCGCTCGGCCGCCTGGTGGAGCCGGGCGAACGCCTCGGCGGGCTCACCCCCGAGGGGCGCCACGCCCATCACCCCGCCGAGCACCAGGCCCGGCGCCTGCGCGACGGCCTCGGCGAGCGCCGGGACCTCCTCGGCGAGCGCGCCGGCACGACCCGCGGCCGCGTCGGGCGGGTCCAGGGAGACCTGCACCAGGACGACCAGGGGCTTGGGACGCTCCACGGCCCCCCGAGAGAGACCCCGCACCAGCTTCACGCGGTCGACGGACTCGACGACGTCGGCCCACCCCGCCACGGCCGCGGCCTTGTTCGACTGAAGTCCCCCGACGAAGTGCCACGTCAGGTCGTCGCACCCGCGCAGGGCAACCACCTCGGGCCGCTTCTCCTGCCCCTCCTGGTGCTTGTTCTCGCCCACCGCACGCACACCGAGCCCGGCGAGCAGGGCCACGTCGGAGGCGGGGAAGAACTTGGTCACCACCGTCAACGCCACCGCGTCCTCAGCACGACCGGCCGCGGCGCACGCCGCGGCGATCCGCGTCCGGACCGTGCGGAGGTTGCTCGCGAGCTGGTCGGCCCTCTCCCCGGTCACGTCTCCCTCTCGGGTCGGCGCACCACGATGCCAGCCAGCCGCCCCGCCGCCGTACCGTCGCGGCGGTAGGAGTGCAGGGCGTCGTCCTCGCGGGTGCAGGCGCCGAGGTCGGTGATGTCGTCCGCCCGGACGCCGGCGGCGCGCAGCTGAGCGAGCACCCCGGCGACCACGTCGACGGCCGGAGTCCCCCACGAGGTCTCCGCCCGAGCCTCGGGCACCACGGCCGAGACCGTCTCGCGCATCTCGTCGGGCACCTCGTAGCAGCGGCCGCACACCGCGGGGCCCACCCAGGCCCGCACCACCCCGGCGCCGAGGTCGCGCATGCGCGCCACGACCGCGGGAACCACCCCGGCCACGACACCGGGACGGCCGGCATGGGCCACGGCGACGACGCCCTCGCCGGCCAGGACGAGCGGCACGCAGTCGGCCGCGCGCACCACCAGCGCCAGGTCGGCGCAGGTGGTCACCAGCGCATCGACGTCGGGCACGAGCCCCCCGTCGGGGACCTCGTCGACGACGGCCACCGAAGCGCCGTGCACCTGCCGCATGCGTACGGCGGGCACCCCGGCCCCGGCCAGGGCCGTGACGGCGTCGTTGAGGGCCTCGTCGCGCCCGGGCGCCTCCTCCGCCACGTCGAGCGTGGCGTCGGTGAACCCGACCAGGACGTCGCCGGAGCGCTCCCGGTGGCCCAGCACGTCGGCTGCCCGTCTCACTTCAGGAAGTCGGGCACGTCCAGGTCGTCGTCGTCGAACTGGACCGGCCGTGGACGCGGAGGCGGTGCGCTCAGGGAGGAGCCGGACGGAGCGGGAGCACCGCCCTGCCCGTTCGACGTCGGGGCCGGGGCGGGCTCGCGACGGGGCGGGTGGCTGGCCGGGGGCGGACCGCCCGGGCCCGCGGGGCGCT
>JAUYLL010000126.1 GCA_030698375.1 Nocardioides sp. | reverse complement strand
CGACATCCACTACGTCGACCGCCTGCTCGCCCAGCTCGAGGCGCGCGCCGGCCTGGACCGGCCGATCCTCGTGCACGCCATCCTCGAGACCGCCGCGGGCGTCGCGAACGTGGAGGAGATCGCCGGGGCCAGCCCGCGGATGCAGGGCATCTCGCTCGGCCCGGCCGACCTCGCCGCCAGCCGCCGGATGAAGACCACCCGCGTCGGCGGCGGGCACCCGGGCTACATCGTCCGCACCGACCCGGTCTCCGAGGACCTCCACGAGGGCCGCACGACGTACCAGCAGGACCTGTGGCACTACACGATCGCCCGGATGGTCGACGCCTGCACCGCCCACGACATCCTCCCGTTCTACGGGCCCTTCGGCGACATCAAGGACGTCGTCGCCTGCGAGGACCAGTTCCGCAACGCCTTCCTGCTCGGCTGCGTCGGCGCCTGGAGCCTGCACCCGGTGCAGATCGAGATCGCCAAGCGGGTCTTCTCCCCCACGCCCGAGGACGTCGCGCACGCCAAGCAGGTCGTCGAGGCCATGGGCGACGGCTCCGGCGCGGTGATGATCAACGGCAAGATGGAGGATGACGCCTCCTGCAAGCAGTGCCTGGTGATGCTCGACCTCGCCCGTGCCCTCGCCGAGCGCGACCCCGACCTCAAGGAGCTGTACGACCTGTGAGCACCCCGCTGCGGCCCCGCCGCTCCGTCCTCTACATGCCCGGCGCCAACGAACGCGCCCTCGAGAAGGCCAAGGGCCTCGATGTCGACGCGCTCATCCTCGACCTCGAGGACTCCGTCGCACCCGACTCCAAGGAGGAGGCCCGCGAGCGGGTCGCCGCCGCGGTCGAGTCCGGCGAGTACGGCCACCGCGAGCTGACGATCCGGGTCAACGCCCTCGGCACCCCCTGGCACGACGCCGACCTGGCGCGCGCGGCGAAGGCCGCCCCCGACGGCATCGTGGTGCCGAAGGTGTCCTCGGCCGACGAGGTGCGCCGGCTCGTCGACGCCATGGACGCCGCCGGCGCCCCGGAGTCCACGAAGCTCTGGGCGATGATCGAGACGCCGGTGGCGATCCTGCACGCGGAGGAGATCACCGCCGCCTCCGAGCGGCTCGCCGTGCTGGTGATGGGCACCAACGACCTCGTGAACGAGACGTTCTCCCTCCACGTACCGGGCCGCGCCCCGCTGCTGCCCTCGCTCACGTGGGCGCTGCTGGCCGCGCGGGCGCACGGCAAGGCGATCCTCGACGGCGTCTTCAACGACGTGAAGGACGCCGACGGGTTCGCTGCCGAGGCCCGCCAGGGCCGCGAGATGGGCTTCGACGGCAAGACGATCATCCACCCCGGCCAGGTCGAGCCGGCCAACGTCGCCTTCGCGCCGAGCGAGGACGACGTCGAGCAGGCCCGGGAGATGATCCAGACCTTCGAGGAGGCGCAGGCCGCCGGCAAGGGCGTGGTCACCTTCCGTGGCAAGATGATCGAGAACCTGCACGTGCGCGACGCCCAGCGGATCCTCGCCTTCCACGAGGCGATCACCGCCCGCGGCTGATCGGGCCCCACCCCGATCCCCGGAGCTCTCCCCGTGCCACCAGTCCTCCCCCTCGCGCTGCTCACGTGCGTCGTGCTCGTGGTCGCCGCCACGGCACTGCTGTTCACCGTGCGGCCCTCGCGACGAACGGCAGGGAACCGGCCGGGGAGGGGCCCTTCCGCTGCAGCAGGGGCGGGAGCCGCTGCGCTCGTGGTGGCCTGGGCGCTCGGCGGGAGCGCGTACGGCGTGGCTGCGGTCGGCGCCCTCGTCACCACGGCTGTGCTGGCGTGGGCCCGGGTCGCGCGGCCGTGGGCGGTCCGGGGCTTGTGGACCTGGGCGCTGACGGTCCTCACCGTCGTCCTCTACCTGGTCTACGTGCTGGTCTGGACCCTCACCGCCGACCTCACGCTCCTCGCCCGAGGGGCGAGCCTCGCCCTGTGGACCGTGGAGCTCTTCGTGGCGCTGCTGGGCGTGGGCTACGTCTGGGAGCTCGTCGACGTCCTCGCTCGACGACGCTGGCGGGAGGCCGGAGCCGCACCCGCCACCGCTCGCCGCCCGTTCGTGAGCCTGCACGTCCCCACCCACAACGAGCCGCCCGAGATGGTGATCGAGACGCTCGAGCACCTGCTGCGCCTCGACTACGAGGACTACGAGGTGCTGCTGGTCGACAACAACACCACGGACCCGGCGCTGTGGCGGCCGGTCGAGCAGTTCTGCGACCAGCACGACCGCATCACCTTCATCCACCTGGAGAACTGGCCCGGCTACAAGAGCGGTGCCCTGAACCACGCGCTGACCCGGACCGACCCGCGGGCCGAGGTGATCGGCATCGTCGACGCCGACTACCACGTGCAGTCCGACTTCCTCACCGCATGCGCCCCGCACTTCGCCGAGGACGACGTGGCGTTCGTGCAGACGCCGCAGGACTACCGCGACTGGGAGGAGTCGGCGTACTTCCGTCGGCTCTACCACTCCTACGCCTACTTCTTCGAGGTGAGCCAACGCTCCCGCAGCGAGCGCAACGGCGCCATCTTCGGGGGCACCATGGGCCTCATCCGCCGCTCCGCGCTGGAGGACGTCGGGGGATGGGACGAGTGGTGCATCACCGAGGACGCCGAGCTCTCCCTGCGGCTGCTCCGTGCCGGTGACCGGGGAGTGCACATCGGGCGTTCCTACGGCCGCGGCGTCATGCCGCTCACGTTCGAGGCGCTCAAGGGGCAGCGGTTCCGTTGGTGCTTCGGGGGTGTCCAGATCCTCCGGCTGCACTGGCGCTCGCTCCTCCCGGGCCGACGCTCCGCGTCGAACCAGCTCACCGGTGCGCAGCGGTGGGCCTATCTCGTCGGTGGCCTGCAGTGGTTCGGCGACCTCGCCGGCCTGGCTTTCACCGCGTTCCTCACGCTCGGCACCCTCGACGCGCTCTTCGGCGGGGGACTGGTCGTCCGTCGTCTCTCCGGTCTGCTCCTGCTCGCGGTGGTGGCCCTCGTGGCGCTGGGCGCCCTCCGCTCGATCGCCCTCGTGCGCCGTACCAGCGACGCGAGCTGGCGGGAGGCCGTCGGGGCGTTCGGACTGTGGCTCGCCCTCGGTCTCACGGTCGCCCGGGCCGCCTGGCTCGGCCTGGTCTCTCGCGAGGGTGCCTTCCTGCGCACCCCCAAGGTCCGCGGCGAGCCCAACGCCCGTGACGCTCTGCGCGGGAACCGACCGGAGACGGTGCTGGCCGTGTTCTGCCTGCTGCTGGGAGGCGGCGCCATCGCTGCGGGCGCTGTCCACGGGACCTGGAGCACGCTGACCGTGGCCTCCCTCCTCCTGATCCAGGGGGTGGGGTACGCCGCAGCCCCTCTCAACAGCCTCGCCGCCATCCGCGCCGACCTCCCGCCAGGGCTCGGCCAGCAGCGCCGCGAGTGGGCACGCTCGTGGACCACGGTGAGCCGTCCGGCACAGCGCGGCGCCGTCCTCGCGGCCACAGGCGTCGCTGCCGCGGTGCTGCTGGTCCTCGCGGCCTCGCCGTTGCAGAGCCCCCCGCTGGGCGAGATCCCCATCCAGGCAGTGCCGTCGCCGCCCCCTGCGCCCGCGACCGAGGACCTCGACGACGCACCCCGCCGCACCGCCGAGGA
>JAUYLL010000124.1 GCA_030698375.1 Nocardioides sp. | reverse complement strand
GGTTGGGCTGTTCGCCCATTAAAGCGGCACGCGAGCTGGGTTTAGAACGTCGTGAGACAGTTCGGTCCCTATCCGCCGCGCGCGCAGGAGACTTGAGAAAGGCTGTCCCTAGTACGAGAGGACCGGGATGGACGAACCTCTGGTGTGCCAGTTGTTCCGCCAGGAGCACGGCTGGTTAGCTACGTTCGGAAGTGATAACCGCTGAAAGCATCTAAGCGGGAAGCACGTTTCAAGATGAGGTCTCCCACCGGGTTAACCGGGTAAGGCCCCCAGTAGACGACTGGGTTGATAGGCCGGAGGTGTACAGCAGAAATGCCCAGCCGACCGGTACTAATAGGCCGAGGGCTTGTCCCTCAAAGATGTTGCGCGTCCACTGTGTGGTTCCCGAGTTACGGTCGGGAACCGAGCTCCAGCCCTAGGGCTGAGTGCTCTGTCGATCTAACTCCATAGAGTTTCGGCGGCCATAGCGAAAGGGAAATACCCGGCTCCATTCCGAACCCGGAAGTCAAGCCTTTCAGCGCCGATGGTACTGCAATCGAGAGGTTGTGGGAGAGTAGGACGTCGCCGGACAATTTTTCAGTAGAGGCCACCTTCGGGTGGCCTCTACTCTTTTGTCCGCACCCCCACGACTTCCGTGCGGGGTGCCCGCCGAACGCACGTCGTTGAAGGAGTCCGCCATGCCCGCAGAGCGTCGCCCGTCTCGAGGCAAGCCCGACCGGAGTGGCGGCGAGAGCCGAACGGGTGGTCGCGGAGGCTCGGCCGGTCGTACGTCTGGCGGCGGGCGCGACGATCGCAGGTCGTCGGGTGGTCCGTCGCGCGGTGGTCGCAGCGAGTCGTCCGGTGCCGGTGGTCGTGACCGCAGGGACCGCGCCGACGCGCCGCGCGACCGCACCGCCGAGCAAGCGCGGTACGACGGTCCGCCTCTGCCCGAGGACATCACCGGTGCCGAGCTCGACCGGAACGTCGTGGCCCAACTCAAGGGGCTCCCGGAGAAGCTGGCCTCTCGCGTTGCACGTCACCTGGCTGCTGCTGGGATGCTCGTCGACGAGGATCCTCAGACGGCCTACCAGCACACGCTCGCCGCCCGGGCCCGCGCGGCCCGTGTTGCGGTCGTGCGCGAAGCGTGCGGTGAGGCGGCGTACGCGGCGGGGGAGTTCGCCGAGGCGCTCTCGGAGCTGCGGGCGGCGAAGCGGATGAACGGGGTCACCGAGTACCTGCCGATGATGGCCGACTGCGAGCGCGCCCTGGGTCGGCCGGACAAGGCCCTGGAGCTGGCGAAGTCGCCTTCGGTGGCGCGTTTCCGTCCCGACCTCAAAGCAGAGATGACGATCGTCGAGGCCGGTGCCCGCCGCGACCGCGGTGAGCTGGACGCCGCGCTTCGGACGCTGGAGATGGCGCCCCTGACGAGCAACACCCGCGAGGATTGGGTGGTGCGGCTGCGCTATGCGTATGCCGACATGCTCGAGGCTGCCGGCCGCGGCCAGGAGGCGCTCGAGTGGTTCCACCGGACGGAAGCCATCGACAACGACCAGGTCACCGACGCCGCCGACCGCGCGGAGACACTCGAGCGCTCGCTCGACGCCGGCAGCACCGAGGGCTGAGGCCCCGCCACCACCCGGGCCAGCATTCGTCCACTGGTCCCGGTCGAGCGGCTTCGTCCCCCGGGTCCCTACGGTTGGTGGCCGTCGTCTCGCGCGCCCCGCAGCCTGGCGGCTGGAGGTGAGCGCGATGGGCGCGGAGGACAGGGATCAGACCGCGATGAACGAGGTGAGGGTGCGTGGCCGGGTGGCCAGCGCTCCCCAGGCACGGACCTTGCCGAGCGGCGACGAGCTGTGGACCTTCAGGCTGGTGGTGCCACGCTCCCCACAGCAGCCGAGGACCGACGGCCGACGTGCGGCACGGTCGGACTGGATGACCTGCACGGTGTGGACGGCCCGCTGTCGCCGCGCCGTGAGCAGGTGGTCCGAGGGTGACGAGGTCGAGGTCGAGGGGGCCCTGCGGCGCCGTCACTACCGCACTCCCACCGGCGCGACGAGCGTGCTCGAGGTGGAGGTCGCAGCGGCCCGCCGTGCGCGCGGCTGAGAGGATGACCCGCGGCGTCGGCCGATGAGCCCAAGACGATGACGAGGAGGCGCCCGTGCTGCGCTCCAGCCCGCCGCTGTGCGAGACCCACGACCTGGTGATGCTCGACCTCGACGGGGTGGTCTACGTGGGGGCCGAGGCCGTCCCCGGGGCCGCCTTTCACCTGACCAAAGTTCGCGAGCAGGGTGCGCACCTCGCGTTCATCACGAACAACGCATCGCGTCCACCTGCTGCGGTGGCCACCCACCTCAGTCGGTTAGGCATCCCCACCGACCCAGGGGAGGTCGTGACGTCGGCCCAGGCGGCGGCGCGGCTCGCCTCGGGCCGTGTCGGTCCTGGGGCGCGTGTCTTCCTGCTTGGTGGCGACGGGGTGCGCGACGCGCTGGAGGAGCACGGGCTCGTCCCGGTGCAGGAGCACGATCCGCGACCGGAGTTGGTCGTCTCGGGGTACGCGCCGGACCTGCCGTGGCGCACGATCATGACGGGCGCGATGCTGGTGCGCGACGGCGTGCCGTGGATCGCCTCGAACACCGACACCACGGTTCCGACCGCCGCCGGGCTGGGGCCCGGCCACGGGGTGCTGGTCGACATGGTCGAGCGGTTCGCCGGCGTGACGGCAACCGTCGCCGGCAAGCCCGCCCGCCCGCTGCTGGACGAGACGATGATCCGGGTCGGGGGCGAGCGCCCGTTGATGGTCGGCGACCGGCTGGACACCGACATCGCCGGGGCGCGCGCGACTGGTGTCCCGAGCCTTCTCGTCCTGACCGGCGTGACCGACCTGGCGGCGCTGGTCGAGGCCGCTGCGGACGAGCGACCGTCGTACCTGGCACCCGACCTGGGGGGCCTGCTCGAGGCACATCCGCCGGTGGCCCTCGAGGGCACGACCGCGACAGTCGGTGGTTGGCGTGTCGCGGTAGGGGAGACCGGGGTGGACGTGCGAGGCGAGGGCGCCCCGGCGGACTGGTGGCGCGCGCTCGCGGTCGCGGCCTGGGCACACCTGGACCGGACCGGCGCACCGGTCGCGGTCGACGGTGTGGTGCCGCCGGCGTCCCGGTAGCGTGACCACCGCCCGCCGCCCATCCGACCCCATCGCGCGAGGAGCCCACGTGGACGAGTCCCAGGAGCACCCCACGACCGACGAGGCGCGTGAGGAACGGATGACGCGGCTGACCGACGAGCTCGACCACGAGGCCGCCGAGACGGGAGCTCCCGTCGAGCTGCGGCCGACCGGCAACGTCGAGGTCGACGCCGTCCTGGACACGCTGGCTGAGCTGGCAGACCGTCCTGTCGACGAGCACGTCGCCGTCTTCGACGGTGCCCACGAGGCGTTGCGTCGCACGCTCTCCGACGCCGGCCGGCCGGCCGACGGCTGATCGGTGCCCCGTCGCCTCCGGCTCGACGCCGAGCTTGTCCGCCGTGGTCTCGCGCGCTCGCGCGAGCACGCCGCGGCCCTCGTCGCCGAGGGCCGGGTGAGCGTGGCGGGTGCCCGGGCGACGAAGGCGGCGACCGGTGTCACGACCGACGCCGCGATCGTGGTCCGCACCGACCCGGAGCGCCCCGACTACGTCTCCCGCGGGGGCCACAAGCTTGCCGGGGCGCTCGCGGACTTCGCGGCAGAGGGCCTGGCGGTCGAGGGACGCCGGTGCCTGGACGCCGGGGCCTCGACCGGTGGGTTCACCGACGTGCTGCTGCGGGCCGGCGCCCGTCAGGTGCTCGCCGTCGACGTCGGGTACGGCCAGCTGGCATGGAGCCTGCGCCAGGACCCGCGTGTCGTCGTGCACGACCGCACGAACGTCCGCGCGCTCGGCCTGGCGGCTGTGGGCGACCCCGTCGACCTCGTCGTCGGCGACCTCTCCTTCATCTCGCTCGAGCTGGTGCTCGACGCACTGGTCGGCGTCACGGCCGACGACGGCGACCTGGTCCTCATGGTCAAGCCGCAGTTCGAGGTGGGCAAGGACCGCGTCGGCAAGGGTGGGGTCGTGCGTGACCCCGTGCTGCGTGCGGAGGCTGTCGCGGGCGTCGCCGACGCGGGTGCCACCAGGGGGTGGGGAGCGCGGGCCGTGACCGTCAGCCCGCTGCCGGGTCCATCGGGCAACGTCGAGTTCTTCCTCTGGCTGCGACGTGGACCCGCCGCGGTCGACCGCGCGAGGATCGACGCCGTCGTGGCGGCGGGCCCGCCGTCGGGGGACCCGGGTGAGAAGGTGGCCCCGTGACCGACCCCCGCCGTGTCTTCGTCCTGGCCCACACCGGCCGTGAGGACGCACGCGACGTCGCGCGTGCGTTCTGCTCGGGTCTGCAGAAGCAGGGGATCGTCGTACGGATGTCGCCGGCCGAGGCCGATGACCTGGCCCTCGACCACGACGGGGTCGAGACCGTCGAGCCCGGCTCGCACGCGGTCGACGGCTGCGAGCTCGCCGTCGTCATCGGCGGCGACGGGACGATCCTGCGCGCCGCCGAGCTCACCCGCGGCACCGACACCCCCCTGCTGGGCGTGAACCTCGGCCACGTGGGCTTCCTCGCCGAGGCGGAGTCCGACGACCTCGAGTTCACCCTCGACGCCGTCGTCCACAAGCGTTACACGTACGACGAGCGGCTCACCGTCGACGTCACGGTCCACCGCGGCAAGGAGCTCGTGGCGAGCACCTGGGCGCTCAACGAGGCCAGCGTCGAGAAGGCTGCGCGCGAGCGGATGATCGAGGTGGTCGTCGAGGTCGATGGCCGCCCGTTGTCGCGTTGGGGCTGCGACGGCGTCGTCTGCGCCACCCCCACCGGGTCGACGGCGTACAACTTCTCGGCCGGTGGCCCGATCGTCTGGCCCAGTGTCGAGGCGCTGCTCATGGTGCCGCTGAGTGCCCACGCGCTCTTCGCCCGGCCGCTCGTGGTCGCTCCCTCGTCCGTGCTCGCGATCGAGGTGCTTGACCGCACCGACAGCGCGGGAGTCCTCTGGTGCGACGGGCGCCGCACGGTCGAGCTCCCGCCGGGAGCGCGCATCGAGGTGCGCCGCGGGCAGCACCCGGTACGCCTCGTTCGGCTCCACGAGGCGCCGTTCACCGATCGGCTGGTCGCCAAGTTCGACCTCCCCGTGGAGGGATGGCGCGGGGCGGCGGAGCGCCGCAAGGCCAGGCGGGAGGAGGCCCGTGCTTGAGGAGATCCGGATCACCCACCTCGGGGTCATCGAGGAGTCCGTGCTCGAGGTCGGCCCTGGCCTGACCGTCATCACGGGCGAGACCGGCGCGGGCAAGACCATGGTGGTCACGGCGCTGGGCCTGCTCCTCGGAGGCCGCGCGGACACCGGGGCGGTCCGCGCCGGGGCCCGGTCTGCCCGGGTGGAGGGGGTGCTCACGCTGGACCCCGCTACCGACGCTGCGCTGCTGGCCGAGGTGGAGGAGGTCGGCGCCGTCGTCGAGGACGGCCGGCTGCTGGTGGCCCGCCAGATCTCCGCACAGGGCCGTTCACGCGCGTACGTCGGCGGGGCGACCGTGCCGGTCGGGACCTTGGCCGGGTTGATCGCTCCGCGGGTCGCCGTGCACGGTCAGTCCGACCAGCACCGCCTGCTCCAGCCGGATGCCCAGCGCCACGCGCTCGATGCCTTCGCCGGTGAGGAGGTGTCGACGCTGCGCACGGCGTACCGCGAGGCCTACGTGGCCCACCGGGAGCGCTCCCGGGAGCTCGCCGAGACGCTCGCGAGCATGCGGGAGCGGGCCCGGGAGGCCGACGTCCTCCGCTTCGGGCTCGAGGAGATCGCCGCCGTCGAGCCGGCGCCCGGCGAGGACCGCGAGCTGGCGGCCGAGGAAGCTCGTCTGGGCAACGCCGACACGCTGCGCGGAGCGGCCGAGACCGCACGCCTGGCGCTCAGCGGCGACGGTGACCACCCCGACGTCCTGGGCCTCACCGCCACTGCCCGACAGCAGCTCGACTCCGTCCGTGAGCACGACCCGGCCGCCGGCGAGCTCGCCGACCGCCTGGCCGAGGTGAGCTACCTGCTCTCCGACCTCGCCGCCGACGTGGCGTCGTACGCGACCGGCGTTGAGGTCGAGCCGACCCGGATGGCTGCGGTGTCCGAGCGACGGGCGGCCTTGACCTCGCTGCAGCGCAAGTACGGCGACACGGTCGACGAGGTGCTGACCTGGGCCGAGCAGGGAGCCCGGCGACTGCTGGAGCTCGACGGCACGGAGGACCGCGTGGCCGGGCTCCGCGAGGAGGTGGGGGCGCTGCGCTCCCGGCTGACCGACCTCGCGGGGCGGCTCAGCACGGCCCGCGGGGAGGCGGCCCGCCGGTTGGCGGACGCCGTCACCGCGGAGCTCGTCCAGCTGGCGATGCCGCACGCGGTGGTCGAGGTGCAGGTCCGCCAGCAGGAGTCCGCCGACGGCCTCGAGGTCGCCGGCCGACCCGTCGCGTTCGGTCCCACCGGTGTCGACGAGGTCGACATCCTGCTCGCCGCGAACCGCGGCAGCGATCCGCGCCCGCTGGGGCGAGGTGCATCCGGCGGTGAGCTGTCCCGCGTGATGCTCGGCATCGAGGTGGCGCTCGCCGACACCCGCCCCGTGCCGACCTTCGTCTTCGATGAGGTCGACGCCGGTGTCGGCGGCAAGGCCGCCGTGGAGATCGGCCGGCGGCTGGCGCGACTGGCCACCGGTTCGCAGGTCCTCGTGGTCACTCACCTGCCCCAGGTCGCGGCGTACGCCGACCGGCACGTCGTGGTGGAGAAGAGCCACGACGGCACCGTGACGACCTCGGGACTGGTGGCCCTCGACGACGGCGCGCGGGTGCGGGAGCTCTCCCGGATGCTCGCAGGTCTCGAGGACTCCGTGACGGCCCTCGCCCACGCCGAGGAGCTGCTCGCCACCGCTCGTACCGAACGGTCCTGAGCCACGCTGCGTGACGTATCGAACACCACCGCGGACACGCTCCGGCCACGCAGGACGGTGCCGCCCTGCGTGACAGGATGACCGGTGCGATGAAGTTCCCGACCCGCAAGCCGCCCCCTGTCGAGCTCCCCGGGACCACCGGCACCGCCCGGGTGGACCGCCGGACCTCCGCAGCGCTCGCGCGCGCCGGGGCCGGGGACGTGCTCGTGGTCGAGCACCAGGACATGGACCGCACGACCGCGCAGGACATCGTCGACCGCGGTGTCACCGCCGTCGTGAACGTCCGACCGTTCATCTCTGGCCGCTACCCGAACCTCGGCCCGGCGCTCCTGGCTGCGGCAGGGGTGGTGCTCGTCGACCAGGTCGACGCCGCGGTGCTCAGGAGCCTGCGCGACGGGACCGAGGTCCGTCTGCACGATGGCGTGCTGCACGTCGGGGACGCCGCGGTCGCCACGGGACGCGTGGTGACCAGCGAGATCGTCGCCGCCGAGATGACCGAGGCGCGAGCCGGGCTGACCTCGCAGCTCGAGAGCTTCACCCACAATGCCACCGAGTTCCTGCGGCGCGAGCAGGACCTCCTGCTGCACGGGCTGGGTGCCCCGGAGCTACGCACCTCGATGACGGGTCGACCGGTCGTGGTCGTGGTCCGTGGCTACGACTACGCCACCGACCTGCGGCGGTTGCGCCGCTTCATCGCCGAGCAGCGACCGGTCCTCGTCGGGGTGGACGCCGGGGTGGACGCGATCCGCGAGGCCGGCCTCCGGGTCGACGTGGCCGTGGTTGGGGAAGCAGGGCTCTCCGACGCCACCGACGAAGGTCTGCGCAGCGCGCGGGAGGTGGTGCGGCACACGGACCGGACCGGGCGCGTGCGCGGCGCTGGGCGGCTCGAGGCGTTGGCCATCCGCGCCCGTGACTTCGGCTCGGCAGCGACCACCGAGGACCTCGCGCTGCTGCTCGCCGACATCGGGGAGGCATCGGCCGTGGTGTGCGTCGGGACCCATGCCAGCCTCGACGAGTTCCTGGACCGCCAGCGTGCCGGTCTGGCGAGCACGTTCCTCACCCGGCTGCGTGTCGGCCCACGACTGGTCGACGCGCGGGTCGTCCCCGACCTGCACGCCGGGCGGGTACGCCGCTGGCACCTGGCCCTCGTGTTGCTCGTCGGCCTGGTCGCCCTCGGCGTGGCGGTCGCGGCCACCCCGGTCGGCAACGACTGGTGGACCGACTTCGCCGCCTGGTCCAGCACCGTGCTCGAACGCACCACCGACCGCGTCCGAGGAGCATTCTCTTGATCACCTTCCGCTACCACGTCGTCACGATCGTCTCGGTCTTCCTCGCGCTCGCCATCGGCATCGCACTCGGGGGTGGCCCGCTCAAGGGCGAGGTCGACAACAGTCTCGTCACCCAGGTCGAGACCGACCGTCAGACCATCGGCACGCTCCGTGGCCAGATCACCGGCCTGGAGGTCGCTACCGACTACAACGACGACGTCGTCCGAACGGTGGCGCCGAGCGTGCTGGGTGACCGGCTCGCAGGACGACCGGTCGCCGTGGTCGCACTCCCGGGTGCGAGCGCCACGGTGGTGTCGGAGATCACCACGATGGTCGAGGAGGCCGGTGGCACCATCGGCGGGACCTACCGCGCGGGCGAGGCGCTGCTCGACCCGGAGCAGCGTGCGCTCGCCGATCAGCTCGGCGACCAGCTCGCCGCGGACACCCCGGGCGTGGCGCTGCCCGAGGGCGCCTCGGGCTACGAGCGGGTCGGCGCGCTCCTGGCCCGGGCCATCGCGACGACCGAGGACGCGGGGGCGGAGGTCGACGACGCCTCCGACGGGATCCTTGCCGGGCTCGGGACCGCCAGCCTCTTCACCGCCGAGGGGGACGTCAGTCAGCGCGCCAGCCTCGTGCTCGTGCTCGCCGGGAGCGCCGAGCAGCTTCCGGCGGGGGCCGAGCGGGTGACCCTGGCCCTGGCGCGGGCCGTCGCCGCGGGCAGCGGTGGCGTCGTGATCGGCGGTCCGACCAACAGCGCCCGCCCGGGCGGCCTGGTCGCTGCCGTGCGCGCCGACGTCGGCGGAGCCCGCGAGCTGTCGACCGTGGACTCGGTGAACCGCGCGGCGGGCCGGCTGGCGGCCGTGCTCGCCCTCGGCGCCCGTGCGCGAGGTGAGATCGGGCACCACGGCGCGGTCGACGCCGCCGACGGTGTCGTGCCCGACCCGGCCGAGGTCGTCGGCGAGGACTGATCGGCTCGGCGGTTCGTCGCGGGACACCCGCCGACGTTGGTAGGCTCGAATCCCGTGGACGCAAGGTCGCGTCCTCACGACCGGGCGGGCGGCCCACAGCCTCGTCCCCACGCCGACCACGGGAGCCTCGTTGGCATCAGCGCACGTCACCAAGCACGTCTTCGTCACCGGCGGCGTCGCGTCGTCGCTCGGCAAGGGCCTGACCGCCAGCAGCCTCGGCAGCCTCCTGAAGGCACGGGGGCTCCGGGTCACGATGCAGAAGCTGGACCCCTACCTCAACGTGGACCCCGGGACGATGAACCCGTTCCAGCACGGTGAGGTGTTCGTCACCGACGACGGTGCGGAGACTGACCTCGACATCGGTCACTACGAGCGCTTCCTCGACGTCGAGCTGGTCGGCAGCGCCAACGTGACGACCGGGCAGGTCTACTCCAGCGTCATCGCCAAGGAGCGTCGCGGGGACTACCTCGGGGACACCGTCCAGGTGATCCCGCACATCACTAACGAGATCAAGGACCGGATCCGCGCGATGGGCGGCCCCGAGGTCGACGTCGTGATCACCGAGGTCGGCGGCACAGTCGGTGACATCGAGTCGCTGCCCTTCCTGGAGGCTGCTCGCCAGGTGCGCCACGACGTGGGTCGTGACAACGTCTTCTTCCTGCACGTCTCGCTCGTGCCCTACATCGGCCCGTCCGGTGAGCTCAAGACCAAGCCCACCCAGCACTCCGTGGCCGCGCTCCGCTCGATCGGCATCCAGCCCGACGCCGTGGTCTGCCGTGCCGACCGGGCGATCCCCGAGTCGGTCAAGCGCAAGATCTCGTTGATGTGTGACGTCGAGGAGGAGGCTGTCGTCACCGCGGCCGACGCGCCGTCGATCTACGACATCCCCAGGGTCCTGCACTCGGAGGGCCTGGACGCCTACGTCGTACGTCGCCTCGCCCTGCCTTTCCGCGACGTCGACTGGTCCACCTGGGACGACCTGCTGCGCCGGGTGCACCACCCGAGCGAGGAGGTCACCGTCGCGCTGGTCGGCAAGTACATCGACCTCCCCGACGCCTACCTCTCGGTGGTCGAGGCGCTGCGGGCCGGTGGCTTCGCCCACGAGGCGCGGGTCCGTATCGAATGGGTGCCCTCGGACGAGTGCGCCACCCCGGCCGGTGCGGCTCGACGGTTGGCGGAGGTCGACGCGGTGTGCGTCCCCGGGGGCTTCGGCATCCGTGGGATCGAGGGGAAGCTCGGGGCGCTCACCTATGCCCGGACCCACGGCATCCCCACCCTCGGGCTCTGTCTGGGCCTGCAGTGCATGGTCATCGAGTACGCCCGCTCCGTCGCAGGGCTCACAGGGGCGGCGTCCACCGAGTTCGACCCGCAGTGCGAGGTCCCCGTCATCGCGACCATGGCTGAGCAGGAAGCCTACGTCGACGGGGCCGGCGACCTCGGCGGCACCATGCGGCTCGGCCTCTACCCGGCCACGCTCAAGGAGGGCTCGGTGGTCCGGGCGGCGTACGGCGGGGAGGCCAAGGTCCACGAACGTCACCGGCACCGCTACGAGGTGAACAACCGCTACCGCGGCCAGCTCGAGGAAGCCGGTCTGGTCTTCTCCGGCACCTCGCCCGACGACACGCTCGTGGAGTTCGTCGAGCTGCCCTCGGACGTGCACCCGTTCTACGTGTCCACCCAGGCCCACCCGGAGTACCGCTCGCGGCCGACGCGGCCCCACCCGCTGTTCGCAGGGCTGGTGGGTGCGGCGATCGAGCGTCAGCGCGAGCTGCGGTTCCCGCTCGACGAGAGCACGCTGCGACGGCCGCCCACCGAGTCCGAGGTGCTCGCCGGCGCGGAGGAGCAGCCGTCCTCGTCGTCGTGATCCGGCCCGCCGACGAGACCTGGGTCACGTCCGCGGGATAACCTCGCCAGCACGACACACACGTCGTCGCGTGCAGGAGGCCGCCGTGACTCGGCGGCCCGAGCAGGGAGGAGCCCGGTCGTGCGGATCGGCGTGCCGAGGGAAGTCAAGAACCACGAATACCGCGTCGCCATTACCCCGGTCGGCGTCCACGAACTGGTGCAGCACGGCCACGAGGTCGTGGTCGAGAAGGACGCCGGGGCCGGGTCGCATGTCCCGGACGACGAGTACGTCGCGGCCGGTGCCAGGGTGCTCGACGACGTCGAGGACGTCTGGGGGTCGGCGGACCTCATCTTGAAGGTCAAGGAGCCGGTCGCCGAGGAGTACCACCGGCTGCGCGAGGACCAGGTGCTGTTCACCTACCTCCACCTGGCCGCGGACGAGACGCTGACCGACGAGCTCCTCGACCGCAGGGTCACCGCGATCGCCTACGAGACGGTGCAGCTGCCCTCGGGGTCGCTCCCGCTGCTCTACCCCATGTCGGAGGTGGCCGGCTGCCTCGCGCCCCAGGTCGGGGCGCACTCGCTGATGCGGGCCGAGGGTGGGCGGGGCGTCCTCCTCGGCGGGGTCGGGGGTGTGGCCAACGCGAAGGTGGTCGTCATCGGAGCGGGTGTCGCGGGGCAGAACGCCGCCAACATCGCCCTGGGGATGGGCGCCGACGTCACCCTCCTCGACACCGACCTCGACAAGCTCCGGTTGTCGTTCTGGCGCTACAACAACCGCGTGCACGGGCTCGCGTCGTCGGCCCTGGCCATCCAGCAGCAGGTGACCGAGGCGGACCTGGTCATCGGGGCGGTCCTCGTGCCAGGGGCCAAGGCGCCACGGCTGGTGAGCAACGACCTCGTCGCGCAGATGAAGCCCGGCTCCGTGCTCGTCGACATCGCCGTCGACCAAGGGGGCTGCTTCGAGGACACCCGGCCGACCACCCACGCCGACCCGACCTTCCCGGTGCACGAGTCGGTGTTCTACTGCGTGGCGAACATGCCCGGGGCGGTGCCGAACACCTCGACGTACGCCCTGACCAACGCGACCCTGCCGTACGTCGTCGCGGTGGCCGAGAAGGGCTGGAAGTCGGCCCTGCGGGCGGACCACTCCCTCGCCCTCGGCCTCAACACCCACGCGGGACGGCTGACCCACGACGCGGTCGCCGCTGCGCACGGCCGGGACGCCACCCCTCTGGACGAGGTGCTCGGCTGAGCGCAGACGCCCGGTCGGGGGTGCAGCGGGCCCTGCGCACCTACCTCGACCACCTGGTGGTGGAGCGGGGTCTCGCACCGAACTCGGTCGCGTCGTACCGGCGCGACCTGCGCCGCTACGCCGCACACCTGGCGACCCACGGCACCACCGAGCTCGACGGGGTGGACGAGGCGACGGTCAGCGGCTTCCTCGTGGCCCTGCGCCAGGGAGACGCCGACCATCCACCGCTCAGCGCCACCTCGGCGGGTCGCGCGGTGGTGGCGGTCCGGGGCTTCCACAAGTTCGCCCTCCGCGACGGTCTGGCCAGCCACGACCCGGCTACCGGGGTGCGGCCACCCCCGCCCCCGAAGCGGCTGCCGAAGGCGCTGCCGCTCGGCGACGTCGAGGCCCTGCTCGCCGCTGCGGGGGAGCCGGGCACGGTGCTCGCCGCGCGGGACCGGGCCCTGCTCGAGGTGCTCTACGGCACCGGTGCGCGGATCTCCGAGGCCGTCGGGCTGGACGTGGACGACGTGGACCTGGAGGAGCAGACCGTGCTGCTGCGCGGCAAGGGCGGCAAGGAGCGCCGGGTGCCGGTGGGCCGGTTCGCCTGCGAGGCGCTCTCGGCGTACCTGGTGCGGGGGCGTCCGTCGCTGCAGGCCGCGGGCACCGGTCAGCCGGCGGTATTTCTCAACAGCCGCGGCGGCCGGCTCTCGAGGCAGAGCGCGTGGGCCATCCTGGCCAAGGCCGCGGAGCGTGCCGGGGTCACCGCCGAGGTCTCGCCACACACCCTGCGGCACTCCTTCGCCACCCACCTGCTCGACGGGGGCGCGGACGTTCGGGTGGTCCAGGAGCTGCTCGGCCACGCCTCGGTGACCACAACGCAGATCTACACCCTGGTCACCGTCGACAGCCTGCGCGAGGTGTACGCCGCTGCGCACCCGCGCGCGCTGGAGGGGTGAAGGTCGGGGTCCCGGGTGTGCACAGGTTCGTCCACAGCGGCGTCCTCCCTGTGCACTCCGAGCCTGGGCCCGTGAACAGTCCTGTCCACAGGACGACCGCGTGGCGCGCGGTGTGGGCGGTCCGGTTGTGGTGGCCGGGTCCTGGTCTTAGAGTCGCGGGCGTGCCTGGCGCTGTGTCGTCGAGTCGACAAATACCATCGGGGGACCGGGAGTGAGCAGATGAGTGGTGGCCCGCACGGTCCCTGGAACGGTGGAGCAACCGGAGGGGGCGCCCCTGCGATGCCTCCACGGACCTCTGTCGCACCCCCACCGAGCCCGACCAGTCCAGGACCAGGAGATGCTGACCGCGTGAGCGACCCGCTGCCGTTCGAACGCCCCGCTGCGCCCGAGCCCGTCGCCGAGCGTGCTGCCGAGCCGGTTGCCGAGCGCCCGCTGGGGCCCACCGGTCGCCCGCTCCCCGTGCTCCCCGAGCCCACCCCGTTGACCCAGCACGGCAACGCGCGGGTGATCTCGATGTGCAACCAGAAGGGCGGCGTCGGCAAGACCACGACGACCATCAACCTGGGTGCCGCGCTCGCGGAGTGCGGCCGCAAGGTGCTGCTCGTCGACTTCGACCCGCAGGGGTCGCTGTCGGTCGGTCTCGGGCTGAACCCGCACGAGATGGACCTGACCATCTACAACCTGCTGATGGACCGGACGGTGACCCTCGACGAGGTCGTCGTGCCCAGCGGGGTGCCGGGCATGGACCTGCTCCCTTCTAACATCGACCTCTCGGCGGCCGAGGTGCAGCTGGTCCACGAGGTCGCGCGGGAGCAGACCCTCCAGCGCGTCATCCAGCCGGCCATCGCCGACTACGACGTCATCCTCATCGACTGCCAGCCCTCGCTCGGCCTGCTCACGGTCAACGCCCTGACGGCCTCCGACGGCGTGATCGTCCCCCTGGAGTGCGAGTACTTCGCGCTGCGTGGCGTCGCCCTGTTGAAGACGACCATCGACAAGGTGCAGGAGCGGCTCAACCCCAAGCTCGAGATCGACGGGGTGCTCGGCACGATGTTCGACGGCCGGACCCTGCACGGCCGCGAGGTCATGGAGCGGCTCGTGGAGGCGTGGGGCGACAAGGTCTTCCACACCGTCATCCGCCGCACGGTCAAGTTCTCCGACTCCACGGTCGCGGGGGAGCCGATCACCAGCTACGCCTCGTCCTCGACCGGCGCCACCGCCTACCGCGACCTCGCCAAGGAGGTGCTGGCCCGTTGTCTCGACGGGTGAGCCTGCCCGCGGCCGACGACCTCTTCCGCCCGACCGCGAGCCCCGACGTACCCGACGCAGCAGGCGCTCCTGCGCCGGCGCCCGACGCCCGGGTCCTGCCGGACGAGGCACCGGACGAGGCGCCGGACGAGGCGCCGGAGGTCCCGCCGGAGACCGGCCCGCGTCGGCCCAGCGGCCGCGTCCGGCACGACGAGAAGATGACCGTCTACGTCACCGCCGCCGAGCTCCTCGACCTCGAGCAGGCCCGCCTGCGGATGCGGGGCGAGCACGGCGTCGCCGTCGACCGCGGACGCCTGGTGCGCGAGGCGGTCGCGATCGCCCTGGCCGACCTCGAGCTCCACGGCGACGACAGCGTGCTCGTGCAGCGCCTGCGCGAGTCGTGAGGCGGGGATGAGCGTCACCGACGCCAGCACCGACCTCTCTGCCGCTGACCCAGCCCCGGCCTTCGCCGTACGCCTGGTCAACTTCGAGGGGCCCTTCGACCTCCTGCTGAGCCTGATCGCCAAGCACAAGATGGACATCACCGAGGTCGCGCTCTCGAAGGTCACGGACGAATTCATCGCCCACATCAAGGCCGGTGGCGAGCGCTGGGACCTCGAGCAGACGACCTCGTTCCTGCTCGTCGCCTCGACCCTGCTCGACCTCAAGGCCGCGCGCCTGCTGCCGCAGGGCGACGTCGATGACGAGGAGGACCTCGCGCTGCTGGAGGCGCGGGACCTGCTGTTCGCACGGCTGCTGCAGTACCGCGCGTTCAAGCAGGTCGCTGGGGTGCTCGCCACCCGGCTGTCCTCGGAGGCGCGGCGCTACCCGCGGGCGGTGGGCCTGGACGAGCGCTTCGCGACGCTGCTGCCCGACGTGCTCATCGGCCTGGGCCTCGACGAGTTCGCCGCCCTGGCCGCGCGGGCGATGCAGCCGAAGCCCGTCCTCGAGGTGTCGCTGCAGCACATCCACGCCCCGACGGTCAGTGTGCGCGAGCAGGCCGAGCTCGTCGTGGACCGGCTGCGCCGCAAGGGTTCGATGACCTTCCGGTCGCTCGCCGGGGACGCCCCGGACACGCTCACCCGGGTGGCGCGCTTCCTGGCGCTGCTCGAGCTGTTCCGCGAGGGCGCGGTCTCCTTCGACCAGGTCACGCCGCTGGGTGAGCTCACGATCCGCTGGACCGGCGCCGAGGACGGCGAGGTGGTCATCACCGACGAGTTCGACGGGGCACCCCCCGAGCCCGGGGACGACACCCCGCTGCCCGACCCTGAGGAGAGCCCGTGACGACCGAGATCGAGACCGAGACCGAGACGCTGGACGTCCCCGTCGTCGACCTACGCCCGGCGCTGGAGGCGGTCGTGATGGTCGCCGACCAGCCGCTCGACGCGGTGGCGCTGGCGACCGTCGTCGGGTACCCCGTCGCCGAGGTGGTCGCGGCCCTCGAGGCGCTCGCCGCCGAGTACACCGAGTCCGGGCGGGGCTTCGAGCTGCGCAACGTCGCCGGTGGCTGGCGGTTCTACACCCGGGAGGAGTACGCCCCGGTCGTGGAGCGTTTCGCCCTCGAGGGACAGCAGGCCCGGTTGACCCAGGCAGCGCTGGAGACCCTGGCCGTCGTCGCCTACATGCAGCCGGTGAGTCGGGCCCGGGTGTCCGCCGTCCGCGGGGTCAACGTCGACGGTGTGATGCGCACCCTGCTGACCCGTGGCCTGGTGGAGGAGTGCGGCACCGACGGCGAGTCCCCGGCGCTGCTCTACCGCACCACCAGCTACTTCCTCGAGCGCATCGGCGTGACCTCGCTCGAGGAGCTGCCCGAGCTCGCCCCGTTCCTGCCCGACATGGGTGACCTGGACTTCGACCTCGACGCGCCCGCTGAGGCCGTCGTCGACCCGACGTGAGCGACGACGACGGGCTGGTCCGGCTGCAGAAGCTGCTCGCCCAGTCGGGAGTGGCCAGCCGACGGCGCTGCGAGGAGCTCATGCTCGGCGGCGAGGTGGAGGTCGACGGTGAGGTGGTGACCCGCCTCGGCACCAAGGTCGACCCCACGCGCGCGGTGATCCGGGTCAGTGGAAAGCGGCTCCCTCCGGTGAGCCCGCACGTCTACCTGGCCGTGAACAAGCCCCGCGGTGTCGTCTCCACGATGGCCGACCCGGAGGGGCGCCGTACCCTCGCCGACCTGGTCGCGGACCGGCCTGAGCGGCTCTTCCACGTCGGCCGGCTCGACACCGACACCTCCGGACTCATCCTGCTCACCAACGACGGTGACTTCGCCCACCGCACGGCGCACCCGTCCTTCGAGGTGGACAAGGTCTACGTCGCTGAGGTCGAGGGAGAGGTACGCCCGGCGACGCTGGCCCGGCTGCGTGAGGGCGTGACGCTCGACGACGGGCCCGTCGTCTGCAGTGCCGCCCGGCTGGTGGAGAAGGGCGCGGGCGCGGCGAAGGGTCGCTCGATCGTGGAGGTGACGCTCCACGAGGGCCGCAACCGGATCGTGCGGCGGATGCTCGACCACGTCGGCCACCCTGTCCGGCGCCTGACCCGCACGGCGATCGGGCCGGTGCGGGTGACCGGGCTGGCCATCGGCAGCAGCCGGGAGCTGACCCGCGACGAGCTCGGCGCGCTGCTGGACCTCGCCGCGCTGTGAGCGGGCGCGTGGCCTAGATTGGCGGCCCTAGGACGACGACGAGAGAGGCGAGATTGTGGCTGTGCGGGCGGTGCGGGGAGCGACCCAGCTGGAGCGCGACGACCGTGAGCACATGCTCGAGCGGGTCGCGGAGATGGTCACCGACGTGCTGTCGGCCAACGAGCTGGACGTCGACGACTTCATCAGCGTGATCTTCACCTCCACCTCCGACCTGGTCTCCGAGTTCCCCGCGTACGCCGCCCGGCGGCTCGGGTTCGACGACGTCCCGCTGATCTGCACACGGGAGCTGGAGATCGAGGGCTCGATGCCGCGCGTGGTGCGGATGATGGCGCACGTCGAGACCGACCTCGCCCGCAAGGACGTCACCCACGTGTACCTGCACGGCGCGGCGGCGCTGCGCCGTGACCTGGTGAAGGTCCGCTCGGTGCCGGACCAGGACCAGGACCCGACTCCGTGACCGGGGCCGTGCCCGGACCGGTGCTGGTCGTGGGTGCCGGCCTGCTGGGCACCTCGATCGGTCTCGCGCTGTCGGCGCAGGGCACCGAGGTCCGGCTGCGCGACACCCAGGCCGAGCACGTGCGCACCGCGACCGGCCTGGGGGCCGGACGCCCCGACGAGACCGGGGTGGACCCGCGCCTGGTCGTCGTGGCGGTGCCCCCGGCGATCGTCGGCGACCAGGTCGCTGCGCTGCTGGCTGAATTCCCCTCCGCGGTCGTCACCGACGTCGGCAGCGTGAAGACCGGACCGTGGGAGCACGTGGCAGCGAGCACCGACCCCGCCGCACGCGCCCGGTACGTCGGGTCCCACCCGATGGCGGGCAGCGAGCGGTCCGGCCCACTGGCCGCGTCCGCGGCCTTGTTCGAGGGGCGGCCGTGGGCGGTCACGGCCCACCCGGAGGCCGCGTCCGAGTCGGTCGCGGTCGTCCGTGCGCTCGTGGACGCCTGCGGTGCCGTCGCCGTGACGATGACGCCCGCCGAGCACGACCTGGCGGTCGCACGCACCTCCCACCTGCCCCACCTGCTGGCCGTCCTCGTGGCGGGCCGCCTAGTCGACGCCGACCCCGGCCAGCTGGTGCTGTCCGGGCAGGGGCTGCGTGACGTGACCCGTATCGCCGCCAGCGACCCCGGTCTCTGGCGCCAGATCGTGGGCGCCAACGCCGGGAGCATCGACAGCGTCCTGCGCGAGCTGCGCACGGACCTGGACCGGATGCTCGAGGCGATCGGGGCGGGGGACCTCGACACCGTCACGGGGCTGCTGCAGCGAGGGGTCCGGGGCACCCAGGCGATCCCGGGCAAGCACGGAGAGCCGGACGCGCCGACGTATCCGGTCTACGTCTCGGTGCCGGACCACCCCGGGGAGCTCGCCCGGCTGTTCGCCGACGCGGGGGAGATCGGCGTAAACGTCGAGGACGTCCACATCGACCACGACCCCGGGCGTCCGGTCGGGCTGGTGCAGCTCGTGGTGGCCGATGAGCACGCGGTCGCCCTCGTGGAGGGTCTCCGGGAGCGGGGCTGGACCGCGCGCGGGTGAGTACGGCAGTGCTCCGGCACGCCACCGGCGGCGGTAGGCTGCGGCCCGTGCCTGCGCCAGACCACCCCTCCGCCGACCACTCCGTCGGCCGTGTCGTCGTCGCCCTGGACGGCCCCTCGGGGTCCGGCAAATCCAGCACCGCGCGCGGTGTCGCGACGCGGCTCGGACTGCGCTACCTCGACACCGGGGCCCAGTTCCGGGCGATCACCTGGTGGATGCTGCGCGAGGGGGTCGACGTGCACGACGCGGACGCCGTCGCCGCGCGTGCCGAGGCCCCGGTGCTGGAGTCCGGCACCGACCCGGCCGACCCGACGATCACCGTCGACGGGGTCGACGTGGGCGTCGCCATCCGGCAGCCCGACGTCACCGGGGCGGTGAGCCCGGTCAGCGCCGTGCCTGAGGTCCGTGCACGCCTGCTCACCGAGCAACGTCGCATCATCGGCGAGGGCGGCATCGTCGTCGAGGGCCGCGACATCGGCAGCGTGGTCGCTCCTGACGCGCATGTGAAGCTCTACCTCACCGCCGACCCGGAGGCGCGCGCCGCCCGACGCGCCCTCGAGGAGGGCGGCAGCGACCTCGAGGCGACCCGCGCCTCCCTGCTCTCCCGCGACGCGATCGACTCCGGCCGCGCAGCGGCCCCGCTGACGATGGTCGACGGGTCGGTGCACATCGACACGACGCCGTTCACCCTCGCCGAGGTCGTCGACGAGGTCGTCGCGCTCGTGGAGGCGGTGGGGGCGGACCGGTGAACGAACTGGCGCTGCGGGGGGCAGCCGAGGTGCCACATCCCACACGCTGGCTGCTCCGCGCGGGCCGGCCTGCGGTGCGGGCACTGGTCCGGCGCCGGATCGCGGTGCTCGTGCACGGAGCCGAGAACCACCCGGTCGGGCCCGCCATCGTGGCCGCGAACCACATCGGGTGGGCCGACGGTCCGCTGCTGGCGATCTTCGGGCCCCGACCGGTCCATGCGCTGACAAAGGCCGAGATGTTCGCCGGGGCGATGGGGCCGTTCCTGCGGTGCAGCGGCCAGATCCGCCTCGACCGCTTCAACGTCGACCCCGGCGCGGTGCGTGCGTGCGTGCGGGTCCTCGAGGCCGACGGCGTCGTCGGGGTCTTCCCGGAGGGGCACCGCGGGGCCGGCGACCTGACCCGATTCCACCGGGGGGCGGCGTACCTGGCGCTCCTGACGGGGTCCCCGGTGGTGCCGGTGACGGTGCTCGGCACGCGTGCGCCGGGGGCGGGCTCGAGCAGCCTGCCGCCGCGCGGTGGGCAGGTCGAGCTCGTCTACGGAGCGCCGTGGGCCACCGAGGCCGTACCGTGGCCTCGTACCAAGCAGCAGGTGGCGGCGTCGTCGCTGGCGCTGCGAGACCACATGCTGACCGAGTTGGCGGCCGCCCTGCGGCTGACCGGCCGCAGCCTCCCGGGCCCGCTGCCGCCCGGGGACACCGAGGACGACCCGAACACCGGCGTCGTCGAGCAAGGAGCCTGATGACCGAGCACGAGCCCACCGAGCCCACCGGCGGGGCGGCACCGACCGCCCTGGGACCGGTGCCGACGCTTGCCGTCGTCGGGCGCCCCAACGTGGGCAAGTCGACGCTCGTCAACCGGATCATCGGTCGGCGCCAAGCGGTCGTCGAGGACGTCCCCGGCGTCACCCGCGACCGGGTTTCCTACGACGCCACCTGGAACGGTCGGGCCTTCACCGTCGTCGACACCGGGGGGTGGGACCCCGACGCCCGTGGCCTGGCCGAGCGGATCGCCGCCCAGGCCGAGGTCGCGGTGAACGCCTGCGACGCGGTGCTCTTCGTCGTCGACGCCAATGTCGGGATCACCGACGCCGACGAGGCTGTGGTGAAGATCCTGCGGCGCTCGAAGAAGCCGGTGATCCTCGCGGCCAACAAGGTCGACGACCAGCGGGCCGAGGCGGAGGCCTACGGGCTGTGGAACCTCGGTCTGGGGGAGCCCTACCCGGTCTCCGCGCTGCACGGTCGCGGCTCCGGCGACATGCTCGACGCGATCCTGGCCGCGCTGCCCGAGCCCCCTGCCGAGACCTTCGGCACCGAGATGGGCGGGCCGCGCCGGATCGCGATCGTCGGGAAGCCGAACGTCGGGAAGTCCTCGCTGCTCAACAAGCTCGCCCGGGAGGACCGGGTGGTGGTCGACGACGTCGCCGGAACCACCGTCGACCCCGTCGACGAGCTGGTCGAGCTCGGCGGGCGCACCTGGCGGTTCATCGACACCGCTGGCATCCGCAAGCGGGTCAAGGAGGCCTCCGGGCACGAGTACTACGCCTCCCTGCGCACCTCGACGGCCATCGACCGGGCGGAGGTGGCGGTGCTCGTGATCGACGGCGGGCAGTCCATCTCCGAGCAGGACCTGCGGATCATCCAGACGGTCCGCGAATCCGGCCGTGCGCTGGTCATCGCGTTCAACAAGTGGGACCTCGTCGACGAGGAGCGCCGCTACTACCTCGAGCGGGAGATCGAGCGCGAGCTCGTCCAGGTCCAGTGGGCTCCCCGCATCAACGTCACCGCCCGCACCGGCTGGCACATCGACCGGCTGGTGCCGGCGCTGGACAAGGCCCTGAAGGGGTGGGAGACCCGGATCGGGACCGGGGCGCTCAACGCGTTCCTCGGCCGCCTGGTCGCCGAGCACCCGCACCCGGTGCGGGGCGGAAAGCAGGCCAAGATCCTCTTCGGGACCCAGGTCTCCACGGCGCCGCCGACCTTCGTGCTGTTCACCAGCGGCAAGCTGGAGGCCTCGTACGAGCGCTACATCGAGCGGCGTCTGCGCGAGGAGTTCGGCTTCGTCGGCACCCCGATCGTGCTGCAGCAGCGTCCGCGGGAGAAGCGCAAGCGCTGAGACGCGAACCGACCCGCCCCCGCCGGGGGGCGGTGGGAGCGGGCCGGAGACGGTGGTGCTGCGGCAGGGTGCGTCAGCGCACGGTGCCGTGGGTGTTGCGTGTGCCGGTCGACTTGGCGAGCAGCACGCCGGCGGCGACCATCGCGATGGCCAGCACGAGGTGCAACCAGTTGTCGGCGTTGTTGAGGGGCACGAAGTTCGCGCTGCTCTCCTGACCGACGAACAGGCCGTAGAGGAAGACGACGAAGTAGATGGCGCCGCCACCGATCAGGTAGTTGCGCGCTCCGGAGAAGGTCCGGGCGAGCGCGAGGCCGGCCACACCGAAGAGCAGGTGCACGATGTTGTGCAGGATCGAGACCTGGAAGATCCCGAGGAGCATGGCGCCGGACTCGTGGCCGGCGAAGGTCATGTCTCCCACGCCGGTGGTCACGCCCGGGACGAAGCCCAGGACTCCGACGAGGAGGAAGACAGCACCGAAGACGGTAGCGACGGTCTGGAGGGGGGTGGCAGTCATGGTCGTGGTGCGTGAAGCATTCATGACCTGTGCGTACCCGGCAGGTCTGCCGTCATGCGTGGAGGAGCGGCTAGTCCGTTTCCCGGCCAGCCTGGGGCCGTGTGCCGTCGTGCCGCCAGCGCATCGGCATCCGACCATGATGCCGGGCGGCCCCGCTTGACGTGGTCGAACAGGTGTTCGATCATCAGGGGGTGTCCGAGCTCGTGGTCCCCGTCCCCCAGCGGGGTCCGGCGCGCCCGGGAGCCGCGGCGGTCGTCCAGCAGCTGCGCGACCGGGTCGCGGCGATGGAGGGACCTCCGGCCCGGGTCGCGCTGCCGACCCACCCGGCCCTGGCCGACGCCGTGCCGCTGTACGCCGGCAGCAGCTACGGGGTGGACTCCCCGGCGCTCGCGCTGGCCCTGATGGCCGGTGCGTCGGCGGCGGGGTCCTGGACCGCGGTGGTCGGCTGGCCCGACTTCGGGGCACTGGCCGCCGTCGAGCTCGGGGTCGACCTGGCCCGCACCGTGCTCGTCCCGGACCCGGGGGAGCACTGGCTGGAGGTCGCCGCGGCACTGGTCGACGTCGTCCCCCTCGTGGTCCTGCGGCCGGGGGCGCGGGTGGATGCCAAGTCCGCCGGGGTGCTCGACGCCCGGCTCCGCAAGCGGTCGGCGGTGCTGGTGGTCTGGGGGGAGTGGCCGCGCTGCGAGGCGCGGCTGACCCTGGAGGAGTCGAGCTGGAGCGGCCCTGTGGAGGGTCGCGGGCGGCTGCACGAGCGCCGTGCACGCCTTGCCGTGCGCCGTGGGTCCCGGCCACCGGTCCGGCTCGACCTCGCCTTCCCCGGGGAGGCAGGGCCCCTCGCGGTGGCCGGCAGGCCGGCCGCGGGTTCGCCGGCGCTGGCACCCGTCGTGGGGCAGTAGTGGCCGGGTCCGCGCCCCGGGTGCTCGTGGTGTGGTGCCCCGACTGGGCGGTCGTCGCCGGGCTGGCCGACGCCGGGCTCGCCCCGCGCCGACCGGCCGCGGTTCTCGCGCGCAACGTCGTCGAGGTCTGCAACGCCGCCGCGCGGTCCGAAGGGGTACGGCGCGGGATGCGGCGGCGGGACGCCCAGTCCCGGTGCCCGGAGCTGGTGCTGCTGGAGGGCAACCCCGACCGCGACGCCCGGGCCTTCGAGCCGGTGCTCGCGACGGTTGAGGCGGTCCGACCCGGGGTGGCCCCGCTGCGCCCGGGTCTGGTGGCGGTGCGCGCGCCCGGCCGCTACTACGGGGGAGAGGCCCACGCTGCCGCGCTGCTGGCCGAGACCCTCGTCGAGGCCGGCGTCTGGGACGTCCGGATCGGCGTCGCCGACGACCTCTTCACCGCCGAGCAGGCCGCCCGCCGGGCGAGCGCGCAGGAGCACGAGGTCGTGCCGGCAGGGGGATCGCCGGCGTACCTGCGCGGCCTCCCGGTCGAGGCGCTGCTGGCAGACCCCGCGGCCGAGGGGACGGTCTCCCTGCTGCGCCGGCTGGGGCTGCGGACCCTGGGGGACCTCGCGGCCCTGCCGGGCGCCGACGTGGGGCACCGCTTCGGGAGGTACGGCGTGGAGGTCTGGCGGCGGGCTCGCGGCGAGGAGGACACCCTGCTCGCCGCCCGTACCCCGCCCCCGGAGCTGGCGCAGGAGGTTGCCTTCGAGCCGCCGCTGGACTCGGTGGAGGCGGTCTGCTTCAGCGTCCGCCGCACCGCCGAGCGCTTCGTCGCGGGTCTCGCGGAGCGTCAGCTGGTCGCGACGGCGGTGCGTGTTGAGGCGGAGTGCCCGGGGGTGCGGGGGGAGAGCCTGGTGGTCTCGGCCCGGACCTGGTTGCACCCGCGCTACTTCTCCGCCCGCGACCTCGTCGACCGGGTGCACTGGCAGCTGCAGGGCCAGGCCCAGGGGTCGGTGCGCAGCCGTCGCTCCGCAGCGCCGATCGGGGAGCCGGTCTGCGGCATCCGGTTCGTGCCCGAGGTCGCCGAGCCGGCGGCCGCGCACGCCGAGGCGCTGTGGGGCGGGGGAGCCGACGAGCTCGTCGAGCGCGGGATGGCCCGGGTCCAGGCGATGCTCGGGTACGACGCGGTGCTGGTGCCGGTCCTCCAGGGCGGCCGCACCCCCGCGGCCCGTCAGGGCACCGTCCCCTGGGGCGAGCGGGCGATGGGGCTGCGGCCCCAGGACCGCCCCTGGCCGGGGCAGGTCCCGGGGCCGGCTCCGGTGCGGGTCTTCGCCGAGCCACTGCCGAGCGAGGTGCGCGACACCGCCGGTGCTCCGGTGCGGGTCGACGTCCGTGGCGCGGTGAGCGGTGAGCCGAGCACGGTCCGTGTCCCGGACTCCGGCTGGCAGCCGGTCGATGCCTGGGCGGGGCCGTGGCCGGCCGACGAGGCGTGGTGGGAGACCGGAGCTGCGCCGACCGCGCGGTCGGCGCG
>JAUYLL010000113.1 GCA_030698375.1 Nocardioides sp. | reverse complement strand
GGTGCCGGCGGCGTCCTCGGCCGCGCCCTCGCCGCCCGGCTGCGCGCGCTCGGCACGGAGGTCGTGGGTGTCGACCTCGTCGCGGACGAGGCGAGCGGGACGGTCGCCGGGGACATCTGCACCCCCGGCCGGTGGCAGGACGCGTTCGCCGGCGTCGACGCCGTGCTGCACACTGCGGCGACGGTGAGCATGGTGGCGCCGTACGACGAGGCCTGGCGCGTCAACGTGCTCGGGACCCGCCATGTGCTCGACGCCGCCGCCCGGCACGGAGTGGATCGGGTGCTGCACTTCTCCTCGATCGCGGCGTTCGGCAACGACTACCCCGACGGGGTCGACGAGACCTACCCCGTCCGGGTCACCGGCCGGTCGTCGTACGGCGACACGAAGGCCGCCTCGGAGGCCGTCGCGCTCGCGGCGCACGCCGCCGGGGAGACGTCGGTGACGGTGATCCGGCCCGCCGACGTCTACGGCCCGGGGTCGGTGTGGATCCGCGAGCCGCTGGCGATGCTGCGCGCCCGGCGAATGGTGCTGCCCGACGGCGGCCGGGGCACCTTCACCCCAATCTACGTCGACGACCTGGTCGACGGAGTGGTCCTGGCGCTGGTCACCCCCGAGGCGGCCGGCCAGGTCTTCGTCCTCGGCCCCACCCAGGGCGTGCCGTGCGTGGACTACTTCGGGCGCCTCGCTGCGCTCGCCGGACGGCGGATCCCCTCGGTGCCGGCGCGCGCCGCGCTCCCGGTCCTCGACGTCTTGGGCGGCGCGATGCGCCGGGCCGGCGTGCGCACCGAGATCAGCCGGGCGAGCGCCGAGTTCCTCAACCGCCCTGGCTCGTACTCGGTCGCCAAGGCCCGCCGGCTGCTGGGCTGGGAGCCACAGGTCGACCTCGACACCGGGATCGCGCGTTCAGCGGCCTGGGCGCGGGAGACCGGCCTGCTCTGAGGGGCCTCTGCGCCCTCTGCACACCCCGCAGTAACCGACCTGTGGGGTACGCCGGCAGTTGTTGCCGAGCTGTGGGGTAGCGGTGGCACTCGTGTGGATCTTCCGTGGGGCGGGCTCGACCAGAGTGGTCATCAACGGGTCGCACACGGCGGCCCACCACCTCCAGGAGCCACAGATGACCACCACCAACCGCCGCAAGGTCCTCGTCCCCCTCGCCACCCTCCTCGCCGCCGGCGCGGTGGCCATCGGCTCCGGTGCGACGTTCACCTCGTCCACCGTCTCGACCACCTCGGTCGCCTCCGGCAACGTCACGCACACCAACGACACCACCAGCCTGGACATCGCCGGCATCAAGCCCGGTGACGTCATCACCGGCGACGTCACCATCGAGAACACCGGCGACCTCGACGCCACGCTGACGCTCGAGGAGACCGAGTCCACATCCGGCTTCACCGCCGGAGACCTGAAGTTGACCCTCAACAACGGCACCGAGGACATCTGGGCCGGCGACTTCGGCGCTCTGGCCGACGCCGCCAACCCCATCCTGGACGTCGGCGACCTCGCGGTCGGCGCGTCCACCACGGTCACCTGGACGGTGACCTTCGTCGAGACCGCCGGCAACGAGAACCAGGGCCAGGAGGCCGACGCCTCTTACCAGTGGGTCACCACCCAGGAGGACGGCGACACCACGGGCGTCTTCGACCGCGTCGCGAGCGTCGTCACGGGCGGCTGACCGCCAGCACCTCGCTCCACCTGAACCACCGGGCCTTGGAGGGCCTCCCGCCCGGCCTCACGGCCGGGCGGGACCTCCTCCCCCAGCCCCGCACCACCGCCAGACCCGCAGAACCCCGACTGATCACCGCCGCCCCGAGGAGCTCCGATGGCCCGCACCGACGCCCCCCGCCGGCGCCGCTCGAGCACCTCGCCCGGCGCCCGCGTGGCCAACGTCGCCACCAACCTGATGATCGTCGTCGTGATGGCGGTCGCCCTGATGCTCATCGTGCCGGCCCTGATGGGCCTCCAGCGCTACGTGATCACCAGCGGCTCGATGACCGGCACCTACGACATCGGCTCCGTGGTCTTCTCCGAGGAGGTCCCGGTCGCCGAGCTCGAGGTCGGCGACGTCATCACCTACGTCCCGCCTGCAGAGTCCGGGATCGACCACCTGGTCACCCACCGCATCGTCTCGATCGAGGACGGCGAGTTCCGCACCCAGGGCGACGCCAGCGCCCAGGTCGACCCGTGGACCTTCCAGCTCGACGCCGCCACGCAGCCCCGCGCCGTGGCCAGCGTCCCCTACGTCGGCTACCTCTTCATCGCCCTCGCCGACCGCACCACCCGGATGGTCGTCATCGGCCTCCCCGCCACCCTCATCGCCCTGCTCGCCCTGCTCGAGCTGGTCCGCGCCGTACGCCGCCCCGAGGACGAGGACGAGACGGTCACCGTCACGGTCACCGTCCCCACGCCGCGGGACCCGCGCGAGACCCGCTCGCAGGACGCCGACGCCCAGGGCTCGTCCGCCTAACCTGGTTCCCGCCCACCCCGCTCATCCACTGCCTCCCGGAGGCCCCCGTGCCCAGCCGCCGCATCTCGGCCCTGTCCCGCATCCGCGGGACGCGGCCGTCGCGGCGGCTGCTGGCCGTGCTGGCGGTCCTGCTGTTCCTCTCCGGCAGCGCGGTCGTCCTCAGTGCCGCGACGTTCACCGCCGTCACCCCGGGGCAGGTCACCGTCGGCGCGGCCGAGGACTACACGCCCCCCACCGCGCAGCTGACCGTCCCGGCACTGGTCGCGGGCACCGTCGCCCTCGACGTCGACGCGCAGGACGCCCGCACCTTCGTCACCCGGGTGGTCGTCGAGAAGCGCCCGGCCGGCGCCGACACCTGGACCACGCTCTGCACCATCACCAGCGCACCGTGGACGTGCGACTGGGACACCACCGGCGAGCCCGAGGGTGAGGTCTCGCTGCGCGCGACCGCGACCGACTCCGTCGACCTGACCGGCACCTCCCCGCTCGTCACCACCCAGGTCGACAACACCGTGCCGACCGTCAGCCTCACCCTGCCCTCGCAGCTCAGCGGCACGGTCGACGTCGACCCCACCGTGGCCGACACCGGCTCGGGCGTCGCCTCGGTCACCATCGACTACCGCACCGGCACCGGCGCGTGGGTCACGCTGTGCACCAGGACGGTCGCCCCGTATAGCTGCTCCCTGGACACCACCACGCTGACGAACGGCGCGTCCTACGACTTCCGGGTCACCGCCCGCGACGTCGCCGGGAACTCGGCCGCCGCCTCGGCGACCGCCACGGTCGAGAACACCACGGCCAGCGTCAGCATCACCAGCCCCGGGGCCGGGGCCTTCCTGCGCGGCACCCCCACCATCACCGTGGCCGCGAGCGCCAGCCCCGGGGTCATCAGCTCGGTCGCCGTGCAGCGCAGGACCGGGACGACCGGCAGCTGGGTGACGATCTGCACCGACACGACCGCGCCGTACTCCTGCACCTGGGATGTCAGGAACCTGCCCACCGGCGGCTACGAGCTCCGCGCCGTGATGACCTACGGGCCTGACAACCGCACCCTCGACTCCGCGACCGTCGCCGTGGTCGTCGACAACACCCCGTTGAGCGCCGTCGACGTCCAGGGCACCCCCGGCCCCGGGACCCTCGGCCTGCTCGACGCCGGTGACTCCTTCACCTTCACCTACTCGACCGTCGTCGACCTCGCCACGATCCGTCCCGGCTGGACCGGCGGCGCCACCCAGATCACCGCCACCCTCAACCCCAAGGGCGGCACGGTCGTCGATCTCGCCTGGCTCGACCTCCCCGGCCTCGGACAGCTCGCTTTCACGCAGGCCATCTCCCACCCGGCCCAGTCGACCAACAACATCCCGGTGACGCTGACCGCCCGCACCGTGCTCGTCGGTGGCCTCCCCCGCACCGAGGTGACCGCCACGATGGGCTCCGTGCCGGACAGGTGGCTGAGGACCGACGCCAGCAACGGGACCCTGTACTGGACCCCGACCGGAAGCGAGAGGACCCCCGACGGTCGAGCGATCAGCCCCGGCACCACCACCGAGTCCGGCGCCGCGGACGGCGACCTGTGACCGCGCGCCCCGGCGGCCCCTCCTAGAATGCGGCGGGTGACGACAGTGCTGCTGGTCGAGGACGACGAGGACGTTGCGGGCACGCTGCAGCGCGTGCTCAAGAAGGAGGGCTACTCCGTGGAGTGGGTCGCCACCGGGCAGGAGGCGGTCACCACCGCCCTCGGGTCCCGCCCCGACGTGGTGGTGCTCGACCTCGGGCTGCCAGACATGGACGGCCTCGACGTGTGCCAGGAGCTGCGCGAGCAGGGCTACGACGGCGGCATCCTGATGGTCACCGCCCGCGCCGACGAGCTCGACCGGGTCCTCGGCCTCGACTACGGCGCCGACGACTACCTCGCCAAGCCGTACGGCGTCGCCGAGATGCAGGCGCGCGTGCGGGCGCTCGCCCGACGCTCCGCACGTCGCACGCCCGTCGGTGCCCCGGGGTCGGCCCCGGCGCCGGATGCCACTCCGGCCGAGGCACCGGCCGCAGCGCCGGCCCCCGTCCTCGGTGGGGTGCTGCGCGTCGACGTACCGGCGCGGCGGGTGTGGGTCGACGACGAGGAGGTCGCGTTGACCCCCAAGGAGTTCGATGTCCTCGCACTGCTGCACGCCGAGCCCGGCGCGGTTGTCAGCCGGGACGACCTGATGACGCAGGTGTGGGACGAGCACTGGTTCGGCTCCACCAAGACCCTCGACGTCACCGTCGGACGGCTGCGGCACAAGCTCACCACGGCCGCGTCGACGACCGAGGTGGTCACCGTCCGGGGCGTGGGGTTCCGGCTGGAGAACGGGTGAGCAACCGGGCTGCCCTCGCCGGCGCCGCCGTTCTCCTCGTCGTCCTCGCGCTGCTGACCCTCGCGCGCGTGCTCGCGCTGCAGGACGCCGCGGCCCAGAGTCTCGAGGACTCCCTGCAGCGGGAGGCGGGCGTGGTCGCCGCGGCCCTGTCCCTCCCCCCCGGGGGCCCGACCGAGGCGACCCTGGCCGCCCTGGCCGGCCCGGACCGACGACTGGTCGCCCGCCTGCCTGACGGCACCGAGCTGCGCGCCGGGGGCCCGGCAGCCGACGACGAGATCACCGCCACGACCATGGACCGTGGCCTGCGTGTCCTGGTGGGCGCGCCGGCCTCGCTGGCCGAGGAGGCTGCCCAGCGGTCCGTCGCCGCGCTGCTCCTCGTCGCCGCGGTCGTCGGCGTGACCGGTCTCGTCCTCCTGACCATCGCCTCGCGTTGGGCGGCCGCACCGTACGTCTCGCTCGCCGGTGCCGCCGGCGCCCTCTCCCGCGGGCGGCTGGACCTCCGGCTGGAGCGCTCCGGAGGCGCCGAGGCCGCCGCGATCGCCGC
>JAUYLL010000107.1 GCA_030698375.1 Nocardioides sp. | reverse complement strand
GGCGCCGTCGGCCGGGAGCCCCGTCGGTGCGTGCCCGCGGGAGAAGGGGGCGACCACCCGCAGCCCCTGCTCGGCCAGCAGCGGGGCCACGCGTCGCCAGCCCCACGCCGTGTCGGGGAAGCCGTGCAGCGCCACCACCAGGCGGCCGTCGGCCGGCCCCCACGCCAGTCCCGCCGCGCGGTGGGTGGGCAGGTCGACCTCGATCGTCTCCGGCGTGGTGTCCATGGGTGCATCCTGTCGGACCGGCCGACGGCTTGGTACCGCTCCTAGCCTGGAGGGATGCGCGGCAGCCGAGGGGCGTCGATCCTCCTCGCCGTCGCCCTGGTGCTCACCGGGTGCGGGTTCGGCGAGGGCGCCGACGAGCCCGCGGGTGCCGCCTCGTCCGGCGTCGAGGCCGGGCAGGACTTGCTCGAGGAACGGCCGCCGTCCGCCGGGCGCTCGGGCAGCGACCGCGACGTCGCGCCCGTGCTCCTCCGCGCGCTGGTCCGCTCGCCCCACCCGCCACGCACCGCCGAGGCAGCAGCCACCTGGCTGACCGCCGCCGAGCGGGCGATCGGCGACCCCGAGACCTCGCCCGCCCTGCTCCGCGCGGCCGGCCGGGTCCAGCAGGTGGTCTACCGCCGGGTGGCCGAGCGCCGCCGTTGGGACGACGACGTGCTGCCCCGACTTCCCCACGCGCTGCGCCCCGTCGCCCGGGCCAACCTCGACTCCCGCCGGGAGTTCCTCGCGCTCCAGGGCAACCGGCGCAGCGACACCCTCCCGGCGTGGCGGATCGTCGAGCCGGAGCGGGCGCGGGTTCTGCTGCGCCACTACCGCGCGGCCGAGCGCCGCTTCGGCGTGGACTGGGAGTACCTCGCGGCGATCAACCTGGTCGAGACCGGCATGGGCCGGATCCGCGGGACGTCCGTGGCCGGGGCGCAGGGGCCGATGCAGTTCATCCCGGAGACGTGGCGGCGCTACGGCCGCGGCGACATCAACGACCCGCGCGACTCAATCATGGCCGCCGCCCGCTACCTGAGCGCCCGCGGCTTCACCCGGCGCGGCGGCATCCCCCGGGCGCTGTACTCCTACAACAACGACAACCGGTACGTGCGGGGGGTGACCGACCTCGCCAGGGTGATGCAGCGGCGCCCGCGCGCCTATCTCGGCTACTACCACTGGGAGATCTACTTCCTCAGCAGCGCCGGCGACGTCCGGCTGCCGGTGGGGTACGAGCGGACCCGGCCGATCCGGGTCGAGCGCTACCTCGATGACAACCCGCGCCACTGAGCCGACGAGTCACCGCAGCCGGCGTACGGGCTATCCCGCGAGGGTGCCGCCGAAGACCTGCCAGGCCAGCAGCGACTTCGCGACCAGGCTGAGCACGATGTAGACGTTCTCGCCGAACAGGTAGTCCGCCCACCGGCCCTTGGCCCGGTACTGCAGCCACTGGTTGATCGCGAAGATGTTGAAGAAGACGAACAGCGACACGACGATCGCGTAGACGAACGTCGGCGGGCTCGCGTCGGACGGGGACTGCGGCGCGACGACGTAGAGGACGACCGCGACCCAGGGCACCGCACCGGCGATGCAGCCGAACCCGAACGGCAGCCAGCCGCCGGTGCCGGGCTCCTCGTACTTCTCCTGCAGCCAGCCGAACAGGATCATCGAGGCGTTCACCCCGACGATCGCCAGCAGCGCGGTGACGTCGGAGATCCCCACCAGCTGGGCGATCACGACCATCATCAGCGACGACGACAGCGCGTACTCGACCCAGCGGGCCCGGTTGATCCCACGACTCAGGTCGGCGACGTACCCGCGCCACCACAGCGTCGAGACCACGAGGTGCGCGAGGGCGGAGAGCGCCAGGAACGCCGCCACGGCGAGGCCGGTCGGCAGGTCGAACAGGACCGTGGCGGCCTGGGGGTCCGTGCCCGGGGGGCCGGCCAGGTAGCTCGCGGCGACCGGCAGCGCGAAGTCGGTGGCCAGCACGACCACCACCACGGCCTGGACGACGTGCAGGGCCGCGGCCACGAGGTTGAACCGGCGCAGGCCCCGCTGCCGGGCCACCGGGATCGTTGTCGTCATGTCCAAGACCGTAGTGGCCCGGGCAGTGGTCGGTGGGTCAGTCGGCATGGCGATGGGTAGGAACTGAGGCGATGACCCCACCGCCGAGCATCCTGAGCGCCGACGCCGAGCCCGCCCTGCAGCTGCCCGACGTCACCTGGCAGGGCGTCGCCTTCGGTGTGGCCGTCGTCCTCGTCGGCTGGCTGGTGGGCCGCGCCCTGCGCGTCGGCGTACGCCGGTTCCTGCTGTGGCGCGGCCGCTCCCCGAGCGCCAGCGCGCTGTTCGGGCGACTGACCGGGTGGGGGGTCGCGCTCGTCTCGCTCGCGGCCGCGATCACGATCGTCTTCCCCAGCGTGCAGCCGGTCAACGCGCTCGGCGGGATCGGCATCCTCTCGATCGCCGCCGGCATCGCGTTCCAGACCGTCCTCGGCAACATGTTCGCCGGCATCGTCATCCTCGCCCGCGACACCTTCCGCGTCGGCGACCAGATCGCGGTCGACGACGTCGCCGGCACGGTCACCGAGATCTCGCTGACCGCCACCCGCATCACGTCGTACGACGGCCGCCTGCTGCTGGTGCCCAACTCCGTGCTGCACGCCAGCACCGTCACGGTGCAGACCGGCTTCGACCACGTCCGCTCCACGGTGCCGCTCGACGTCGACGGCGCCGCCGACCTCGACCTCGCCGTCTCCCTCGCGGAGCGGACGATGGCCGAGGTACCCGAGGTGCTCACCGACCCCGCTCCGCAGGCGCTCCTGCGCGAGGTCGGCTCCGCCACGGTCCGCCTCGACCTGCGCTTCTGGTCGGGTGCGCGACAGATGGACACCCGCGTCGCCCAGCACCACGTCATCCGTGCCGTCCTCGCGGCGTACGAGGAGGCCGGCGTCAAGACCGGCTCCGACGCCCTCGTCCTCGACGCCGTCCCCGACCTCCGCGCGGCTCTCCGCGAGCGCGAGTGAGGACAGCGCTCCGCGAGTGCCGGTGGCGATCAGGATCGTGCGCCGGCCCCGAGCTGCCGGGGTCTCATCTCGGTGGCGGCGGGATGGCGTCGGTGGCCTCCAGCGGGGTGAGGCCGGTGAGCATCAGCAGGTCTGCGATCACCGACCGCAGCTGGGCGAGGACGACCTCTGCCGTCATGTCGTCGGCGCGCTCCACCTGACTCGTCGCCCGGGCGATCGCGACCAGAGCCGCGCGCAGCTTCTCGTCGTGGTCATCGCTCCCGAGCTCGCCGGCCATCTCGTCGATGGCGTCGGCGAGCTCACCGGCCAGGATGGCGTACGCGGGGGGCACCCGCCGTCTGCGGTAGGCGCCGACGGCGACCTGCCGCACCAGCACGCGGGTGCTCCGCAGAGCCCGGTCCAGCGGATCGACGATGTCAACCATCCGCCGGATGCCCCTGCGGTGACGGATCCGGAACGGCGACGACGCCACCACCGCCATCCCTTCATCGGCAGCGGCCTGCAGCCGACGCACCAGATGGTCAGTCGACCGTGCGTCCGCCAGCAGATCGAGACCCCGCTCGGCGTCGCCGTCGGTCATCACCTCAGCGGCAGCACGCAACAGCTCGGCGACCTTGGTAAGCACCAGACCGGCCTGCTCGCGCGGTCGTCGCAACGGCGCGGACGGCACGACAGTGGCCGCCACCAACGCAACGGCGCCCCCCACGAGGGCATCACTCCAACGCACCAGTGAGTCACCCGTCCCGGGCACCAGCGCCGCCACGAAGAGCGCCTGGACCGCCGCCTGAGTGATGAACAGCGTGCCCGCATCCAGCAACACCGCCGCGGTCATCGCCAGAGCCACGACCAGGGCGATCTGCCACGCCCCCGAACCGACCGACGCCACCAGCAGATCGCCGAGGAAGACCCCCACCGCAATCCCAGCAGTGACCTCGGTGACCCTGCGGAGCCGCTGCGCGTACGACGTACCGAGGCTGAGCACAGCCGCGATCGGCGCGAACACCGGAACGTCGTGGCCCAGCAGCTCGGCGGCGATGAACCACGCCACCCCGGCGGCCACCGCGCACTGGGCGATCTGCCACCGCTTGTCGCGGAACCGGCTCACCCGCTCGGCGAGGCTGCGACGGCCCCGCTGCCGACCGCGCTCGAACGGGGCCGCTTGCACGACACCCATCGTGCCACCGATCGGGCCCGAGGTGGCCGGGGTCGAGCTCGGCCCAGGCCGTGCCCCGGATCCTCGCACCGCCCAGAGCTGTCAGGGTGACGGGCTCACGGTAGACGAATCGGTCTCGGACGAGGACGTGGGCGACGGGGTCGGTTCGCTGGGTTCCGCGCTCGGCGAGGTCGAGCCGGTGGTGCTCTCGGGCGACGCCTCGACCGTCGAGGGGGACGGCGTGGGCGACGGCGAGGTGGGGGTCGACGAGGTGGTTCCCGTCGGCGACGAGGTGGTGGTCCCCGTCGGCGACGGCTCCGCGGTGGGACTGCTCGACGACGGCGCAGGAGACGGCGACGACGTACCGCTCGGATCAGCAGTGGAGGTGTCGGTCCCCGCGGTGGGCGTGCTCGTCTGCGGAGCGACGGCCGGCGCGCCCCCGAGGATGGCGACGATCGCGTCGCTGAAGCTCTGGAGCCGCGCAGCGATCTCCGCGACCGAGTACGCCGTGATCTGGCGACCGAAGTCGATGAGCTGGTTCCAGATCGCGCCGAGCGAGCGCAGCTGCTCCTCTCCCGGGACGTCCTCGACCGTCAGCACCAGCTGGCTGGCGATGGCCGCGGTGATGCACTCGTAGCACTCGTAGTTGACGGCGGCGGCGAGGTTCTGCGGGATCACCACCCGCGCGTGGTCCATGATCAGCACCACCTGGTAGGCAACTGCGACCGTCACGCAGTCCGTGCACGAGGCGTAGGCGTGCGCCGCGTTGACGTTGACGACCTCGTCTCCCTCGGCCCACACCAGCGCAAAGGCGATGTCGTAGGTGACCGAGCCGTCGGTGGTGTTGACCGCCAAGGCCTGGTTGTCGCCCTCGGCCGGGGGCAGCGGCTCGTTGAAGGGAAAGACCCAGGTGCCGTCCGGCTGGGTGGTCCCGCCGCCGCTGCTCGGTCGACCCGGATCGTCGCTCGGCACCCCCGGACCGTCCCCCCCTGCGGGGACCAGGATCATGGCCAGGGCCGGAGCACCCTTGGTAGGGATCTCGCGGCCCTCCGGGAATGCCGTCAGCAGCGGCCGGTCGGTGGAGAGTCGCTCGTGCGCCGCTGTCCCGGCGTACACCGCGGGTACGGCGGACCAGCCGACCGCTGGCCGTGCGACGTTGGCGGATGCTCCCAGCGGGCCCGGGAGCAGGCTCGTGATGAGCCTCTGCTCCCCAGGCTCGATCGGGCGGTAGTTGCCCGGGTGCGGGTACCAAGCCCACGAGAGTGCGGTGACCATCACTGTGCTGAACACGGCCGCCGCAACGCGTTTGCCCGCCGACCCCTGACTCCACCGTGCGAGCCCCTTGAAGAAACGAGTGCCGAAGCGACCGAGGATCAAGAAGCACGCCACCACCGGAAGCACGACACCCAGGAGCTGGAGGACGTGGCCGGAGCCATCGAGAACGCTGCCGGCGCTCCACGCGCGCCCGACGGCGTCGGCGTCCGCCCGCGCTGCAGAGCCGGCAGTGGCCAGGAGCCTCGGGACGGCCGCGACGATGGCCAGCAGCATCATCGCCATCATCGGGATGGTGACGAGCACCCACAGGGTGATCACCCCCCGCGACCAGGGCTTGAGCATCCGGTTCTCCGGTGAGCTCCACCGGTGCGGCAGGAGCCCGACGAGGGTCGGCTTGATCCGGTGGTAGAGGTCCGGGACCCCCGCCAGGTCGGCGAGCAGGTGGTAGCCGTCGAACCGGAGCAGCGGCAGAAGCTGCTGCGTCATCTGGAGGACCTGCGTAGCCACCAGCAGCAGCAGCGCCTCCCACCCGGTGGCCCACCACCACACGAAAGTCAAGACGACGACGATCGCGTTGAAGTAGAGCCCTCCGAGATCCGTGCGGATCCGGCCGCCCCGGCCCAAGCGGTAGCTGTCGGTGACATCGGTGTAGAACGCCGGCCAGACGAGGTAGAGACCTGCGCCCATGACGCCGGGCTGCGCGCCGCTGTAGCGGGCCGCGGCGGCATGACCGAACTCGTGGAAGCCACCCGAGAGCACCGACACCGCGAAGACCAGCAGCAGCAAGTGTGGCCGCTCGAAGGCGTCGTACGCCGAGGCGCCGAGTCCGCGCTCGAAGAACACCCAGCTCACGACTGCCACGAAGCCGAGGACGACGGGGACGGCGAGCATCGGACGGAAGAGCAGCCGGAACGGGTCGGTGATGCGGCGCGTGGTGCGGGGGTTGGTGACGGCGACCCTGAACTTCAGCCCCAGCAGCGGGTTCGAGCGCTCGAGCTCGGGCGCCTCCCCCTCGACGTGGTCGACCAGGCCGAGCGGCCGGAGGTGCCCGTCGACGAGGCTGGTCACGTCTGCCCCGGTCACCCCGCGGCCCAGTGCGGTACCGACGACCTCCGCGATCTCCTCGCAGCTGCGCCGCCCGTCCACGGCGCTCAGGACCAGGTAGAGCAGGGGGGTGAGCTGGAGCACCTGCCCGTCCCCGCGCCGCACGAGGGCCGGTGGGTTCCGGTAGCCGGAACCCACCATCGCGCCGATGAGCTGGACACCGTCGACGCGGGTGGGGGCGTCGACGAGGGTGGTCACTGCCCGGTGCTGCTGGTCGAGGCGTCCTGCTCGCCGTCGGTGACGGCCTCGGCAGGCTCAGCTGTCACCTCGTACGTGGCGGGTGCCGGGACCTGCTCCGCGATCGTGGCGGTGTCGGTGTCGACCGGCTCGACCGAGGACTGGTCGATGGCCGAGGTCTGCTCGGCCGTCGCCTGCGCGGTGCCGCTGATCGTCTGGCTGATGATGGCGTCCTGCTGGGCGACGGCGGTCGCCTGCGAGTTCTCGGACAGGACGTTCGCCGCGACCGCGGCATCGATCGGCGCGGCGATGTTGGCGTTGGCGGCCACGGCTCCGTTGATCGGTGCTGCCAGGTCCGCGTCCAGGTTGACGTTGACGTCGATGTTGAGCAGGTCGCCCTTCAGCAGGTCCCCGGTGTCGAGCCGGTTGATGGTGTCGGTGACGTCGTTCACGATCTGCCCGATGGTGCCGACGATGTTCCCCGCTGCGTCGAGGACCTGACCGGTGAGCGGGTTGAGCGCCCCGATCACGTCACCGGCGGAGTTCAGCACGTTGCCGGTCGCCCCGTCGAGGATCCCGATGACGTTGCCGGCGGAGTCGAGGACCGCCGTGCCGTCTACGAGGCCGGTGACCGTGCCGATCACCGTTCCCACCGTGTTCAGGACGTTGCCGGTGAGCGGGTCGAGCGTGCCGACGACGTTGCCGGCGGCGTCGACCACAGTGCCGGTCGCGGCGTCGAGGACGCCCAGGACCGCACCGTTCGGGCCGGCCACGGTGGCACCGTCGACCAGCCCGCTGACGGTGCCGATCAGGGTCCCGGCCGAGTCGACCACGAGACCGGTGGCCCCGTTGAGCGTCCCGACGACCGTGCCGTCGGCCGCCAGGACGTTGCCCGTCGCGCTGTCGAGCGTGCCGATCACGGTGCCGGCCGAGTCGACCACGATGCTGCCGTCGACGGGTGCGCTCGTCGCGGCCATGCCGGCCTCGGCGCCCGCCGCGGTCAGGTCGCCGGCACCGGAGCCCATGGTCGCCGCGAGCGTGCCCTGCTGCTCGGCAGCTCCGGAGCCGCCCTCGACGGTGTCGCTCTGGTTGATCGTGCTGTCCTGGATGCCGGTGGCGATGGCGTCGGCCTCGATCGCCTGGTTGAGCTGGAGGCCCTGGTTCGCCATCGCCTGTGCGGTCGAGTTGTCGCTGAGCACGTTCGCGCTCACCGCGGCGTCGATCGGCGCGACCACGTTGGCGTTGAGCGCCAGGGCCAGGTCGATCGGAGCCGCGCCGTCGATCGCGAGGTCGATGTCGGCGGCGAGGTTGAGGATCGAGATCACCTCCTTGTCCGGAAGTGCTGTCGCGCCCTCCCCGGCCAGCTCCTCGGGTGTCAGCGGTGCCTTGTCGATGCTCATGATCCGTTCCTCCCCGGCGCCCGGCGAATACGGCTCAGACGCCACCAATGTGATGTTTCTCCCTTCAAGAAACGTGCCCAGGCCCCCGGGGATCCATGCATCTCGGTCACAATCCATGCCCGGCAAGGGGCCCTGTGCACCACATCGGCATCGGCGTCGAGCACGCCCGAACCCAGGTCCTCAAGCTCGTCGACGACCTCCACGTCCGCGTCATCGACGCCGCCACCGGAGAGCTCCTCCGCGAACTCACCATCGACCCCACCCGCAACTACCAGCCACTAGGCCGACCACCCGGACCACAACCCGGGAAACACAGAAGGCCGGACCCGAGTTCTGGGTCCGACCTGTCCGGGATCTCTTGAGAGATCACACTGTGCGCCGGTAGGGATTCGAACCCCAAAACCTTTCGATCCGTAGTGAGGCGGTATGCCCCGTCACGCTGCTCTGAGCGGGAAATACGGCGGTTTACGAGGCGTATCCGTGCCGATTCATACCGATCCGCGCACCCGACTGTGCCCACAGCGCCCACGCACTGGTCCGGCATGGGCGGATGGCCTCGTCGTTCAGTTGTGTCAGCCAGCGGGAGTGGGACCTTGGACTCTGGAGGCCGATCCACGCCAGGACCAAGAATCGGGGTATGAGCACGCAGATCGTGCACTTGTCTCGACCTGCACGCGGGCCCACCGGACGCTGCTGGACTCCATATGCCCGGACAGCGGCGTGGATGACCTGACGCCGGTGCACCTGCGCGACGGCACCGAGGCGTTCGTCGTACCTCTGCTCCCGGCCAACCGCGAGGCCTTCCGGCAGGAGTTCGAGCACCTCTCCGCCGAAACCCGCTTCGACCGCTTCCTGGCCGTGGTCCCGAGACTCACCGACACCATGCTCGACCACCTCGTCGACGAGGTGGATGGGGCCGACCACGTTGCCCTGGTGCTGCTGGTCATCACCGAGGACGGGACCGAGCTACCCCTGGGCCTGGCTCGGATCATCCGCTATCCCGACGATCCGACCGCCGCGGACGTCGCGGTGACCGTGGTGGATGACTGGCACGGCCGGGGTGTGGCCACGGCACTGCTCGAGGTCCTCATGCAGCACCGACCGAAGGGGGTGGAGCGGATCGTGACCGTGATCAATGCAAGCAACCACGCCTCGCTCGCCATGCTGCGTCGTCTTGGCGAGGTCGAGGTCAGCCAGCCCGAGTCGGGAGTGCAGTTCGTCGTGATCGACCTCCCGGGCTCGGCCGACAGCACTCCACCCGAGCGCGGCCCTGTCGATACGAGCATCCATACGGGGCGGGGAACTTCACTTCGGCGACTCGATCCGCCCGAACCCCCTGCATCCCGCGCTCCGACGACGTAGACCATGGTCCTCGCGGACTCACGTCCAGAGTGCCGCGAGCCCAGGCGGGAGTGAACGAACAGCAAAAGGTGCGGCGTTCGCTCATCGGCACACATCCCGAAGCTCGGCGCCGAAAGGCATCGAAAAGGCGGCGGGAAGCAGCGCCCGTTCATCGGCCATGAGCGGATGCTCGGATCGCGCCAGATGGCGAACCCCGGTCAGATGAAGGCCCCCGGCCTTGTGTGGCCGGGGGCCCACCCGCGTCTTCACCTGCTGAGAGCCCGGAAGAGGCGACTACCTCCCAGTGACGTGCTGGACGAGCGCTGCCGGATCGGACTTGGCGAGTCCGCTGACCGCTGAACCGAACGTCTTGCCGTCTACACCGTGCACGGCCGGCATGCCGCCGGGTGCCGCCGATGCCATCGTGGAGCCGCCAAGAACGAATGCTGCGGAGAGGGCCAATGCTGCGAGGAGTTTCTTCATGGTGAGTCCTTTCTGCGAGAAATTCGGTCGCCCGAGGCCACGTCAGGACGTGCTTGTTGAGAAGTTAGCCCTCATGCGCAAAGTTGCGTCAACGGGCCCTTGGCCCCCCTAGAACCTTCACCGTCACGGCCCTGCTGGGGGCTCTCCAGCAGATGACGGGCGTTCGGCATGACCGCTCAACCGAATCGCCCTGGATTGATGGAGGCACCTTCTTCCGTGCGAGGTCGGCGAGGTTAGGCACTCCCCGTCACGATCAGCTGTGCCGCGTTTCGCGCGAGTTGCGGAGCCATCTGGATGCCGTACCCGCCTTGTCCCACGAGCCAGAAGAGCCCTTCGATGTCGGCGTCCCAGTCCGCGACCGGCTCGCCGGCTGGCGTGAAGGTGCGCAGGCCGGCCCAGCTGGTGCGGACGCTGCGGAGCCCGAGGGTCGTGACGTCGTTGATCGCTTCGAGGGCCCGGGCTGCCGAAGAGCGCACCGACCTCGTCGCCCCAGGCGCCGGCTGCGTTGACCACCATGCCCGCGATCAGCTCCGGCTCCCCGCGTCATGCGGGAGTTCTTGCCCGATGAGCCCCTCATCGACCTGCGCACCCTGAGCCAGTGGCTCTCGGTGAGCGAGAGCACCGTCCGCAAGTGGTCCGCACGCGGACCCGGCACCGGACTCCTGCCCACGATGATCCGCGTCAACGGCCAGATCCGCTTCCGCCCCAGCGACGTACGCGCGTTCCTCACCGCCAAGGAACTGCGATGACCACCTGGGGCGTGTACGGCATCTACGGGCGTACGGCGACCCACGCCACCGTCGCCGAGAACGACAAGGACGCCCGCCGGTGGTTCGTCCGCTGGCGCGTCGACGGCGTACCGAAGAAGCGGACCTTCCCCACCAAGGGCTACGCCCGCACCTTCCACGACCAGTTGATGCGCGCGAAGCTCATGGGCTGGGAGGCAGACGAGCAGGGCTGGCCGATCGACCCCACCGGCCCCGCTATGCAACCGGCTGCACCGCCGCCGGTCCCGCGGGTGGGACCCACCTTCGCCGACTACTGCACCCAGGTGTGGTGGCCCATCGTCGGACCCACCTTCGGCGACAAGAACATGCTCGGGCACCGCAACAACATGCGCACTGCGATCGACCTCCTCGTCTACCGCGACGGCGACTCCCGCACCCACGGCGACCAGCGTCGACGCGTCGGCGGATCCATCTACCTCTCCGACCTCGTCGCCGACGACCTCCGGATGGCCGTCGTCGCGCGACGCTCGATCAACCGACGTACCGCAACGGTCAACACCCGGCGCCTCGCGGCCGCGCTCGAGAACGGCGACACCGAGATCGACCTCCCGCCGGAAGTCGCCTCGCCGGCCACCGTTCAGTCCTTCTACGTCACCCTGTCCATGATCATCAAGGCCGCCGCCCGCAGCGGCCACCTCACCGGCGACCCCCTCGACGGCGTCGCCAACCTCGCCCCCGCCGCCCGCAGCCCCCGCATCACCGACCGGATGGTCCCCTCCATCGGCGTGGTCTTCGACCTCGCCGACGCCATCGCCACCCTCGGGCCGTGCGCGACGGCCGCCCGCTGGGCGAGCAGTACCGCAGCCTCGTCCTTGTCGCCGGCACACTCGCCCCCCGCCCCGGCGAGCTCGTCGCCCACCGACCCGAGTGGATCCACCTCGGCAACCCCACCGTCGTCGAGTTCGGTGCCACCGAGGCTGCGGTCTACGACCGCGCCACCGGCCTGAGCGGATCCCGCACCCGCCAGTTGAAGCACCGAGAGCCCGGCGAGTTCCGCCGCGTCCCGGCCCTCGACGACGTCACCGAGGCGCTCCGCGAACACCTCGAGCGCGGCTACCACTCAACCGAACGCACCTGGCTCAGCCCGCACGGCGGCGGACACCTCAA
>JAUYLL010000091.1 GCA_030698375.1 Nocardioides sp. | reverse complement strand
CCTACGGCGGTGCCCCGCCCTCGGACCGGCGAAGTCTCAACGTCCGCGGGTGAGCCGCGCCACGAACGCGGCGCCGTCCTCGGGCAGGTTCCCGTGGCGCTCGGCGACCGCGGCCCACCCGGCGGCCATCCGGGCGAACGTCATCGGGTTGTAGACGTCCTCCTCGCAGGCCCACAGCCCGTCGCCGCCGTAGGTCAGGATCGTCAGGTTCGACGCCTCGTGGACGCTGCCGTCGCCCGGGTCGGGCATCGGGTTGCGGACCTCGCAGATCACCCGGCCGGTCGGCTCGTCGACCACCGACCAGGCCATCGGGAAGGACCGCATCAGGTTGCCGGGGAAGCTCCCCATCGTGTCGGTGACCCACGAGTGGATCTCGTCGCGTCCGGTGAACGTCCCGAACGCGTGCTCGATGTATATCGCGTCCTCGGTGAACAGTGCGGAGAAGTGGCCCCAGTCGCCGGTGTCGGCCGCCTTCTGCACCTCGGCCTGGTAACGCGAGAAAGCCGTCAAGATCTCGTCAATGCTCCAGCAATTCGTCTGCGGGCCGGGCCCGGGGGCCCCAGAATGAGTAGTCACGAGGGCAACCTATGCGCAGGTCTGCGCGTCTGACCTCCGAAGAGGGGCGGAACCCCTCATCCCGCGCGTCACGGGGGCGCCGGTCCGAGAAAAGGGTGGGCCATGAACAACGTACGACGAGCGGGACTTCGACGCGGTGCTGCGGCACTCGTCCTGGGACTCGCAGCAGCCACGGCCGGGGCGGTGGTCCCCGGGACCGCGACCTCGGCGCCCACCGACGACTGCCCGGAGGCCTTCCCGGCCGAGGAGCTGGCCGCGGGACAAGCGGTGGACGGGCTCACCGTCACCTCCGGCTCCGAGCCGACCGGGTTCAGCGGCACGATCAAGGGCGTCATCGTCGACGGCATCGCGCCGGGTGTCGACATGGTGATGGCCGACCTGACCTCGCCGGAGATCGACCGCGTCGGGGGCATCTGGCAGGGCATGTCCGGCTCGCCGGTGTACGCCGGCGACGGCCGGCTCGTCGGCGCCGTCGCCTACGGCCTGTCCTGGGGCCCCTCCCCGGTCGCCGGGATCACGCCGGCCGCCGCGATGTATGACCTGCTCGAGGGCGGGGGGCCCGCGCCGGCCGAGCAGGTCGACGTACCGCCGGAGCAGCGTCCGGCGCTGCGCGAGTCGGGCGCCTCGAAGCGGCAGGTCGACAGCGGCTACCGCCAGCTCCCGATGCCCGTCGGCGTCTCCGGGCTGAGCCCCCGGCGCCTGGGCCAGGCCACGAAGGCCTTCGGGTTCGAGGGACTCGATGTCTACGCGACCGGCGCCGCACCGACCTCCTCGGCCGCGCCCGTCGTGGCGATGGCGCCGGGCGGCAACCTCGCCGCCGCGATGTCCTACGGCGACGTCTCCGCGCTCGGGGTCGGCTCCACCACGGCGGTCTGCGGTGTGCAGGTGCTCGGCTTCGGGCACCCCGCCAACTTCGTCGGTCCCACCACGATGACGATGCACAACGCCGACGCGGTCTACATCCAGGAGGACCCGGTCGCGGCGCCGTTCAAGGTGGCCAACCCCGGTCCGCCGCAGGGCACCGTCACCGAGGACCGGCTGGCCGCGGTGCTCGGGGTGGTCGGGCCGTTGCCTGAGGCCACCACCGTCAGCTCCCTCACGCAGCTGGCCGGCACCACCAAGAGCCGCACCGGCGAGACGCGGATCTCGGTCCCGTCGATGGTCGCCGACCTCGCCGCCACCCACCTGCTCGCCAACCAGGACCGGGTCTACGACGGCGTCCGCCGCGGGTCGACCTCGGCCACCTGGACCTTCACCGGCACCCGGCCGAACGGTGCCCCGTGGAGCCTGACCCGCACCGACCACTTGTCCAACGCCTCCGACATCTCCTTCATCGCGCCGATGCACCTGTACTTCCAGCTCAGCGGGATCCAGGACGCGCTCGACGGTCGCGGTCGCGGTCGCATCGAGTCGGTCGACATCAACTCGACGATGCACGAGCGGCGCCGCACGTGGAACGTCGCCAAGGCCGAGGTACGCCGCCCCGGCGGGTGGGTGACCTTCGAGCGCGGCACGCGGGTGCGCGCCCGGGCGGGTTCGACTCTGCGGTTGCGGGTCAGCCTGCGCTCGGTCGACAACTACCTCGGCCGCAAGGTCGTCCGGATGCGGGTGGCGGTGCCGAAGCGGGCGGCGGGCGCCAGTGGCGTCCTGCGCGTCCTGCCGAGCACCGCGCTGTGGGACCAGCCTGAGGTCGAGGGCACCGGTTTCGACAAGGTGCTCGCGCGGGTCGCGGCCATGCCCCGCGAGTCCGACCTGGTCGCCGTGCTGAACACCAACGCCGGTCGTCGGGGCCTCTCCACCCGGACCGACCGGACCCTGGATGCAGCCGTCCGGGGTCGCGCCCGGGTCACGGTGCGGGTGGTGCGCTGACCTCGGCGACGAGCCGGTGCACGGCGGCGGTGGCGCGGCCGTAGGCCTTCTCGAGGGCCGTCAGCCTGGTGCGGGCGACCGAGAGGTCTCCGCGCCGGGCGGCGTCCTCGATGGCCGCGGCGTGGGCCCCGACCTCGGCGAGCCCGAGGTTGAGGGCGTTGCCCCGCAGCTTGTGGGCGGTGGCGACGACACCGTCCGGGTCGTCGGCGTCGGTGGCCTCCCGCAGCGCACGGGGGTACTCGTCGCCCCGGGAGAGGAAGGCCTGCGCCAGCTTGCCGACGTACGACGGCTGGCCGGGCTCGTCGAGGTCGCGGAGATCCTCGATGCGTTGGGGGTCCAGGACGGGGAGGGCAGGCACGGTGGGGTGCTCCTGTTCGGGTGGGAGGGGTGAGGTCTCCGGTCCGTCCGACAGGAGCCAGCGGGCCAGGGTGCGGGTCAGCAGCCGGGAGTCGACGGGCTTGGTGAGGAAGTCGTCCATGCCGGATGCGAGTGCCCGCTCGCGGTCGCCGGCGATCGCCCCGGCCGTCATCGCGACGATCGGCACCCGGCGTCCTTCGCATTCGGCGTCGCGGATCAACCGGGTCGCCTCGTAGCCGTCGAGGGTCGGCATCTGCACGTCCATGAGGATCAGGTCGACCTGCTCTGCCGCCGCGCGGTCGACGCCCTCACGGCCGTCGCGGGCGACCAGCGCCTGCACCCCGAGGCGCCGGAGCACACCGACGGCCACCATCTGGTTGATCTCGTTGTCCTCGACCACGAGCACCCGCGTCGAGGCGGGGAGGTCGGGGAGGGCCGCGACGGGGTCGTCGTGTCGACCGACCCGATCGGGGTCGGCCGTGGCGAACAGGGCGGTGAACCAGAACGTGCTGCCCTCGCCGGGGGTGCTCTCCACCCCGATCTCGCCGCCGAGCGCGGCGACGAGCTGACGGGAGATCGCCAGGCCGAGGCCGGTGCCGGTGTAGGCGCGACGCGAGGACAGGTCGGCCTGGGTGAACGGCTCGAACAGCCGGTCCTGGATTTCGGCGGCGATCCCGATGCCGGTGTCGGTGACGGTGAATCGCAGGCGATGCCGGTCCTGGTCGCCGGACTCCCCGCCGTGCGGCGTCACCCGGACCGCGACCGTGCCGGTCTCGGTAAACCGGAGGGCGTTGGAGACGAGGTTGCCCAGCACCTGGCCGAGCCGCTGGGGGTCGCCGGAGAGCGTGACAGGCACGGCGGGGTCCCGGTGGACCTCGAGCGTGAGGCCCTTGGTCACGGCGCCGGGGCCGAAGAGGGCCTGCGTCCCGGCCAGCACCTCGTCGAGGTCGAAGGCGACCTCGGCCAGCTCGAGCTTGCCGGCCTCGATCTTGGAGAAGTCCAGGATGTCGTCGATGATGCCGAGGAGCGCGTGGCCTGCGCCCTGGACACCCTCGGCGAGGCGCCGCTGGTCGGCGTCGAGGTCGGTCTGCAGCAGCAGGTCGTTGAGGCCGATCACGCCGTTCATCGGCGTGCGGATCTCGTGGCTCATCGTCGCGAGGAACTCCGACTTCTGGCGCGAGGCAGCCATCGCGGAGTCGCGGGCGCTGGAGAGGTCGGTGACCAGACGCTCGCGCTCGGCCACCCGGGAGAGCTGTGCGGTGGCCTGGGCGACGAGATCGGCCATCATCGAGCGCCGCAGGAAGCGGTCGTCGGCGGTGAGGACGACCGACACGATCGCCACGCCGTCGAGCAGCACGGGAAAGGCGATGAGGGGACGGTCGATCTCGGACTCGTCGAACACGAGCATCTGGTCGGTCATCGCACGGCGGGCCAGTGCGAGCTCCTGCTCGACCTGTGCGGGCGTGAGCTCGGCGTCCGCGGCGGCGTCGGAGTCCTCGACCAGCTTCGGGCGGAGGCCGGTGGGGGACTCCGGGTCGGGTGCGAAGGCCCGGGCGCGGAACCAGTCGTCGTACGCCGTGATGGTGCTCTTGGCGATGAGGAGGACCTCGTCGAGGGTCTCGGACTCGTTGGCGGCTGCGGCGAGGCCGTGCAGGAGCTCGTTCTGCTGGAGCGAGAGGCGAAGGGCCTCCTGCACCTCGTGCTCGGCGGTGACGTCCTGCACGGTGCCGTGCATCCCGATCACCCAGCCGTCGGCGTCACGGTCTGCTTGGCCGAGGCCGTGCAGCCAGATCTCCCGGTCGCCCTCCTGCTGGGGGGCCAGCCGTGCGGTCCACTCGATGGGGCGCCCCGCCCGGATCTGCTCGTTGACCCGCTGGTCCGTCTTCTCCCGGTCCCGCGGGTCGAGCAGCGCGCGCAACCCGTCGGAGGTGATCGAGCGGAGCGCGGGTGAGGAGCGCATGACGTGCTCGAGTCCGGCAGACCAGGTGGCCTCCCCTGCCCGCATGTCCCAGCGGTAGTGCCCGATCTTCGCCGTGCGCTGAGCGGCTGCGTGCTGCGTCTGGGCCTCGGTGAGTTCGGCGAGCAGCGTGCGGCGCTCGGTGATGTCGCGGACACGGTGGAGGAAGAGCGGGTCGTTGCTGTCCCCGACCTCGAGCCGGGTCTCGGAGAGCGTGGCCCACAACGGGGCGCCGTCCGTGCGGAGGAACTGGCACTCGACCTCGGTCTCGTTGACCTGGCCGCGCTTCAGCTTGGCGACGTGCTCGAGGAACTGGGCGTGTCCGGACTCGTCGAGGAAGTCGGACATCGGGGCGCCGCGCATCTCCTCGGGCGTGCGCCCGAGCATCCGGGCGAGCGGACCGCTGGCGAACCGGGTGGTTCCGTGCTGGTCGATCACCCAGAATCCGTCGCTGGCGCTCTCGATGATCTGTAGGTAGAGGTCCCCGGGGTCTGTCATGTCGGCACCTCCCCTCCCGAGATCCCCCCGAGAGTATCCGTCGTCAGGTCCCTCGGGTGCCACATGACCTATCGGGTCGCGTGCCCTGGTGGTGAGGGGTCGGGGGCGGCCGCGATGTCGAGGTCGCGCGCGGCGGCAGTGATCTCCCGAGCGAGGTGCACGTCGCGGTCGCTGAGCCCTCCGAGGTCGTGGGTGGTCAGCCGGACGGTCACCACGGCGTACCGCAGGTCGACGTCGGGGTGGTGGTTGGCCGCGTCGGCGAGCCGACCGATCGCGGTGACGAGGTCGACCCCGACGGCGAAGGAGCCGGTGGCGAAGCGCGCGGACACCGACGCGCCGTCCTCGAGGACGTGCCAGTCCGTCACGCCGTCGGCGGCGCGGAACTCGCCTGCGGTGATTCCGTGGGCCATGTCCCGACCGTACGCCGGGCTGGCGGGATATGGGTGGGCCCCCAGGGGATCGAACCCTGAACCCGCGGTTCAAGAACCCCGGTACGCAGGCCTACGCGCTCCTACGCCACAGCACGCTGCAGAGGCGAAATCGCCGAATTTCCGGGGGTTCGGTACGCAGGCCTACGCGCTCCTACGGAGAAAACGTGTCACGGCTCTCCAGTAAGCGTGTCACGCCGTCGCCGTCCTGGGACCGCCGGCACAGGGACGGTATGACCAAGAAGAAGAGCAAGAAGAAGCAGAGCCAGAAGCGCGTCCCGCAGACGCCGGAGCAGCCGATCCTGCTCACGACCGCGCAGGCCGCCGCGTACCTCAACATCCCCGCTCGCACGCTTGAGTCGTGGCGCGTCAAGGGGCGCTACCCGGGCCCTCCTGTAGCCCGCATCGGGGCCAACGTGTTCTACCGCAGGGTGGATCTCGAAGATTGGGTCGCCGAACGTGTCGTCCGGCAGGGTGGCTGATGGGTCGGCCCGCCCTCCGTCCGGGTGAGCAGGGGCTCGTCTCGACCGACCGTTACCCGGGCGGCTGGCGCGCACGCGCACGCTTGGGCACCGTGAGCGGCACAGTGGCCGTCACGGCCACTGGTCCGACACAGAGGGCCGCGGTCGAAGCGCTCCGACGTCGAGTCGACGAGCGTCGCGGAGACCAGCCGCTCGTCCCCAGCGCCGCCGTGACCGTCGACGAACTAGCCACGGCGTGGTGGCGTGCCTACAAGCAGACCGGCGCCCGGGACGGCACGCTCAGGGCCTATCGAAGCGTCCTGAAGAATCACCTCCGCCCGGCGTTCGGCGACCTCGTGGTCGGCGAGGTCACCGGGCGGGTGCTCGATGACCGACTGAAGCGGTGGGTCACAGAAACCGGTGTGAAGCCGAAGACGCTGAAGGTCATCCTCAGGCACGTCTTCGACCACGCATTGAAGGACGAGGCCTATGGCCTCGCGACCAACCCGGCCAGCGCCATGCAGTGGCCGGAGAAACCGAAAGGCGGAAGGGAGTCGAAGAACCCCCCGCGGGCGCTGCGCCCCGATGAGTGGCGCGCCGTTGTGACCGCCATCAGGGAGTGGGGCGCCGCGAGCCCGCGACGCAACGCGGCCGCTTCCCTGCTCGACGTCTACGTTACCCAGGGAGCGCTCGGCACCCGGATCAACGAGGTCCTCGCTCTGCGCCCCTGCGACCTCAATCTCGATGCCCAGCCGCCCGTCGCCTACGTCACGGGATCCGTCGAGTACACGAGAGGTAAGGGGCTCTCACGGAGCAACGTGAAGAGCGGCGCGTCCATCCGTGCGCTTGTCATCCCGGCCTTCGTGGTCCCCACCCTCCGACGGCGCGCGGAGGAGGCGCCCACACCAACGACACCCATCTTCCCGTCCAGCAAGGGGACGTGGCTCTGGGCCAACAACATCCGTCGCCAGTGGCGGGTGGCCCGAACCGCGGCTGGCCTCGATTGGGTGACGCCACACACGCTCCGGCGCACCGTCGCGTCCATTGTGGACCGGGAACTCGGCCTCGAAGCGGCCTCGGCCCAGTTGGGCCACGCCCGCACGAGTACCACCCGAGAGCACTACGCGGCGCTGCCCTCGATGCCGCACCGGGCACACGAGGCTGCCGATGTCATCGACCAGACGATGAGGAGCGCGGTCTCGGACGAGACTTGAGCCGCCTGAGGCCGTGGCCTCTACCGGGTTCTCGGTACAGCCTTGGCCCAGATGACGTCTGCCCTCGACCATCGGGCGACCCCATCGGAGCCGACCCGGAGCGGGCCGCCACACATGATGAGCGCGACTCTGTGGTGATTGCCCCCACGACGTACCAACCCGGCGGGGAGGCGGTCCTTGCGGTGCGAAGTCACGCGGCTGACGCGGTACACGGTGCGCGTTCGCTTCCAGTGGATGACGACCTTCGCGCCCTTCTTCAGCGATGCAGCAGCGTCGTAGAGGGGGCTTCGGTATCCACGTGAACCGCCACCGGTGTCCTTGTGCGTGGCGAGCAGGGAAGTCGAGCGCCGAGCGCCCGGAGGAACCGTGGCGTCACTCCAACCGACAGCCCTCACCCCCCCAGGAACAACCAGGCGCCCGTTCCTCGTGGTGGGGCTGGCGACGAGCGGCATCGCGACCTTGAGCGCGGGCACCACAACACGGTCACGTCCGGCGCTGCGCACCTGCTGCCGCAGCGGCCGCTTCGCGGAAGCGAGGGTGAGAGGCTTACCCCAATCCTCGACGTCGACCAGGTCGCCCGGGCGCAGGTCGGTGAGGTCGATGCGCCCCGACGGCGACAGGACCGGTGCGGGAGCCGCCACCTCGGGCTGACGCAGCACGAACCCGTGGGTTGCGGTGACCGCAGGCTCTGCGGCTGTCGCCAGACGATCGACTGGCGCGACGAAAGGGCCGTGCCCGGCCGGGGCCGCCGCCACCAGCAAGGCGACGACCCCGGCGACGCAGAGCGTGAGACGGCGCGGCACCGTCATCCCTCCTCCTTCCGGCGCCGCGTCGCCACCAGCACGGCGGCTCCGATGCCGAGCAACACGAGCAGCGAGACCGGCCAAACGGGCGGCGGCCCCCCGTCATCAGGTCCGCCAGCAGCCAGCGCACGGTCGGCGCCGACGACAACGATCGGAGGCGTCGTTACGGTGACCGTCGCGGTGTCGCTGAGGCCCGTCTCATCGACGAGGCGGTACCGGAAGCGCACCTCGCGTCCTGCCAGGCGGCGCGGGACGGTCACCGCCACGCGGCCGCGCGCATCCACCGTCGCCTGCACACCAGCGGGCACACTGCTGGCGACGATCGAGACGGCCGCGTCGCCCGTGTAGACGTCGTTGGCCAGGACCGGTACCCGGCGGCTGACGCCGACCGTTGCCACTGCGTCGTCGTTGCGAGCATCCGGACCTACCACGGGGTCCGGCTCGTCCTCGGGATCCGGGTCGGGGGCAGGGCAGAGAGCCGGGTCCGTCTCGCAGGTCGGGTCCGGGTCAGGGGCGGGCGGGACGTTCGGACTGGTGACGGTCACCCGGAAGGATGCCGTCTTGCAGCGGAGGGACGGCAGGTAGTGGCTGCACACCTCGTAGGTGACGTGGTCCACTCCGGGTGTGGTACCTCGGTAGGCGAGGTCACCGTCGGCGAAGGCGTTCGCCCAGATCGCCTGACCCGTAACCGCTCCGTCGCCGTCGAGGTAGATCATGCGGTTGTTCGGGACGATCGCGAAGACGGTGCCGTGAGAAAGCCCCGAGATGCGAGTCAGCCGCGGGTCGGGCAGTTCTGACTCGTCGGAGCCGCTGCCTGCTGGCGAGCCGCCTCCGACCGGGTCGAACAGGCCAGGTCCGTTGCTGCCGAAGGGACGCCACGGACCGTCGTTGGCGAAGGCCGGAACACGGACAGTCTTCCCGACCTCGACCTCGAACTCACCGTCGTCGACGAGCGGCCCAGGGTCGCCCGGCGGCACGAAGTCGAGGCGAAGGGTGCCGAGGCTGACGCGCCGACCAGCCGCGTCTCGGTGTGTCACCTGGACGAAATCACAGACCGCGTAGCCCAGCGCTCGGAACTCCGGCTCGGGCCAGGTGGTCCACCGGTGCAACCACCCACCCCCGTCGGGGGTGAGGGCGCCGACAGCGGCCGATTGTCGGCACCCGGCAGTGAGGGAGGCGTCTGCCAGATCGGCCGAGACGGTTTCCGGAACCGCGTCGGGCCGGATGCGGAGGCTCTGCGGTCCGCCTTGGTAGTACTGGGTGCCGACGGTCGGGATCTCGTAGCGCAGGAACTGGCGGATCGTCGCCTCGTGGGTGTGGCTGGTGATCGTCGAGTCGGGATGCTCGACATCGAAGCCGATGTCGGTCGTCAACTCCCACCCCTCGTAGCCAGCCGCATCGAACGACGGCCGGACGAGGGCTTGCCCGCGGACAGGCGTCCCGTCGCCAGCGTCCTCGACGCGCCCGTCAGTGAGCAGCGCCAGGCCGGGGGCGGGGAGCATGACGACCTCGCCCGTGGCGGGGTGGGTAGCGGTCACCTCGGTGGCGGTCAGGGACGGGGCGAGAATCCGCGGACCGTCGCCGACGGCGGAGTCGGGCTCCGTCGCGCCGAACGCGAGCCGGATAGACGCCGCGCCCAGGTCGGCGGGGAGGTCGTAGGTCTGGTCGGTGAGGGTCCAGGGGTCGCCCTGGTCGTCGGCGGAGGCGGTCGTCACCATCGTGAGCGGTGCCGCCAGGATGCCGAGGGCTGCCACTAGGGCAACGGCACGGCGAGGCGCGCGTGCCGGAGCGCCGCGGTGGCGGGCGCGGGTGCGGAGCAGATGCATCGAAGATCCTCTCGGAGGTGCTGTTACCGGGAAGGTGTGCGGTGGACACGCCAGCCGCTCGGGTGGCGCCGACCTTTCTGTGCCGCTGCCCGGGTGGCGGCCTGCAGGGCTGCGGATCACCAGTCCATGAGGTCGATCTCGGGGATGTTGTCGGGGTAGAGCGACCCCGGCTCAGGCCAGGGCTGGTCGGCGAGCGCCTCGTTGTAGGCGACCGCCCACTCGGAGTCGGTGATCGGCCCGCGCGGACGGCTCGCTTTCGCCGCGATCGCGCGCTCCGCCTGCACCGAGGCGCGGACAGCCCGTGCCTCCCCGAACGTCAGGCCGGTCAGGTCGGGGACCTCACGCTTCGGGTGCGGGGTGCGGCCGGTCCGGTCGATGAGCGGGGTGAGGAACGCGGCGGTCGTCTCGTCGGCCAGTGCCTCGAAACCGCGGTCAGGGCCCGGCGTCCTGCTCGGTGATGCCTGGCCGCACCGGTGGCGGTGCTGATTGCAGCCGCGATGAAGAGTCATGCAGGAGAGGTGTGCGGGGGTTTCGGTGGGTGCTCGGCGGGCGTCAAGCCGCTCCCACCACACCGCTCGCGGGCCGGTGCCAAACACACCCCTCGCCATCGCACGTCGTGGCGTGGCGGTGACTGCGAGCGACCTCGGGCCACTTGGCCTCGGACCGGTAGCAATCGGCCCAGTCCAGGCCGCGCTCTGAGCGGTCGGCGAGGATTGGAACCGGGACCTTGCCGGGACCAGGGCTCCACTCGTACTGGAGCGCGTCGAGCACGGCGGCCTCGGCCTCCTCGGCGCCTTCGGCCGGGATCGACAGCACGATCTCGTCGTGCACGATCGCGCGCAGGTGCGGAAGCAGCCACTCCGGAAGTCGGAGAATGCCTTCCATCATCAGGTCACGTGCCGTGCCCTGACCCATCGCGGCTGGGGCCTGTGTGAACTCCTTGCCGGGCGTGATCCGGATGGGGCGGCCGAAACCGGTGCGGACGCCGTGGCGGCGCTCCGCCTTCTTGCGAATCTCCTTCTTGAAGCGCGCGAGACCCGGAAAGCGGAGGTCGAGGCTCCGGAGCAGACGCTTCGCCTCGTCGTTCGAGATGCCCGCGTTCGAGGCGAGACCGAATGCGCCTTGCCCGTACGTCGTCGCGTGGGTCACGGGCTTCGCGTCGCTGCGTCGCCTGGGGTCGCCGAACAACTCCATGGCCATCTCGGTGTGGTAGTCCTTCCCGGGCTCGAAGCATGCGATGTAGGCGGGGTCCTGCGCATGACCGGCGATGGCGCGAGCGTCGACCTGGGAGAGGTCGAAGGCGACCAGGACGTGGCCTTCGTCGGGGAGTAGCAGCGAGCGCTCCAGGATGTTGGCGCGGTCCCTCTTGCCCATAACGGTCAGGCCGGGCTTCGTGACCGAGATGCGGCCCGTCGCCTGCGACGCGTCCACGCCCGGGTGAACGCGGCCGTCGGCGTGGGTGTGGTCGAGGACGGTCTGCACCGTGGACCGCTCGCCGTTGAGGGCGCGCAGCGCCTCGCAGAGGTCGAGCAGGGCAGCGTTGTCCGGATGCTCCGCAGCGAGTCCGTTGAGTACGTCCTTGCTTGTGGCCAGGGCGCCTTTCGCGGTGCGGGGCGGCTCGACACCGCAGTCCCGGAGCGCCTTCTCCAGGGCAGCCACGCCGGCCTTCGAGCGCTGCGGTGCAGTACCCTCGCTCGGCAGCCCGTAGTCACGGGCGAGCCGCTGCTTCATGACGGCGACGCGCTCGCGCTGAGCAGCCAACCGGCGCTCGGCTTCGGCTACGTCGACGCGCCAGCCGTGGCGCGAGATGTGGTTGAGCCGCCACATGACCCGGTGCTCGCGGCGCAGGTAGTCGTCGACCCGGAGGTGCTTAGCGATGCAGCGAAGCACCTCGACGTCCTGCACTAGGTAGCGCATGAGGTCCGGGTGGTCGACAGGAATCTGGTCGTAGCCACCGAACTCTCCGCGGAGCACTTCGAGTGCGGACGCCCCGTCTGTGGTGGCCTTGCCCTGCTCGTGGCCCAGGTACCGGGTCGCGACGGCGTTGAGGTTGTAGCGGCTCTTGTCGACCGGCCCACTGAACGGCGGGTCGTTGTGGCGAGCGGCGAGCAGAGTGTCGACGACACGGTCCTCGCGCACCAGTCGGGCAAGGTCGAGCCCGTGGTGTAGTTCCAGCGCGGGCAGGTCGAAGGCCAGGATGTTGTGGCCCACGACGTAGGCGGAGCGGTGCAGAACGTCGACGAGTTCCGCCATGTCGGCCGTGACGCGCACAGGGGCGTCGCCGGTCGCGTAGCCGCCGAGGCGGCAGAACCCCGGCCCGTAGGTCCACAGGCGATCGGCGTCCGCCGTCTCAACGTCGAAGTAGGTAATCACGCCGACAACTCCGCAATCGTCGGGCCGTCGACAAGAGGCATCGGGCGAGCGGGGTCACCTTCGAAGGCATCTGGCTGGCGAGCACGGTCCAGGTCGCTTACTGGCGCCGTGATGCCCTCGGTCGGAGGGGCAGTGGCACCGGGAACCTCCCCCAGCCGGTCGATGACCCACTGGGTCCGGTTCTGACCGCCGACTCCGGCGTTACGGATACGGAGTCCGTCACGCCAACGGGCTCCGTGCTTCGACCACGCCTTCCCGAGCGCACGGGAATCCATCGTCTCGGGGAGGTCCTCCATGCCGGGCGGGCACTCAACCAGCGGGTGGACCGCCATCTTTTCGACGACCGCCTTGGCGGTGAAGTTCTTCCCAATTCCGCACACCTCGACGAGCCAGCCGAGGTGGGCCTCCCAGTGCTGCGCATCGAAGTCGTTGTCGACACGACGCTCGTCGAGACCTTCGAGAAACCCCTCGATTCCAGCCACCTTCAGGATGCCGCCGAGAGTCTTCTGCCAGTGCTCGAAGGAGCCCATAGTGAACGACTGCTCGGCACGGGGGCAGCCGCGCGAGTACCAAGCGCGCACCAGCGTCAGGAGTGCCTCCAGCAAGCGACGCCGGTTGGCAGGCACCCACTCGACGAGGTTGTGCTTGAAAGACGAACGGTTCTGGGGGTCCGGGTCGTTGGTGTGCAGCCGCACCGGGTAGTAGCGGCGCGCCATGTCGCCGAGCACCTGAACGTTGTTGCCTGCGCAGTACCAGCAGGCGTTGTTGTCAAGGTTCAACATCGCCGTGCGACCGAGACGACGGTCGGTCCACGTGCGAGCGGTCATGGCTCGGGACAACTGCGCCCCGGCGACGGTGTGCGTTTCGTCGTAGAAGACCATCGACTGTCCGGCTGCGAGGGTCGCAGTGATGGACTTGCGGACCTCCTCCTCAGACTCCGGCAGGCTCCCCAGGTCCGGGGTGCGGCCAGTGTGGATCACGGAGATCGCGTTCATCAGGTAGCCCTTGCCCACCCCCATCTGGAGGCCGTCAATGACGCAGAGCGGCACCAGCGGAAGCGAGTTGCGGACCAGAGGGGTCACCAGTGCTCCGACGGCGTTGGCGACGTCGGAGCAGTCTTTCAGCGGGAAGTCGACGAGCAGGTCGTCAAGCAGGAGACTGCGCGCGGCGGTGATCTCGTCGTCGGTCGGATGCTCTGGAACCGTGATGCCGCGGATGTCATCGGTGAGGTGCACGTAGATGCGGGTCGCAGGGTCGTACCCCTCCGTCACGACGACCGAGCCGTCGTGACGGACTACGGGGGTGGACGACACGCCATCGAGCCGTGTGAACTCCGCGTGGCGCGCCTGGACCGCCTGCCACGTCGGCTTCTCCGGCCACACGCGAGCGTGCTCGCAGATACCGTCTTCGTCATCCTCCGGAACACCGGCAACAGTCTCCGCGGCCTCCGCGATGACGTTCATGAGGTCACCGTCGGTCAGCAGGGTGACCACAGGTCCGGTCACGCTGCGGTCGAGCCTCGCCAACGAGTCCCCGTACGCGAACACACGACGTCCGTCGAAACGCTGCTTCACGGCGTCGACCAACCCGTGGATCACCTTGCGGCGGTCGTCACCTACGTGGATGACCGGGCGGCCGGCTGCGACTCGCTCAGCGGCCACCTTCTCGGCGGCCTTTCGCTCGGCGGCCCGCTTCCTTTCGGCAGCGGTCGGCTCCTTCGGCCGCTTCGGTGCGGGCTTGGCGGCGGCGGTCTCGATCCAGTCCTGGACCAACTCCCTGCGGGCCTCGTCGTCGGCTTCGGCAGCGAGGAGGTCGTCGATACCGGCGTTGCCGGTTCCGGTGACCTGGACGTAGCGCACCGACTTCGCGCGCCGCGCCATGGAGGCCCGCCCGAAGGCCTCCGCGCCGTCGTAGACCTGGTGCTTCGTGGCGGCGTCCGCGTCAGCGGCAATAAAGGCGTCCTTTCCACGCACGACTTTCAGGTACGAGGTCGGTACGCCACCGCGCAGCCAACCGGTGACGCCGCAGAAGCGGTAGATCGCCCAGTCCTCTGGCCAGTAGGCGTCGGCGGCGAGTGCCTGCTTCACACCCTCGACGAGCAGCACCTTGGTCGCGCCCGGGACGTCACGGACGACCGGCAACTGAGGCGAGTTGTCACCGCCGGAGGGTGAGACGTACTTCATGAAGCCGCCGTCGGCATCGCGCACGGTCTTGTCCTGCGGCTTGACCTGCCCGGTCTCGGAGCCGTCCGCCTCGGTCATCGGGAAGACCAACACCGGGAAGACGGCGTCACCCGCGTGCGAGTGGATCCAGCGGGCCCACTCAGGCAGGTCGTCGACGGTGCGGGCGCTGTACACGCCGTGCCTTGCTGCGATCTCCGGGGGCACAGCGGAGTCGTGCAACTCCTGGGCGTGCTCCTCGGTCAGGTTGGTGTACCCCGCCGAGTGTTCTGGCAGAATGGAGGGTGAAGACATCGAGTTGACCCCTATCGGTCGGCTTGTTCGGAGGCGTCGAGTGGCTGCTCGACGCCTCCGGTGTTTTCTCAGGCGGGTTGAAGTGCGGCGTTGCGCCGCCAGGCTTCGCGTTCGTGCTCCTCGACGGCTGCTCCGAGGACCCGCTCTGCCTCCTCGATGGGAACCCACACGGCGCCGTCGTCATCTCGCTCGACCTTGATGAGGCCGCGGCGGATCTGCTGCCGGACGCGAGAAGGCGTCCAGCCGGTGGCGGTCACCAGGTCGGCGACTCTCACGCGTTCAGGCATCGGAACTCCTTAGGAGAAGTGGTGTTGTCACGACCATACACATGCACAGCACATGTGTCTACTAATGTGCAGCGCTGAACTGGGGGTGAAGGTGAGTCGGGTGAGGTGGGGAGAGGTTCCTACCAGCCCTTATATGAAGAACACGTTTCTTCGTAAGAAAACGAAAATCTCTATATGTGGGGTAGGGGTCAACTAACCCAACTAACCTCAACTCGCCTTGGCACCCGTCCCCGCTACTCTCCTTCGTGTGTCTGAGACCGACGGCCTGCTCCGCGACCTCGCAGCCGCGCGTGCCGACCAGGCCGAGCACGAGAAGGCTGCTGAAGCAGCCCGCGACCGGACCCGAGCCATCGTCGGCGAGTTGAAGAAGCACCACACCTGGGCCGAACTGGCCGAGTTGACGGGCATGTCGGTCGCTCAACTCCAGTACGGGCAGTGGGTCGAGACGGCGCCGTCTCTCCGTCGTCGCCGCGAAGGCCAGCGTGTCCCTGCGCCTCCGAAGCCGGGGCTGTCGGTCGCAGAGGCTGCACGTCGTCTCGGGGTGACCCGACCGACCGTCTACAAGTGGGTGGAGGAGGGCAAGGTCGCCGCGTTCGAGTTCGGCGGTCACACCCGAATTGCTGTCGACAAGCAGGACCGCATCGTCGGGCTTAACGGACGGCCTCTGGCCTAGTTCCACCCCCGCTCCTCGCAGACCCGTTCCCAAAGCGCGCGAGCGCTCCGGGTCTCCTCGGTAGCGGGCTGTTTGGCGTAGAGCGCATGCTCCACGACGGCGATGAGGTACTCAGTGGTGTCGTCCATGTGATCTCGGTGTGCGGCAAAGTGCTCGGAGTGCTCCCTCCCGCAAGTCTCCGCTTGCCTTGTTCACCCCCTCTCCTCGCCCACTACTCGTTCGTGCGTTCCTGAGCAGAAGCCGAGCCGCCTTGATCCAATGGGCAAGTGACCGCTGAAACCCCAACCCGCCCGTCTTGGGCAGAAGAACTGGGAAAGCAACGTCCGGGCGGCCGTTCGCTGCGATGGGACGAAGACGCTGACGCTCCGCATGGTGCGTGGTTGGTAGCCAGAGGCGGCACGTCTGGACGGGTGAGCATCTCGCTGGATCACGTACCTGTGGGCGAGCAGGTCTGGTTTCGCCTCGAAGACCTCGCATCATGGACCGCGACTGGTCTCGCCGAGGGGGCGACCGTCCGATTCACGCTTACTCAACCGAGGAGCCGGCGCAGTGACGATAGCGATCTGCACCTCGACGACAGCGTCCTCGGCACGGTTGAGGTGGCGGCACAGAAGGCGCGCGACGTGCGCATGTCGGCTGCGGAGGACTGTCGCGGGGTAGTCGTCCTTCGAGACGGCGCACTGCTCTTGGGAGAGGTGGGGCCTGATCTACACATCGATCTGGTAGGCGGGCGACTGGGCGCGGGCGAGTACCCACGGATGCACCTCCTGGGTGACATCGAGATCGACTACACAGCGACTGGGCCTGTCGGCATCGAGGCGCTGACGGTCTCAGGGGTGTGCAATATCGCCCTCGCGTCGAACAAGGTCACTATTGGAGAGGTCGGATCAGGCGCCGGTGGGGCGCCGTCAGAGTTGTCGTTGGTCGCGTCCGAGGCGTCCTCTTCCCGCAGTTCAAATCGGAGCGTCTCTCTAACCGTCGGCAAAGCGGAGGAGGTGACGTTCGTCGGCACCGCCGCGACGTTGCAGGTGACGAAGTCGGCAACGCAATGCGTCTTCGCAGGGGATCTCGCGGTCGCCTTTCCTCCACGGTCGGTAGGCGACAGGCTCATGTTCGCGGAGCGCGGCGGCAACACGCCATCGTTGAGTGCCGGTCACGATTCCACACTGCTTCAGGTGAGTGGGCAACTTCAGTTGGGCCAGGTGAAGGGGGCCCATATCGCCGGAGCAAGCGAGGGCTTCCACATCTCGCGCATCGGGGAGCCGAGAGGGGCTGTCGGGAGTGGCGGAGCGAAGTCGTTCTGCGAAGCGGCGTTCATCCGCGGGTTCAAGATCCCGCGCGGACTCGTCGGTCGCTCGCACCTAAACTTCCTCGCCGATGCGCATCACCTGGAACCGCATATTGGGAACCTCCCCGGCTGGAACTACCGCTGGCGACCGCGGAGTTGGTTCAACGGGAAGCCTGAGGATTTCGAAGCGGCGCAGCGAGACGCTGAGTTGATGCGCGAGATGCGTCGTCTTGCGCACGAGAGAGGCGCGTCCGGCGGTGCACGTACGAAGGTCGGATGGTGCGCTCAGCGTCTGCGGCACGTGACGACGTCCGGCTGGGTTGAACGGTCCGCGCTCTCCGGGTATCGACTCCTCGGCTACGGCGAACGTCCAATGCCCGCCTTCGTGACCTGGCTAGTGGCTGCGGTGATCGTCGCTGCCCTAACGATGGCTGGCGACGCCTGCGGCTGGCCTGGAATTGGCGGTGTGCTGGTCGAGGTGTTCCACGCAGCCTTTGGGCCAGTAGGTGCTATCACGCGGTCTGGGGCGCCTGCGGCGGACAAGGAATGGGTGTACGTCGCGCGTGCGGGGGTCGCGATCCCTCTCATCGTGGGCGCGCTGTCTCTTCGCAACTACGTCCGAGCCAGTGAGTAGCGGGTCCCGGGGACATCGGTCATCTGTTCGTGATCCGATAGCCCGGTGGAACCCGAGGATCTACGACCCAGCCTGAAGAGTTTCGTCGAGTGGCGTCGCACCCACCTCCGGGGCGACGAGAAGGGTGAGGCCCAGGTCTACCTCGACCGCCTCTTCCGGGCGTTCGGGCACGAGGGAGCGATCGAGGCCGGCGCGATCTACGAGGACCGGGTACACCGGCGGGTCGACTACCTCGGCGTTTCCTATGTCGACCTGATGTGGAAGCCACGCGTCCTCTTCGAGATGAAGAAGGCGCGCTCGGACTTGTCGCGCCACTTCAGGCAGGCATTCGAGTATTGGCAGCAGGCTGTGCCAGACCGTCCCCGCTACGTCGTGCTCTGCAACTTCGATGAGTTCTGGGTCTACGACTTCGACGTCCAACTCGATGCGCCGATGGACATCGTCAAGATCGACGACCTGCCGCAACGGTACGAAGCGCTGGCCTTTCTGCTGCCGGACGCGCCCGCGCCGATCTTCGCGAACGACCTCGTCGAGGTCACCCGTGACGCCGCAGCGAAGGTCTCCGGCGTCTTCCGTTCGATGGTCGCGCGTGGGGTTGACCGGCTCGCCGCCCAGCGGTTCGTCCTCCAATCAGTCGTTGCGATGTTCTCCGAAGACATCGGGCTGCTGCCCTCGCACTTCTTCACCCGCACGGTGACGACGGACGCGAAGAACGGGCGTGACGCGTACGACCTGCTCGGCTCGCTGTTCCGTGAGATGAACACGCCCGGCCGGACCAGCGGGGGACGCTTCGAGGGGACTCCGTACTTCAACGGCGGCCTCTTCGAGGACGTTCAGCCGGTCGAGATGACGGACGACGAACTCGCCGCGATGCGAGGCGCGTGTGCGACCGACTGGTCGAAGGTCCGGCCGGAGATCTTTGGCACGCTGTTCGAGACGTCGATGGACGCTGGGGAGCGACACGCCTACGGCGCCCACTTCACGTCGCAAGCGGACATTATGAAGGTCGTCGGACCCTGCATCGTGCAGCCGTGGCGAGAGCGCATCGATGCCGCGAAAAGGAGGATCTCGGACCTGGAACGGGTCCTCCTCGACATGGCTGCCTTCCGAGTGCTCGACCCGGCGTGTGGATCTGGCAACTTCCTGTATGTGGCGTATCGGGAGATGCGCAGCCTCGAGGAGGAGGTGAAGCGACGGATCGATGAGCGGCGGAAAAGCGGTCGCCGTGACCAAACGGCGCTGTCGTACGTGACCACCGACCACTTCCTCGGAATCGACAGCAATCCCTTCGCCGTCGAAGTCGCCAAAGTGACACTGATGATGGCGAAGAAGTTGGCCTCCGACGAGTTGGAGGGCGGACAGGAGGATGTCCTGCCGCTCGACAATCTCGATAATGCGATCGTCTGCGCCGACGCACTGTTCACGCCGTGGCCGAGGGCTGACGCCATCGTGGGCAACCCGCCGTACCTCGGTCGACGCAGGATGGCGGACGATCTTGGTTCTGAGTATGTGCGGAGACTCGACGAGCGCTACCCCGCTCCAGGCGTGAGTGACTTCGTCACTTACTGGTTCCCGCTCGCCCATGATGCGTTGCCGCACGGGGGTCGTGCCGGTTTCGTTGCCACGCAAGCGATTCGGGACAATGCGAGCCGCGTGAGGTCTCTCGACTACGTCGTCGACCACGATGGCGTGATCTTTGATGCTGTCTCGATTCAACCCTGGTCCGGCGACGCCGTAGTCCACGTCTCGATCGTCAACTGGATCAAGGGCGAGCAGGCCGCACCTAGTGAGCGCACTCTGTGGCTCGATCAAGGCCAGTTGAAACTGCCCGTGCCGCACATCCCAGCGACCCTGCGGGCTGTCACCGACGTGAGCCGCGCACGCCCATTGGACGTTAACCGGCGACCCCAGGTGCATTTCCAGGGTCAGACGGTCGGCAAAGTGCAGGCGTTCCGCATGACGCCCGACGAGGCGCGTGCAGTGTCCAGGCAGGATCCAGGTTCGGCGAGGTTCCTGCATCCGCAGGCGAGTGCTAAGCCGATGCTTCGCGGCGTCACCTCGCACTATGTGATCGACCTGCCGCATGCCGACTCGGTCGCTGTGATGAGCGCGGCGCCTGCTCTTGTTGCGAGACTTCGCGAACTGGTGCTTCCTGATCGCAAGGCAGCCGCGGCGAAGGAGGCTTCGAACAACGCCAGCGCCCTCGCTGCCAATCCGCGTGCGAAGTTGAAAAAGCACCATCAGAATTTCCTCAATCACTGGTGGCGGCAGTCGTATCGACGAGAGGACATGCTGGAGGCGTTCGGCTCACTGCCGCTGTCGCGATTCATAGCACTGACACGTGTGGCCGCGGCAGAGCGGATGTCGGTCTACGTCTACGTGGACACCTCAATGCGCCCGGACGATTCCCTGGCTACCTTCGCGCTTGACGACGACTACTCGTATGGAGTGCTCTCGTCGCGGGTCCACCGAATCTGGTTTGACGAGCGGTGCTCAAAGTTGAAGGTTGACCCGCGATACACGTCGACGACTGTCTGGGACACCTTTCCCTGGCCTTCAAACCCGTCGCAGGATGCGGTGGCGAAGGTGGCAGCAGCGTCGAAGGCGGTCCTCGATCAGCGCAGCGAGTACCTCGACACGGGCATCACGCTGGGCGCGATGTACGACTCGTTGCGCGACGGTGGTGCGTCGCCGTTGCGCGACCTCCATGATGCATTGGATGCGGCTGTTGTTGAGGCCTACGGCTTCAACCCCGACGAGGATCTGCTTGCGCAGTTACTGGCGCTCAACCTGGCGGCCGCTGAGGACCCCGAAGTTGCTCGGCAGCCGGGAGGCGCCCAGTTCGGCACTGTGGCGTACACGTCGGAGTACAGGCTGACGGCGAGCCCGCTCTGAGCCGAGTGTCGATACAGTCAAGCGGCTGGCACGATCCGCGGATGCCTGCCGCCGCGCCCGTGCCCCGACCCGTCGTGCCGCTGGAGATCGGCTCGGAGCCGATCGAAGCCGAACCAGCCGCGGACGAGCCGCAGGCCGCCTGACGAGGGAGGGCCCGACGGGCCGGTTCCCGTCGCCAGGCGCTCGGCGAGGTCGTACAGCCCTGCCTCGCTGACGCGGTGGAGCACCACGACCTCTGCGAGAACCTCACCGCCGAGGCGCAGTGTGAGGAGGGTGACCCCACCGCGCCCGGCCGTCGCCAGGAGCGTGGCGGGTCCCTCGCGGGTGCAGATCTCGACGCTGTGGTCGGCCGTGACGACCGCCCCATTCATTCGAGGCTCGCGAGAATCGCACGGGTCTTGAACACCCGCGGGACCGTGCTCGGGTGCTGGCGCCCCCTGTTCTCGCAGGCGGACGGCTCGATCCACCACCACTGGAGGGTGCTCTCCGCCTGCGCGGAGACGACCCGTCGGAGGCGGGCTGCCTCGACGAGAACCTCCTCCTGGCTCTCAGTGGTGCGCACGGTGCCGATGGCGATGATCGACGCGCGGGGCTTCTCGTAGACCAGGTGCGGCACCTCCTCCGCTTCGGGCCACACGAGGTAGATGCGGTGGTAGTGGGAGCACCGCTCGTCGTCGAGGGTCTCCACCGCGAGCCAGTAGCCGACGGGCGTGAACGGGCTGGAAGTGTTGCGGCTCTTCTTCATGTGCTTCTCCTTATTTCGAGTGTTCCGTCCGGGACCATGCGCAACATCTCTGGGTGTGCTGCTCCCTCTGCTTGATGCTCAGAAGCCGTCGTCGACGTGCGGCTGCTGGTCGAACAGCCCGGCCTCGTGGGCGACCGCCTCGTAGTCGTCGAGGTGCCCGCACGGGTTCGCCCAGCCGTCGACGTGCAAGCGAACTGAGCCGTCGTAGGAGACGGTCCGGAGGATCTCGCCTCGCGGGCCGTCGCAACGCGGGCAGGCGTCTGCGATCTCCACGCGTGCGGTGCGAGCGGTCTTGGGGCTGCGGAGGTCCGGGATGGTGACGAGCATCGGTGGCTCCTAGGTCGACGTGAGCGGGCCTGTACTGAAGAGGCGCTGCCGGTTGTCCCTGCGACGCCTCTCTCTCAGGACCATGCGCACAATCGACCGCGGGCCTGCTCCCTGGCGACGCACTACTTGGCCGCCCGCGCGATTCGCTCCCGCAACGTGGCGTCGCTCGCCTCCGCCTCGGCGACCCGACCGCTGTCGTAGTAGGCCACCTGGAAGCCGTCGGCGTCGCGGCCGACGAGGTCGCCGTCCGTCCCGAGCAGGATGCCGATCAGGCTCGGCGTCCAGCCGCGAGCCCGCAGCGCCCTCGCGTCGAGCGCACCCACGGGGTTCGGCTCGCGCCGTAGCGGCACGAGCCCGAGACGCTCAGGCGTCGGCGGGAGCACCGACCTGCTCCGGCTCGGTCTCCCTCGGACGCCGCCGCGCCGGGCGCGCGTAGATCAGTAGCCCGACGAAGAAGACGAGCATGGCGACGTAGCGGATCGGCGGTGTGAGGACGAACTCGACGGGCGCACCGACGAGGGGCACGTGCCCGACGATGCGCGGTGCCCCAGCCGGTCGGTAGGTCTCGGGGTCCGTCGCGTCGTTGGCATCGCCCTTTAGGCGTAGGGCACCGTCGGGCTCGATTGTGTGGACGCGGTGGGCGAACGTGCCGCGGCGCTCGTCGTCGATCACGACGACGTCGCCCACGGCGAGCCGGTCCGCGGGCGTGGGGAGCGCCAGGGCGAGGCTGCTCTGGGGGATCCCGGGCTCCATCGAGGACGTCTCGATGTGGTGCAGCGAGAGGACGCCGAGCGCGCTCCCGACGGCGATGCCACCGATCGTGACGAGGATCACCCACACGGCGATGGTGGCGAGGTGGCGGATGAAGGTCATGGCTGGCTCCCTAGTGCGGGCCGCAGGGTGCCGCCGATCCGACGGCACCCCGCGCCCAATCACGGCTGGATGATGTTGGTGCCGTCGACCTGGAACAGGTACTTGGCGTCGATGGTCTGGCCCGCGTACTCCAGCGGCGCATCCGCGTCGACCGTGTATTCCAGGTACCAGTACTGCTCGTCCTTCGGCGGCAGGTAGACGGACGTCGCCTGCGGGCCGTCGTCGGCCGTGCCGTCGAGGGAGAACGCCTTGACGACGTCCATGTTCTCGTCGAGCACCCGCACGGTGACCCATTCACCGAACCCGGCGGCGGTCTCGGCGCCGGTCTCCAGCCCGACGAAAAGCAGGCTCGTCCTGGTGCCCGCGTTCTTGATCCTGAACTCGTGCTCACGGGTCTCACCGGGCCGCAGGTTCGCCATCTCGCCGTCGCGGGGGATCGTGTGGATGACGGAGTCAGGGCTGCCGTCGATGAGCAACGCCTCGGCGGCGCCGACGCCCCTGACCGTCAGGTCGTTCTTGTCAGACCAGGTCGCGCCGGTGCCGATGATCCCGGCGCCGAGCACGGCGAGGCCGACGGTGCCCGCGGCGATCGCGCGACGCCGACGCCGACGCATCTTCTGCTCGTCGACCTCGGTGGGGGAGGGGGTGGTGTCCATGGTGTTTCCTTCCGACGGGGCCGAGCACGCCTCGGCCTCACGAGAGGTAGGTGTGCGGGGTTCGTGTAGAGCGCTCGATGTCGGCGCCGGTGCCGACGATCGGCGAATCTGCAATGGACCGATCCAATCTGCAATCTTTGCAAATTGGCTTCGGCTGCGGGTTACACGAAGCGACCGGATCTGCCGATGAGCGGACGTGTCTAGGCCCCGTGAAAGAGTGGTGCGATGACGTCATGGGTGTCCATCGCCTTGCTTGCGGTGGCCGTCACGGCGGTGGGCGTGACGCAGGCGCTCAACCTGGTGCCCAGGAACGTCCGCCTCGGCGCTTTTCTAGCAGGCGTGTTTCTGGTCGTCCTGGCCGTGGCAATCGCCCCCCGCTCATGGGTGACGGCCCTGGGCCTCAGCGCGGCATTGGCTTTGGCGGTGTATGGGAAGCACACCATCGAGGTGGATGAGGATGTCTTGGATCGCCAACGTGACGGGCGGTCGCTCCCGGTCCGGGACTCGCACGGTCTTCGTAGCGTGCTCAGTCCGGTGTACACCGTGCTGTACCGACGGTGGATGTTCCGCGACCCCATCAGCCGGGCGAACCTTGAGGAGAAGTCGCTTGCGTGGAAAGAGGTCAGGCGATGGCTCGGCAAGGTGGCGCGCTGACACTGGCTGTCTCGGTTACATGCAAGGCGGACGGCGGCGCGATGCACGCTCATGCCGCGTAGAGCGCGGTCCTGAGGTCAATGAAACAAGTAGCCGCGTTGAGCGCGGTCCTGCCGATGACAGGACATCTGAGGCGACACCCAAACAGGTCCGTTACTCGCCGACAAACCTCCCGTCAGGGGCGACGATGAACCCACCGGTCGGCGGTAGAAGGGAGTCGCCGACGGAAACGACTACTCGAAGATTTCCGGGGTCCCGGGGGTCGTCCCAGAACGCCTGTACCTCAACCCCGTACTCCTTGCCGCTGTCTCCCGAGACCTGCTCGCCGTCCGGCCGGTCCAGCCACTTGGCCTTCAGGCTCTCGTAAGACTCCTGGCGAAGTTGCGCAACCCGACGAGCCAAGATGTCCCGGGCTTCCTGTCTGCTCATGGCTGCATTGTCGCCCGTGCATGACGCTCAACCGACCGATACGCACCCATCTGCCGCGTAGCGCGCGCGGTCGCGCGACGAGCGGACATGCGGTTACTCAACCCACGATCGGCCGGTGGGCTGTCATGCTGTGCGCCGTGACGACCAACCTGCGCGGATTCCGGTTCCGCCGCAGCGTCCTCTTCGGTGGCGTGGTTGTCCTGCTCGTCCTCGCTGCGGGGGCCTACTTCGGATTTATGCGGACGGGGGCTGCTCCTGAGAGCGGACCAATGAGACTTCCTCAGGGCCTCGGCATGGCCATGGCTCCGGCCACAACAGGCATGTTCGCCACTGTTGCGGGCTGCTCCAGGTCTGAGCCCGTGCAGATCACGATCCGACAGATCGAGGCCCTCAATCTCGAGGGCACTGATTCCGTGGAGTTCCGTGTCGCCTGGCCGAACGAGGAGAACCCGGCAACGATCGCTGCAGGCCCGCTTCCACCGCCGAGCATGTACGGGGGTCCTGAAGGCGCAACGGGAACCCTTGTCACATGCCGCTCCCATCTCGAGCGCTACGTTGACATCGCAGTGCTGCTGCCGCGAGCCACCACTGAGCCAGTGTTCGTTCACGGCCTCGCCGTCACCTACGAGGTGGGTGGGGAAACGTTCCGGGCAGTCGCCGACGCGACCCTCGGCATCTGTGTTGAGAAGACGCCTCCAGGCACTTCCCCACCTGAAGGATGCAACATGGACTGAACCGCCTCAGCGTGGTCTTGAAGCCGCCGGACGGGCATGACCCTCCGGATCTGCCGCGATCCGCGTGGTTCTAAATTGCAGATTCGCGGCGGTCGGCGTTGCACACTCGGGCCCCTGGGGCGTCACGGTCTTGCGTTTTCGCTGATCGTCGGCAGCCGGGAGCGGTGGAGCCTGCTGCCGCACACCACCAAGGCATGGACCCATTCGTAGACCCCGCCAGCGCTGAGGAGGCCGACCTCGCCGCCCACCTGCTCTCGTGGCAGGCGGGCTTGTACGCGATCGCGTGGGAGCGGGACCAGCGTCTGCTGGCCTTCCTGCGCGATGCGGACTCGCCGGTCCCCCCGTGGTGGGAGCGGGGCGAGATCATTATCGGCCGGCTCCTGGGAGCGACCGAGGACCTACCCGATCTGCACTCCTCGCTCTGCCGCGCCATCGACCAGGCCGTCATCGACGGCGACACCACCAGGCGCAGCGGATGACGCCTGAGCCGACCGTCGAGCAGCCGAGCGCGCTCCATCGCTCCGCGCGGTATCGCGCCCACCCGAGCCCGGCGCAGCGCCAGGTGCTCCGACGGCAGATGGCGGCGTGCAGGTGGGTCTTCAATGCCGTGCTGGAGATCCATTTCCGGGCACAGCAGCGCGGCGTCGATCCTCCTGAGACGCGGACCCTGGAGCGCCGGCTGGTGACCGAACTTCGCGGCAGGCGGCGTGGCCGCCACCTGCGCCCGGCGTCTTCCGCCGCGCTGCGCTTCGCTGTGCGAGAGGCCGACGCCGCGGCCCGTCGCTGGAGGTACACGGGCGGCGACCGTCCGCACTGGCGACGGGCTGGCACACCGGGCTCGATGCACTACTACCCCTCGGCCGTGCATCCGACCGCGGGCGTGGTGATCCGCGGCGAAGGTCGTCGTGCTCGGGTCCAGATTCCGCGGCTTGGTCTGGTGCGGGCACACCTGCACCGCGACCTGCCTGGACGACCGGTGCGGCTCACGATCCGCGAGGACGACGGGGGGCGCTGGTGGATCGCGGTGGTCTGCGACGTCGAGGTGCAGCACGAGGAGGCGACGGGTCGGATTGCTGCCGTCGATCTCGGTGCTGGCAGGACTCTCGCATGGGTGGTGTGGATCGACACAGCGACCGGCGAGCACGGCCGTTACTCGATCCCGGCGGCCGAGATCGACCACCGCCACGAGCAGCAGCGTCTCAACGAGATCGCGGCTCGCAGGGCGAGGTGTGTGCCGGCCTCGCGACGGCACACGCAACTCTCCCAGCGGCTGGCGCGAAGACGCGCATCCCTCGCGAACCGCCGCCGGGAGGCTGCCCGGTTGATGGCGAAGCGCATCCTCGACGACGTCGACTTGGTGGTCGTCGAGACCCTCGCCCTAAAGGGTCTGATCGACGCTGGCGGCCCCGATGGCGCACGCCTGCTCAGCGCCGGGATGGCCGCGGCGCTGGCCGAACTGCGGGCCGTTGCGGAGCGTCGCGGCAAGAAGGTCGTCGCGGCGCACCGGTACCTGGCGAGCACCCACCTGTGCGCGGTGTGCGACCGGCGAGCGGACCCGATGCCGCTCTCGATGCGTACCTGGACGTGCGGGCGCTGCGGCACCCGTCTGCATCGCGACTACGGAGCGGCGACGACGCTCCTCCGACATAGTGGACGTGCCGGGATGCCCCCGGTCGATGTCCGTACCCGGCTGGCGCTCGCAGGAGCGTGACGGGTGCGAGAAAGCCGCCCCGGCGGCAAGGCGACGCATGGTGATTGGTAGAACGGGAAGGGCTCGGCCAACGGCCGGGCCCTTCCTCATGCCGCAGGCTCCTCGACCGTCATGTCGCCCGGTAGCGGCACGAGGATCCCGGCCACCCGCTCGGCGACGTGCTCGGGGTAGCCGTAGCGCTGTCCGGTGAGCCGGTGCGTGAGCGCCCGCCGGAAATCACGGCGCATCTCGGCGGGAATCGGGTCCTCGGTGAGCAGATCCTCGACCGCAGCCAGCCACCCGTCCTTCTCTGACTCGGGCGCCGTGACCTTCGGGGCGGGAGCCGCTTCGAGCATCGCGTCGAGTCCGGCTCGGACCCGGGTCCGGCGGTCGAGAACAGCGGCCCGCTTCTCGTACTCCCGCGCGGTGGCCTCGCGGCGCGCATCGTCGGCTGCTTCGTGAGCCGTGGCCGCGCCGCTGTCCATGGCGACTGCGTCGAGACCAGTCGTCAGATCGGCGCTGTGCTCGGAGGCCGCTTCGAGCAGTTCAAGCCAGGTGCGAAGACCGCGCTTCACCTGCGGTGCGGGCAGCCCGACCTCGTCCGGCGACAGATCCGCCTCCGCAAACAGAGCCGCCAGCCACGGCACGTGCCCGACCGGCTTCCGGCCGGGACCCGCGTACGTG
>JAUYLL010000074.1 GCA_030698375.1 Nocardioides sp. | reverse complement strand
TGCTGCTCGAGATCGACCACGAGCGCGCCTTCGCCCTGCACCGGATCACCGCGGTCCGGCCGCTGTGAGCGGCTCACCGCATGGCTCCTAGGCTGACGACATGGACTTCCTCCCCGCCGCCGAGCGCGCCGCGGCCGTCGTGAACGGCGCCCCCGCCGATCTCACGGCCTTCGCCGCCGAGCTCCGGCCGGTCTTCGAGGCCGGGTCCTCCGGCGACGACCAGGGCGCGGTGGACCTGCTCAACGGGCTGCTGGCCCGCCACCCCGTCCGGCCCGGCATCGCCGGCGCGGACGGCGACTGGCGGCTCGCGGTCGCCAACCCCGACGGCCCCGAGGCCGACACCGTCGTCGCCGAGTCGCTGCTCGCGCTCACGATGCTGGTCTGCGACCTCGGGCCGCACCGCCTCGGGGTCTGCGCCGCCGGTGACTGCGAGGACGCTTACATCGACGCCTCCCCGAACGCCTCGCGCCGCTACTGCTCCGAGCGCTGCTCGTCGCGGTCCAACGTCGCCGCCTTCCGGGCCCGCCAGCGAGACGAGGCCACCGCGTGAACGACGGCCCCCTGATCGTCCAGTCCGACAAGACGCTGCTGCTCGAGATCGACCACGAGCGCGCCCAGGACTGCCGCAAGGCGATCGCCCCCTTCGCCGAGCTCGAGCGCTCCCCCGAGCACATCCACACCTACCGGCTGACGCCGCTGGGCCTGTGGAACGCCCGCGCCGCCGGGTACGACGCCGAGCAGGTCGTCGACACCCTGCTGGCCTACAGCCGGTACTCCGTCCCGCACGCGCTGCTCGTCGACGTCGCCGAGACGATGGCCCGCTACGGCCGGCTGCGGCTGGCGAAGCACCCCGTGCACGGGCTCACGCTCACCACCACCGACCGGCCGGTGCTCGAGGAGGTGCTGCGCGCCAAGCGGATCGCGGGGATGCTCGGCGAGCGCCTCGACCCCGACACCGTGGCGGTGCACCCCTCCGAGCGCGGGAACCTCAAGCAGGCGCTGCTCAAGATCGGCTGGCCGGCCGAGGACCACGCCGGCTACGTCGACGGCGAGGCACACGCCATCGAGCTGCGCGAGGAGGGCTGGACGTTGCGTGACTACCAGCGCGACGCCGCCGACTCCTTCTGGTACGGCGGCTCCGGGGTGGTCGTGCTGCCCTGTGGTGCCGGCAAGACGATCGTCGGTGCCGCGGCGATGGCCCTCGCCGGGGCGACGACGCTGATCCTCGTGACCAACACGGTCTCCGCGCGCCAGTGGAAGGCCGAGCTGCTGCGCCGCACCACGCTGACCGAGGACGAGATCGGCGAGTACTCCGGAGCCCGCAAGGAGGTCCGCCCGGTCACCATCGCGACGTACCAGGTGCTGACGATGCGGCGGAAGGGCGTCTACCCGCACCTCGAGCTGCTCGACGCCCGCGACTGGGGCCTCATCGTGTATGACGAGGTGCACCTGCTGCCGGCGCCGATCTTCCGGATGACCGCGGACCTGCAGGCGCGGCGCCGCATCGGGCTGACCGCGACGCTGGTGCGCGAGGACGGCCGGGAGTCCGACGTCTTCTCCCTCATCGGCCCCAAGCGCTACGACGCCCCCTGGAAGGACATCGAGTCCCAGGGCTGGATCGCGCCGGCCGACTGCGTCGAGGTGCGGGTGACACTGCCCGAGGGTGAGCGGCTGGCGTACGCGACGGCCGAGGCCGAGGAGCGCTACCGGCTGGCGTCCTGCACCGCGGTCAAGACGAAGGTGGCGCAGCGCCTGGTCGAGCAGCACCGCGGCCAGCCGACGCTGGTGATCGGCCAGTACCTCGACCAGCTCGACGAGCTCGCGGCCGCGCTGGACGCGCCGGTCATCAAGGGCGACACGACGGTCAAGGAGCGCGAGCGGCTCTACGAGGCGTTCCGCACCGGCGAGATCGAGCTGCTCGTGGTCTCGAAGGTGGCGAACTTCTCCGTCGACCTGCCCGGCGCCGAGGTGGCGATCCAGGTCTCCGGCTCGTTCGGGTCGCGCCAGGAGGAGGCTCAGCGCCTCGGGCGCCTGCTCCGACCCAAGGACGAGGGGCGCACGGCGCGCTTCTACGCCGTCGTCGCGCGCGACACCGTCGACGCCGACTTCGCCCAGAACCGGCAGCGGTTCCTCGCCGAGCAGGGCTACGCCTACCGGATCGTCGACGCCGAGGACCTGCCGGCCTGACGGCTCAGTGCCCGCCGGGCAGGAGTCGGCGTACGGCGACGAGCAGCAGGCCCAGCACGCCGCCGAGCAGCGCGGAGAACGCGGTGTTGGTGAGCCAGCCGAGCACGCCCCCGAGGGCGCCGGTGGCGCCGGCGACCGCCACCTCGACGTGGTGGACGAGGTCGTACGGCGCGTGCCAGCCGAGCTCGTGGAGGCCGACGAGCTCGATGTGGCCGCCCACCCACAGCATCGCGACGGTGCCGACCACCGACAGGACCGTGAGGACCTTCGGCATGGCGTGCACCAGGCCGGTGCCCAGACGCGCGACCGCTCGGCCCCCGCGCTGGGCGAGCCGCAGACCGATGTCGTCCATCTTCACGATGAGCGCCACCGCGCCGTAGACCACGACGGTGATGACCAGGGCGACGACGGCGAGGATGACCAGCCGGCTCCAGAACGTCTCGGCGGCGATCTCGTTGAGCGCGATCACCATGATCTCGGCCGAGAGGATGAAGTCGGTGCGCACCGCGCCCCTGACGACCTCGTCCTCCGACTTCGGCGCGTCGGCCTGCTCGGCTACCTGGTCGCGGCAGCGGCGGCGTGCGGCCACCACGTCGACGATCTTGTGGGCCCCCTCGTAGCAGAGGTAGGCGCCCCCCAGCATGAGGATCGGGGTCAGCAGCCACGGCAGGAACTGGCTGAGCAGCAGCGCCACCGGGAGGATGAAGAGCAGCTTGTTGCGCAGCGAGCCGGTGGCGATGCGCCGGATGATCGGCAGCTCGCGCTCGGCGGCGAGGTTGCGCACGTACTGGGGCGTCACTGCGGCGTCGTCGATCACCACGCCGGCCGCCTTGGCGGTGGCGCGGCCGGTGGCGGCCCCGACGTCGTCGATCGAGGCCGCCGCGAGCCGGGCGAGTGCCGCGACGTCGTCGAGGAGGCCGAAGAGGCCGCCGCTCATCGTGCGGCCCCGAGCTCGTCGAGCAGCCAGGACGGACCGAGGCACAGGGCGCCGGCGGCCTCGGCCCGGGCGCGCAGCATCCGGTCGGCGCTGACGACGGTCACCCGCGCGCCGGGGGAACGCGTCAGCGCCGCCCGCACGGCCTCGACGACCGCGTCGTCCCCCGAGCCCTTGGCGTGGACCGTCCGGACGTGGGCGTCCCGGCCCGGCCGGTGCCCGCCCTTCGCCTTGCCCTCGAGCACCAGCACGACCTCGTCGTGCGGGAGGTCGGCGGTCATCAGCTCCTCGTGCAGCCGCCGGGCCGCACCGGCGCGGTCCTTCCACCAGCCGTCGGGGCGCGCCCCGACCACGTTCGCTCCGTCGACGACAAGGACCTGCACGCGCCCCAGCGTAGGCGGCTCAGGCGGGGAGCGTGACGCGGGAGGAGGCCGCCACCTCGTGCATGCGGGCGACGTCGCTGAGTCGTCGCGCCGGCCGGCCGGACCGCTCGCCCCAGGCCTTCTCGAAGCGCCGGATCCGGCGCCACCCCGTCGCGTCGACGACGTTGGGGCGCCGGGTGCGAAGCAGCGCGTCGAACGCCGCGGCGCTGCCGGTGGGCTCGGTCAGCAAGCCTGCGTTGTGGTCGGCCACCAGGCTGTCGACGGTCTCGGCCGAGCAGGACTTGTTGGTGCCGATGTAGCCACGCGGGCCGCGCTTGATCCAGCCGGCGACGTAGGCGCCGGGCAGGGCGGCGCCGGTCGCGTCGACGACCCGGCCGTCGCGATGGGGCACCGTCGCGGTGACCTCGTCGAAGGGCAGGTCGGGCACGGGGACGCCGCGGTAGCCGACCGCGCGCAGCACGGCCGTGGCGGGCAGCACCTCGCGCACACCGGTCGGCGTGGCGACCACCCGCCCGTCCTCGACGCGGACCTCGGCCCGCTCGACCTCGAGGCCGGCCACGGCCCCCTCGCCGATCACCGCGACCGGTAGGACACCGAAGCGCAGCACGATCCGGCGACGACCGGCCACCGCCGGGGCCGCCGAGGCCTGCGGCAGCGCCTCGACCGCGGCCAGCGCGAGCTCCTCGACAGCAGGCAGCTCGCCGGCCGCGCGCCGGCGTACGGTCTCGGCGTCGAGGTGCAGGTCGCCGTCGACGACCACCTCGATGTCCTCGCGTGCCAGCAGCCCGGTCAGCTCCGGCAGGGTGTACGCCGCCTGGGCCGCGCCGCGGCGGGCCACCAGGACGATCTCGCGGACCTTGCTCTCCCGCAGGGCCTGCAGGGCGTGGTCGGCGATGTCGGTGCCGGCGAGCCGCTCGGGGTCGGTGGCGAGGAGCCGGGCGACGTCAAGGGCGACGTTGCCGTTGCCGACGACGACCACGCGCTCGGCGTCGAGCCGGACGTCGAGGTCCCGGTGGTCGGGGTGGCCGTTGTACCAACCGACGACGGCGGTAGCGGTGCCGCTGCCGGGCAGGTCCTCCCCCGGGACGCCGAGTCGCCGGTCGGCCGACGCGCCGGTCGCGTAGAGGACGGCGTGGTGGTGGGCGAGGAGCTCGGTGTGCCGCACGTCGGCGCCGACCTCGACACCGAGGCGGTAGGAGAAGCCGGGCTCGGACTCGATGTGCCCGAACAGCGTGGTGACGGCTCGGGTGTCGGGGTGGTCGGGGGCGACGCCGGCGCGGACCAGGCCGTAGGGCACGGGCAGCCGGTCGAGGACGGTGACCTCGACGCCGTCCCGCTTGAGCAGCTCGTCGGCGGCGTACATCGCGGCCGGGCCGGACCCGACGACCGCCACCCGCAGCCCGCCGCGGGCGGGGTCGGTCGGTCGGATCGGTGAGACCGGGGCCTGGATGGGGCGCGGCGCGGGCGGGTCGTGGAAGGCGGCGTTGATGTCGAGGAACGGCAGCTCCGCCGACGTCAACGCAGTGTGCGGCTTGATCGCCCCGACCGGGCAGGCGCTGACGCAGGCGCCACAGTCCACGCAGGCCACCGGGTCGACGTACAGCATCTCGGCGGTGCCGAAGTCCGGCTCGTCAGGGGTGGGGTGGATGCAGTTGACCGGGCAGGCGAAGACGCACGACGCGTCCGCGCAGCACGACCGGGTGACGACGTGCGTCATCGCTTGCTCCGGGGGTCTCGGGGTGCGGGAGGTCCGGCGCCGTCAGGCGGCGAACTTCACCGGGGGCTCGCTGCGGAAACGGGCCGGGCGGCCGTCGATCCTGAGGCGGCGCCACAGCCGCCGCGACAGGCGGGTCATCAGGCCCGACTGCTCGGCCAGCATCCGCACGTCTGCGAAGGTGTCGCTGAGCATCTTCTGCGACTCCGGCGAGCGCCAGTAGAGCTCGCGGACGACCGCGTCGGGGATGGCGAACTCGCGGCGGAACTCCTTGGGCGGGACCATGATCGCGTCGCCCAGCACCCGCATGATGACCGGGTAGAACAGGGAGACGGCGAAGCGCTCGAACCGGCCCAGCCTGGGCGCCTGGCGCTTGATGTACTCGTGGGCGAAGGAGATGTGGCGGGCCTCCTCGGCGACGTGGATCTCCATGATCCGGCCCATCATCGGGTGCAGCTCCTCGCGGCTCCGCAGGACCGTCTTCTGCACGTGGTCGATGGGCTCCTCCCCGGCCAGGACACCGAGGAAGAAGATCACCGGGAGGCGGTTGGCGAACAGCGAGAAGGTCGGGCTCACCGCGCGGATCCACAGCGGCATGCCGGGGACGTCGATGCCGATCCGGTTCACGCCCTCCTGGAACATCTGCGTGTGGTGGCACTCCTCGGTCGCCTCGTGCATGAGGTAGCGGTACTCCGGAGCGCCGTTCCGCAGGCTGAAGACGTGCTGCATGATCCCGCGGATCAGGATGTTCTCGAACTGCAGGCCGACACGGAAGACGTTGGCCTGGCGCCACAGGCCCATCGCGATCTGCTTCTCGCGGGGCTGGGACTGGTACCACGCCGAGGCGCCCAGCGGGTCGGCCTTCGGGAGGATCCAGCGCGGGTCGTCGTGGGTCACGACGAAGTCGGGGTGGTCCCAGTCGATGTCGGCGAAGGCGTCGAAGTGACGGTCGACGGAGGCCTGGGAGAGCGTGGCGAGCACCGCACGGTACTGCTCGTCGGTGAGGCCCTCGGGAATCTCGGGCGCGTCGAGGTCGATCGCGACCTCGGTGGGCAGGTTCTCGACGGTCTGGTTCTCGATGGTCTGGGCGGACATCGTCGTCCCTCCTTCACGGGGCCGCCTGCGGCGGGCCGGTGGGTCAGGCGGTGCGGTGCCACGGAATCTCCGTGCGCGACCATGCTGCCCAGCCCGCCCGGACCTTGTCAATGCCTATGTCACATTCGGTGTGTCACATCATCACTGGCGCATCCACGGGTTTGGTGCGCCGGGCGAGGATGGGGCCATGGCCAGCGTGCTCGCACCCCTCGCCCCGCTGCGGGCGCGCCTCGGCGAGGCCCTCTTCCTCCGGGTGGCCGGCCCCGACGGCCCCGCCAAGCGCGAGCGGATCCACGGCACCTCCGGCCCACGCTGGTTCGCCCCCGACAGCGAGATCGCCCGGGTGCACGGCGACGCCTCGATGTTCGTCGGCGGCATGCGCGCGCTCATGCTCCAGTCGCTGCACCCCGTCGCCATGACCGCCGTCGGCGAGCACTCCGGCTACCGCGGCGACATGTGGGGCCGGCTGGCACGCACCAGCTCGTTCCTCGCGGTCACCACCTTCGGGACCGTGCCCGACGCCGAGCGGTCGATCGCCGCGGTCCGCCGCATCCACCGCTCGATCACCGGCACGATGCCCGACGGGACGCCGTACCGCGCCGACGACCCGCACCTGTTGATGTGGGTGCACATCGCCGAGGTCGACAGCTTCCTGCGGGCGCACCAGACCTACGGGGCGCGGCCGCTGGACCAGGCGGGCCGCGACGCGTACGTCGCCCAGACGGCGCTCGTCGCCGGCAAGCTCGGGGTCCTGGACCCGCCCACGACCGAGGCCGAGCTGGCCGAGGTGCTCGCCGCGTACCGGCCCGAGCTGCGCCCCACCCAGCACGCCCGGGAGGCGGTGTCGTTCCTCCTCCTCAAGCCGCCGCTGCCGCTGCCGGCCCGCGCGCCGTACGGCATGCTGGCCGCCGCCGCGGTCGGGCTGATGCCGCGCTGGACCCGCCGTCCGCTGCGGCTGCCGAGCCTCCCGGTCTCCGAGCGCACCGTGGTCCGGGCGCTCGGCACACTGGCCACCGGCACCATCCGCTGGGCGATGACGCCCCCGCCGGTCCCGGACCCCGCGCCGGCGACCTGATCCGCGCGAGGATGGGACGGTGACCTCTCCCCTGCCCACCTCGCTGCCCTGGCCGCTCGACGGCGACGCGGACCTGCGCGACCGGCTCGTCGCGGCCTACCGCGAGCCGCACCGGGGCTACCACGACGAGCGGCACCTGGCCGAGGTCCTGGCCCACCTCGACCTGCTGCTCGAGGTGCACCCCGTGCACGACCCGCTCGCCGTCCGCCTCGCCGCCTGGTTCCACGACGCGGTGTACGCCGGCCGGGCCGGTGAGGACGAGGAGGCCTCCGCCCAGTGGGCCGAGACCACGCTGGCCGAGCTCGTCCCCGACGAGACCCGCGCCGAGGTCGCGCGGCTGGTCCGGCTCACCGCCAGCCACGACCCGGCCCCCGACGACCTCCCCGGCGCCGTCCTCAGCGACGCCGACCTGGCCGTGCTCGCCGCCGACCCCGAGCGGTACGCCGACTACCGCCGCGGCGTACGCCACGAGTACGCCGCCGTGCCCGCGGACCTCTTCTCCGCCGGGCGCAGCGCGGTGCTGGAGTCCCTGCTCGCCGCCCCCGCCCTCTTCCGCACCGCCACCGGACGCGCGCGGTGGGAGGACCGAGCCCGCGCCAACGTCGCCGCCGAGCTGACCGCCCTCGCCGCCGTACGGCCCTGATGAGGGGTGTTGAGGCCCGTTTTCTCAGCGCAGGCCGGCGACGTGGAGGGTGCCGTCGGGGGTGAGGCGGGCGCGGGCGCCGAGGAGGATGGGCTCGTTGACCGGGCCGTGGCCGACGGGGAGACCGACGAGGACCGGGGCGACGCCGCCGAGGCGGGCCCGCAGCACGGCCTCGACCTCGGCCGGGTCGCCGCAGCGGGTGAAGTCGCCGCACACCACCGCGCGCACCCCGTCGAACCACCCGGAGCGGAGCAGCTGGGTGACCATCCGGTCCACGCGGTACGGCGGCTCCGCGACGTCCTCGAGCAGCGCCACCGCCGCGAGGGCGCGGCCGGCGTCGGGCGTGCCTGCGGCCGAGGCCAGCAGCGCGAGGTTGCCGCCCACCAGCGGGCCGCTGACCTCCGCCTCGGCCGACACCAGCCAGCGCCCGCGCAGCACCGACGGCGCGGCGCCGACGACACACTCGCGCACCCGCTCGCGGGACGGGTCGTCGAGCTCGCCCAGGCCCGCCACTCCCGGCGCGTGCAGGGTCGCGACGCCGAGCCGGTCGCCGAACACGGTGTGCAGCGCGGTGACGTCGGAGAACCCGACGAGCAGGCAGGGGCCGGCGGCCTCCATCGCGGCGAGGTCGAGCAGGT
>JAUYLL010000066.1 GCA_030698375.1 Nocardioides sp. | reverse complement strand
CGTGGCCCAGGAGGTATCGGGGGCCCGGGCTGCCTCTGCCGATCTCGCCAGTGTCGCTGGAGCGGCACTCCGCGACGACGAGGTCTCCCCCGACGCGCTGCGTGACCTCGGTGCCGATCCGACCGCCGTGCTGGTCGCGTGGGACGCCGCCCGTGCTCGCGCCTACGCCCGGGGGAGGGCCGGCGCGCTGGCCAGGCTCTACCTCCCCGGCTCCGTGGCCGGCCACCGTGACGTCCGTCTGCTGGCCGACTACGCCGCCCGGGGGCTGCGCGTGCGAGGCATGCGGATGGAGATCGCCCGCGTGGAGGTGCTCCGCGATCGGTCGCAGACCCGGCTGCTGCGGGTGACCGACCGCCTGGTGGGCTCCCGGGCGGTGCGCACCGACGGGACGTCGTACCCGCTGCCACGTGACCGGCCGAGCACCCGCACCGTGCGGCTGGTCCACCACGACGGCGCCTGGCGGGTCGCGTCCGTCGGCCCGGCGGGCTGAGCGCGCTACTCCTGGAGGGCGGAGCGGAGGATCGCGTCGACCCCGGGGTGGTGGAAGGTGAAACCCTCGGCCTGCAGCCGGGCCGGGACGATGCGGTAGCTGCCGAGCAGTTCGGGGGCGACCGGGCCGGCGGCGAGCCGGATCGCGAACGCCGGCACCGGGAGGACGGTCGGCCGCCCGAGGGCCCTGCCCAGCGCCTTGGTGAACTCGGTGTTCGTCGGAGGCTGGGGCGCCACCATGTTGTAGGGGCCGCTGCTGGCGTCGTTCGTGGCCAGGAACATGGTCGCCCGGACCCAGTCCTCGAGCGAGGAGATCGGGAAGTACTGCCGGCCGGAGCCGAGGCGGCCACCGAGACCGGCCTTGAACAGCAGCAGGATCGGCTTGAGGGCGCCCCCGCTGCGGTGCAGGACCGGGCCGGTCCGCAGCACGCAGACCCGGGCGCCGGCATCGACGGCGGGCTGGGTGGCGGCCTCCCACGCGCGGGTGACCGGCGTCAGGATGCTGCCCTCGGCCGTCCCGCTGTCCTCGTCGAGCACCTCGTCGCCGCGGTCGCCGTAGTACGCCGTCCCGTTCTGCGCGAGGAAGACGGGCTTGCGCTCGCTGCGGGCGATCGCCTCGGCGAGCACGCTCGTGGTCTTCACGCGGCTGTCCATCAGGTCCCGCCGGTACGCCGCCGAGTGCGGGTTGCCGACGAGGGGTCGGCCGGCGAGGTTCACCACCACGTCCGCGCGCTCGACCTCGGCCTGGTCGAGCTCCCCGGCGTAGGGGTCCCACGGCGACGTCCCGGGCCCGCTGGCGTCGCCGCGGACCAGCCGGACCACCTCGTGGCCCTCGTCGGCCAGGTGCTCGCGGAGGGCCGTGCCGAGGAACCCGGACGAACCGGCGATCAGGAAGCGCATGGAAGTCACTCTGGCAGGCCGGTCAAGCACGTCCGCCCCGAGGAGTGCTCCTCGGGGCGGACGGGTTGGTGCTGGACGTGCGGGGTGGGTCAGACCTCGAACTGGCCGGCCTCGAGCCGCTCCTTGACCTCGGAGAGGAAGCGGGCGGCGTCGGCGCCGTCCACGATCCGGTGGTCGTAGGTGAGCGCGAGGTAGACCATCTGGCGTACCGCGATCGTCTCGCCGAGGTTGGCGTCGTCGATGACCACCGCCCGCTTCACGACCGAGCCGGTGCCGAGGACGGCCACCTGGGGCTGGTTGATGATCGGGGTGTCGAAGAGCGCACCCCGGCTCCCGGTGTTGGTGAGGGTGAAGGTGCCCCCCGCCAGCTCGTCGGGGCCGATCTTGTTGCTGCGGGTGCGCTCGGCGACGTCGGCGATCTTGCGGGCCAGCCCGGCGATCGAGAGGTCACCGGCGTCCTTGATGACCGGCGTCAGCAGGCCCTTCTCGGTGTCGACCGCGATCGCGAGGTTCTCGTGGTCGAAGTAGGTCACCTCGCCCTTCTCGGTGTCGACCGCGGCGTTGAGCGACGGGTGTGCCTTGAGGGCGTCGACCGAGGCCTTGGCGAAGAACGGCATGTAGGAGAGCTTCACGCCCTCACGGGCGGCGAACTCCTCCTTCACCTCGTTGCGGAGGCGGGCGATGTTGGTGACGTCGACCTCGACCACCGTGGTCAGCTGGGCGCTGACCTGCAGCGACTCGACCATCCGCTTGGCGATCACCTTGCGCAGACGCGACATCGGCTCGGTCTTGCCGCGCAGCGGGCTCGGGGCCGAGGGCCCGGACGCCTTCGGGGCCGGAGCCTCCGACTTCTCGCGGGACTTCCCCGATGGGGCTGCGGCGGACTTCTTCTTCTCCGCTGCCTCGAGCACGTCCTGCTTGCGGATTCGGCCGCCGACGCCGCTGCCGGCAACCTCGGCGAGGTCCACGTCGTGCTCGGCGGCCATCTTGCGGACCAGCGGCGTCACGTACGCACCGTCGCCGCGGGAGGAGCCCGCGTCGCCCGCGGGTGCGGGGGCAGCCGCCTTCTCGACGTGCTTCGCGGCGGGCTCGCCCTTCGGCTCCTCCTTCTTCGGCTCGGGCTTCGGCTTCGGCTTCTCCTCCGGCTCGGGCTCGGGCTCGGGCTCGGGCTCCGGCTCGGGCTCCGGCTCGGGCTCCGGCTC
>JAUYLL010000065.1 GCA_030698375.1 Nocardioides sp. | reverse complement strand
AACGTTCCCGGCGCTCGCGTCCAGGTCGTCAAGGAGTGGGTCTACCCCGAGGACGAGTACGACGAGGAGCACGAGGACGACGAGCCCTACCAGCAGTACGTGCCGGTGTGGGTCGTCACCGACCTCGCCGCGTCCGGCCTGCGTCGTCGCGGCGGCGGGTCCGGCAGCACCGCCAGCGCGGACGAGGGCGGCGAGAGCGAGGAGGAGGCCGAGGCCCGCCGCGAGGAGCGCCGCCGCGTGATCGCCAACAACAAGGCCTGGTCGAGCGTCCTGTTGACTGCACCACTGAAGGCCCTGGCTCGAGGGCCGCGGCGGGAGTGGATTAGTGGACGAACTACGACAGGTATTGCTCGACGGGGCAGGCAATTCTCGCGGATTGGGGGGTCGCGCTGGTACAACGGCGTCGTTGCCGTTCGTGGTCGTCGAAGAGCACGGCGAGGAGGTCGAACCGTTCTCGGTGTTCTTGCGGGACTTGATGCTCACGGATATGAGCCCGCTTACCGCGCGCTCTTACGCTCAGGATCTGCTGCGCTGGTGGCGGCTGTTGCATGCACTCGGGGTCGTTTGGGATCGCGCGTCGCGCGCCGATGTCGAGGTTCTGGTCGGCTGGATGCGTTCGGCTGACAACCCGCAACGGCACCGCAGCCCGTCGACATCGACGTCGGCGCTGATGTCTGAGGGGTCGGTTAACCATCGCACCGGCAAGCGCGCGCTCGGGTCGGGCTACGCACCGGCGACGATCAACCACACCCTTTCGGTGCTGTCCTCGTTCTACATCTTCCACGCCCAGTTCGGCCGTGGCCCGGTCGCCAACCCGGTGCCGGCGAGCTCTACTCGCCGCGCACGGATGGCGCACCGAAGCCCGCTCGAACCGCGGCCGCAGCACCGCCGCGCGCCGCTGCGGCAGAAGTCGGCCGAGCTGGTGCCGCGTTCGATCCCGGACGATTTGGCCGCTGAGCTGCTCGCCGCGATGCGCAGCACCCGTGACCGGGCGCTGCTGGCGTTGTTCTTGTCCACCGGCGCGCGGGCGAGCGAGTTGCTCGGCGTGACCGGTGATCGGGTGGACTGGACCCGACAACAGCTCTGGGTGATCAGCAAGGGCACCCGCGCCTTACAGCCGGTGCCTACCTCGCCGGAGGCGCTGCGGCTGCTTGCGGCCTACTTCGACGAGCGTGGCACACCCGCCGCCGAGGAGGTCATCTGGCGCACGCTACGCGGCCAGCCACGGCCGCTGTCGTACTTCGCCGCCCGGCGGGTGCTGCAGCGCGCCAACGATCTGCTGGGCACGGACTGGACGCTGCACGATCTGCGGCACACCACGATCGAGCGGATGACCGCCGAGTCACATGCTGGTGCCGGGTGACGGTCATGACGTCCTCAAGCGTCAGGTTCGGGTCCTCCCTGGACCCCTATCTGCGACCCCGGGTCGAGGAGGTCTTCGACCGACTGCAGCAGCACTACGCCGCACCCCGACCGGCGACCACGCCGACGCCGGGATACGACGACGCCGACTTCAAGACGGTGTTCGGAGCGCCGAGTTCGGTGGCTGAGTCGACGGGAGAGTCCGATGGCTGAGCGACGACACACCAAGCAACGCGCGCTGCGCCCCGAAGCCCCGGCTCGCCCCCGCCGGCAGCTGGCTGCTCGGCAGATGATCACCCCCTCACCGTCCCCGGCCCCCGCGGTCCCGCCACGCCCGCACGGGAACCTGGACACCGCGACCGCACAGCAGATCGCAGCGATCGCCGATCAGGTCTGGCCGGTCACCCGGTCGCGATCATCAGAACGCCGCACCGGACTGCGCGCCCTGCTCACACTCCTGGCCGAGCATCCGGGAAGGACCTGGCAGGAGCGGTGGCTGGCGTCCGGGTTGGACGCCGGCACTACCCAGGTTCGCGACCTCTTCAAGCTGCCGACGCAGCGTGCGCACGCAAGCCACGCGCTGAAGGTGCTGTTCTGTCTGCGGGTGATCCGCCCTTCGCTGCCCGCGTTCCGCGCGAGCCGGTTCAAGCACTACTTCCAGTTCTTCGAGGCCGGCCAAGCCGATCCAGACCTGGACCGGTTCGTGGAACTGGTCAACCAGGCCACTACCTCGCCGCACTACAAGCGCTGCGCACGGCTGGATGTCGCCGGCGCCCTGACCACCCAGGGCATCGAACTGGCCGACCTGACCGCCGAGGGGTTGTTGCACCACGCGGTCGAGACCCGCCGCGGCCGCTACGGCGCCGGCTACGAGCACTACATCGGACACCTCGCCTGACAGGTGCTGCACGATTCCCGGCACTTCCCACCCAGTGTTCCCGCCACCCTGCGCGGCGCGATGCGCGCCCCGGCGATGACCCCCGCCCAGCTCGTCGACTCCTACGGCCTGGTCAACCAGGACGTGGCCGAGATGCTCACTCGCTATCTGACGCGCCGCAGCCACGACCTGGATTACTCGACCCTGCGGGGACTTGCCCGGGACCTGTGCGACATCTTCTGGCGCGAGATCGAAACGATCAACCCCACCCAGGTCGACCTTGCCCTTTCCGAGGAGACCTACCAGGCGTGGCGGGCCGCGGTCGATGTCCGACGCGACGGGAAGCC
>JAUYLL010000059.1 GCA_030698375.1 Nocardioides sp. | reverse complement strand
CGGCTCCTCGCCGAGCGCGATCCGCTCGACCTCGCTGGGCTGGTAGCCCCACTCCACGAGCGCGCCGAGCACGCGGGCGTCCCACGCGGTCGGGTTGCGCCACGAGTGCTTGCCGGTCGTGGCCTCCCACGCGGCGACGATCGCGGCGAGGGTGGTCATGGTCGCGGCCTTCGGCGTGCTCGCCTTGGTCGCGATCTTGTGGCACTCCTCGTACCCCGCGCCGTAGTAGCCGGTCGGGACGTCGATCCCGAGCAGCGTGAAGAGCAACGGGTGCCGGTGGTCCATGGCCTTGCTCAGCGAGTGGTGGCCGGTCACGACGGCCTCGCATATCAGGGCCTCGGCACCCTTCGGGGCGGTCTTGCGGGCCACGAACGTGGCCAGCCACTCACGGCGCACCGTCTCCGCTTCTCTGCACCTGTCAAGGGCACGGCATGAGGCGCTCGTCCCGCATGCGGATCCCGCTTGGCACGGTCCGCGTGCCGATATCCCCTACCGATGCGACTGCTGAGTCGTGGCGTATCGATAGAGTCGCCGCGATGAAGACATTGGCCGCTAGCGCGGTGGTGAGGGATGCCGAGAACAAGGTTCTCCTGGTGCTTCGGTCACGGGAGCCTGATGCGGGATGCTGGAGTGTCCCGGGCGGGCGTGTCGAACTGGGTGAGTCCCTTGAGGATGCCGCGGTGCGGGAAGCATTCGAGGAGACCGGACTCCACGTTGCCGTCGAACGAGAAGTGTGGTCGCTCGATGTCTCGAACGGCCCAGATGAGACCTTCGAGATTCACGACTTCCTGGCACACGTTGTGGGTGGCGACCTGGTCGCCGGAGATGACGCAGCCGACGTTGGCTGGTTCGGACTGCAAGAGATGGAGGATATGCCGCTCACTCCTGACCTGGTGGCGTACCTCACTAAACACGGCGTCTTGTAGTGCAAACGAAAGTTCCGGTTGGGATCCCAAATCGGATGCCGCTGGGCTGCCTGTCGACGCGCGGGGCCCATGTCAGGGCCCCGGCGGACATCACTGCTCAGGTGCGGTGACAGGCCGCGTCGAAGAACTCCAGCTCCAGCTGCATGGCCCGTCCGTAGACGGTGCGGACCTCTGCGGTGTCGTCGGCGTAGACGTCGACGAGCCGCTCGATCGTCGCTGCGAGGCTCTCGAAGTCGGGGTCGGCGTAGGTGGCGACCCACCGGCCATAGGTGTCGCTGGTCGGGAGCGACAGCGACTGCCCAAGGTGCGCGTAGAGCCGCATGCAGGGCGTCAACGCGGCGCAGGTGACGCCGATGTCTCCTCGGGCCGCGATGGTCAGCAGGAAATCGGTGTATGCGAGTGTCGCCGGCACCGGCTCGACCGTCGACAGGTCGATTCCCCACTCCGCGGCGTACGACGCGTGCAGCCGCAGCTCCTCGCGCACGCCGATGAGCAGCTCTGCGAACGTGTCGAGCGCCATCCGATCCGGACTGTGCGCGAGCCCGAACCCGTAGGCCCGGCAGAAGGCCTCGAGGAAGAAGGCGTCCTGGGCCACGAAGTCCGCGAATGACTCGCGGGGCAGCGTCCCGTCTGCCAGTCGCCGGACGAACGGGTGCCCGAGCGCTTCCGCCGCCCGGTCTGCGTTGCGTGCCCAGAGGGCCTGCGAAAGGCTCACGGCAGCTGTCTCGTTCACGCCTCGTCCCCCAGGGCCATGGCCCAGAAGCGGGACTCGGCCTCCAGGACCGCCACGAACGCGGCCTCCACGTCCGGTTCCGCGGGCCGCGTCGCCACAGCGTCCGCCGCCTGCTCCAGGTCGCCGACGTAGGTCGCGAACTGTGGCGTCGTCCAGTGCGACACGAACACCCGGTAGGCCGGGGCACCCGGAGCCGCGAAGGACCAGGCGTCGAGGTAGACCCGTTCGATGGCCCACAGCGCGGTGAGCGCGACAGCCACGTCCGCGTCGTCGAGCTTCCTCAGCAGGGCCGAGTACGTCGCGGTCTCCGGCCTCGGCGGCTCCATGAGGTCGAGCTGGTGGGTGGCCGCCAGCTCCTCGAACCAGGTCAGCTCGTCGACCAGCGCCATGGCACCGCCGGCGAGGGCCGCCTGCGCCAGGCGCGGCGCCCTGGCGAGCAGCCTTCCCTGGAACGCGAGCAGGTCGGACACGAAGTGGTAGTCCTGCACGAGCCACGCCTCGAAGGCCGACTCGGTGACTGTCCCGTCGCGCACGGCTTCGAGGAAGGGGTGCTGGGTCGCGTGGCTCCAGGCGGCGGCATGGCGCAGCGGCAGACCGCCGACCGGCGTGTGGCTCATCGGTGACTTCCTGTGAAGTGGTCCAGGGGGCCATGACCGTGACCGAGCTGCCAGGACGCCCCCTGCTGAGCGCCAGGGACACGTAGTCCTTCGCCGTCCGGAGCGCCGTGGCCGGTACCGCTCCACCCGCCATCGCCGCGGCTGCTGCTGCGGCAAAGGTGCAGCCGGTGCCGTGGTTGTTGACCGTGTCGACGCGGGGCGCTGACAGCTCGTGGATCGACGTACCGTCCCAGACGACGTCGACGGCTTGCTCGGAACACTCGGAGACCGGGTGGCCGCCCTTGATCACGACGACGGCCGGGCCGAGCGCTCCCAGTGCGCGAGCAGCCTCGCGCTGCTCGATGAGGCAACGGATCGTGGTGCCGAGCAGCACCTCTGCCTCGCGCAGGTTCGGGGTGAGGATGCGGGCGACACCCAAGGAGGTCGCCGGGATCCTGACCTCGAACTACCCAGCCGTCGGACGGGTACTCAGCCCGACCGACAACAGCGGTGCGCCATACGCCGACGGCCGCCCGTACCTCGACCACGCAGCGGACTACATGACCGGGGTCGCCACTGCCCTCGAAGCGAACCAGGCCAACTTCAACGCCGCCAGCAACATCCCGGCCTCGGTCCTGCCGACCAAGGTCGTGGCGGTGCTGTTCCTGCTGCTCGGCATCCTCGGTGTGCTCATTGGCTGGCGGGTCTGGAGTACGCCGGGACCTCGCAGCGGCATCGCCCTCGTGGCCGGCCTCGGGATCATCGTGATCGTGGCTCCGCTGGTCCTCGGGCTGCTGGGCAAGACCGCGAAGCTCGACACGCTGATGGGGAACTGGGAGGGGGTGTTCACATACTCCGGGCCAGCCAGTATCACCGAGGGTCAGGCCTACCTCACCGCGGTCCGGGCGGCCGACGTCGAGCTCGAGACCAAGGTCGTCCGTGACCTCCCGGACCTGCTGGGCGCCAAGCCTGACGCGGTGGTCGAGGCGCTCAAGGCCAACTCCCCGGTCGTCGCGACCGGTCTGTTGGAGAAGGACTCGGCCAACCCGGAGGTCTCGGTCGTCGGCGGCATCCTCGACCGGTGGGACGCGCTCGCCGGCGTCGTGCACGACAACATCTCCGACTTCCAGAAGACCGACGACATCCCGGGGCTGGGGCTCGCCGCGAAGTTGGTGCCGTGGCTGCTGATCGGACCCGGCCTGCTGCTGCTGCTTTCGGCGTACTTCATCTGGGTGCCGGGTGCCGTAGGAGTCTCCCGTCACGTGGCGAGCGACAAGGAGCTGGCCAGCGTCTGAGCTCGGCCTCGGTTCGACACTGAGCCACTCGCCGGCCACAGCAGTTCAACGGTCCGGGTCCCCCCGCGGGGACCCGGACCCTCGTCCTGCCGCCTCCAGCCTTCCCGCGACCTGAGCGTTCGCCTAATCCGGCAGCGGGGTGCGGTGCCTCCCAGGGGAGGATCACGCCTGTGCGTGTCCAAGTCGTCCGCCGTCCGGCGTTGCTGCCTTCAGCCGCCTGCGAACGGCGGCAGCAGTTCGACGACGTCGCGATCTACGAGGTGGATCTGCCGCGCGGATCCTCCTTCTTGTCGGCGGTCGCCGACCAGGATGCTGCAGATCTCCAGGAGGGCGGTGAAGCGCCGGTCTGGATGACGGACCGCGATCTCGGCCAACACGTCCGCGAGGGTGGCGCCCACCACGGTCTCCTCCGCGACCCCGGTGAGTGCCTTGATCGCACCCCAGTAGCGCACGGTGACGGTGGCTCTCTGCCCGGTCACGACGTGGCCGTCCACGTGCAGCAGCTTCGGTTGTTCGACAATCCCAGGGAGTACGACGTGAGATGTCTATCGTCAGTGTCGGACCGGCCGCTGGACCCCACCGCCGTTCTCGATGAGCTCGGCGACACGCCCGACGCGGGCGCGGTCGTCCTCTTCTCGGGGGTGGTGAGGAACCACGACGCTGGCCGGGCCGTGCACCGACTGGAGTACGAGGGACATCCGACCGCTGACCAGGTCTTGGAGGAGGTCGTCTGCGAGGTGCTTGGCCGCCACCCGGAGGTGCGCGCGGCCGCCGCCCACCACCGGGTCGGGCCGTTGGCCATCGGCGACACCGCGATGGTCGTCGTGACCTGCGCTGCACACCGCCAGGCCGCCTTCGCCGCCACCGCCGACGTGGTCGAGGAGGTCAAGGCGCGCCTGCCGGTCTGGAAGCGCCAGGTCTTCACAGATGGCACGGAGGAGTGGGTGAACTCGGCCTGAGCGGGACGGCAGGTCGCAGGAGCCTTCACAGTCCCCACTGTCGCCGGATCCGCGGCCGGTCGGGTGTCCACTTCAGCCCTCGCTGAGACTCAGGATCGGCTTAGGTGGCCATGCGCCCGCGGGATCGCGACCACAGACTCGGGCCGTGTCGCTTCCTGTCGCCGTCGTCGTCACCCTCTGGTTCGCCGGGTGTGGTGGGTATGCCGCTGTTCGCTCGGTCCGCTCGGGGGGCCGCGACCGGGTTCGATATCTCACGCACGTCGCGATGGCGGTGACGATGATCGGCATGGCCTGGATAGCTCCGCCGTCGTCCGTGCTGGTTGCAGTCTCCCTCCTGTTCGCGCTGGAGACGTTCGCGTTGGCAGTCGAGGCAGGTCGAACTCGACACTGGCTCGGCGCCCAGCACGCCGTTATGGCCGGGCTGATGACACTGATGTGTCTGGTGATGGTCCCCCCGCGCGGCCATGTCCATCACGACATGGCCGGGATGGACATGGCTGGGATGGACGCCGGGATGGACATGGCCGGGACGACGACCGCAGGCGGCAGTGTCCTGCGCGCCGCGTTGTTGCTGGGGGCCGTCGCACTCGTGCCGTTGAGCGTTGTGGCGGTCGACCGCGCCCGTCGCGACGGTCGCCGGCTCGCAGTACGCGACCGCGCCCTGGAGGGGGCGGCGAGCCTGGGGATGGCAGTCGGTGCCGCGGCAATGGCTCTTCACTAGCTCGAGCGAGTCAGGTCCCAGACGTCGACCAGGTCTCCGGGCGCCATGTCGGCGACGTTCGTCGGTACGTCGATGAGGCAGTCCGCGCCCGCGAACCAACCCAGGAACACCGATCCTGCCGGGCCCCACGGGGTCACGACGCCGGTTAAGCGGTCGAGCCGGGCGCGCCGGAACTGGCGCTTGCCGGCGATCGAGGAGACTCCATCTGCGAGGGTTGCTGTGACAACGGGCCGGCCTGCGGGGAGCAGGCCGGCGGCCGATCGCAGGGCGGGCCGAATGAAGACCTCGAACGAGACCAGCGCGCTGACCGGGTTGCCGGGCAGGCAGACCACCGGCACTGTCGTGCCGTTCGGCAGCGTGACGAGTCCGCTGCCCTGCGGCATTCCGGGCTGGATGGCGACCTTCCTGAACTCGACTCCCAACGGGCCGAGTGCGTCCTTGACCACCTCGTAGGCGCCCGCGCTGACACCGCCGGAGGTGATGACGAGGTCGACACCGCCTGCCCCCTCGACCGCGGCCCCGATCGCGGCGAGAAAGGATGGCACGTCGTCCTCGACCCATAGGCTCGGTACGGCGACGCCCCCGGCCTCGTGGACAGCTGCCATCAGCATCGGCGCGTTGGCGTCGCGGATCAGGCCCGAGCCGCGGGCCGGGTGCTCTGCGAGTTCCGAGCCTGTCGAACAGACGAGCACTCGCGGGCGCCTCCGGACATCGACGTGTCCCACGCCCAGGGCGGCCAGCAGCCCGATTTGCGCCGGCCCCAGGACCATCCCGGCGTCGAGGACTTGCGTCCCGGCGGCGACGTCGCTGCCAGCTGAGCGGACGAACGTGCCGGGATCCCGCGCGGCCCGTATCTCGACCATGGTCGTGCCGCCGTCGGTGGCCTCGACCTCGACGATCGCATCGGCGCCAACCGGCACTGCGGCGCCGGTCATAATACGGTGCGCCGTTCCGGGCTCAAGCTGCCCGATCGGCGCCCCGGCCGGGATGTCTGCGACGACGGGGAGCACGCTGGGTGTGTTCGGACCTGCCCCCGCAACGTCGTCGGCCTGGACGGCGTACCCGTCCATCGCGGAGTTTGCGAAGGCCGGAAGCTGCTCCGGGGCGGTGAGCGGCAAGGCCAGGA
>JAUYLL010000150.1 GCA_030698375.1 Nocardioides sp. | reverse complement strand
GCGCCGTGCAGGTGCTCGACCCGCTGGGCGGGGGGTCCGGCAGCGTGGAGAGCACCGGCGACACCGCGGTGACCGCCGACCAGCCGTCCTCGGCGCGCGCCGAGGACGGCGCCGAGGGTGAGGCCGAGGGGTTCGCGGCCGACGCGCCGGAGTCGCTGGACGACGCTCCGGCCGGGGCCGGACTGCCGTCTCTGACCACCCGGTCCTTCGCGCTCGACGTCGCCGCCCTGCCCTCCGAGCCCGCCGACCCTGCGCGGCCCCCCGCCTCCTGCACCCCCGGCGGGCTCAGCCTCGAGACCGACGTGCGTGCGGTCCTCCTCGACGCCCGGCCCGGCGTGCTGGCCCTCCTCCCCGCCGGCACCGACGGAGCCGGGCCCGGCTCCCGGGTGGCCGAGGCGTGGCAGTGCGGCGACCTGACCGGCCCAGCCGGCACCGCGGCGCCTCCGCGGGTACGGGTGATCATCGCTGCGGGGTGACCTGCGCCACGAGGCAGCCACGGCTCCAGGCGGGCCAGGATCGGCCGGCGTGCGGCGGGAATGGACGCTGCCTAGGATCGGTTCAGTCCGTGGGAGCGCACAGACCGCGCCCCGCACCCCCACCGTCAACCTCCAGGAGCCCCCCTGATGACCGAGCCCCGCGACGTGATCGTCATCGGATCCGGTCCCGCCGGTTACACCGCCGCCGTGTACGCCGCCCGCGCCAACCTCGCCCCGCTGGTCTTCGAGGGCTCCGTCACCGCCGGTGGCGCCCTGATGAACACCACCGAGGTCGAGAACTTCCCCGGCTTCCGTGACGGCATCCAAGGCCCCGCGCTGATGGACGAGATGCGCGCCCAGGCCGAGCGCTTCGGCGCCGAGCTGGTCTCCGACGACGTCACCGAGGTCGACCTGACCGGGCCGGTCAAGGTCGTGCGCACCGCCGAGGGCGAATTCACTGCGCGCGCCGTCGTCCTCGCCATGGGCTCGGGCTACCGCAAGCTCGGCATCCCCGACGAGGACCGCCTCTCCGGCCACGGCGTCAGCTGGTGCGCGACCTGCGACGGCTTCTTCTTCCGCGAGCAGCACATCGCCGTCGTCGGCGGTGGCGACTCCGCGATCGAGGAGGCGACCTTCCTCTCGCGGTTCGGCTCGAAGGTCACCCTCATCCACCGCCGCGACGAGCTCCGCGCCTCCAAGATCATGCAGGACCGGGCGCTCGCGGACCCGAAGATCGACATCGCGTGGAACTCCGCGGTCGATGCCCTCCACGGCGACGACAAGCTGACCGGCGTCACCCTCGTCGACACCGTCACCGGCGAGAAGCGCGAGCTCGACGCGACGGGGCTGTTCATCGCGATCGGCCACGACCCCCGCTCCGAGCTGCTGCCGGGCCAGGTCCGACTCGACGAGGAGGGCTACGTGCTGGTCGAGCACCCGTTCACCCGCACCAACGTCCCCGGGGTCTTCGCCTGCGGCGACCTCGTCGACCACCACTACCGCCAGGCCATCACCGCGGCCGGCACCGGTTGCGCGGCGGCCCTCGACGCCGAGCGCTACCTCGCCGACCTCGACCACGCCGCCGGCGTGAGCGGTGGCAGCGCCACCGCACCGGACGCCGCGACCGTGTCCGCCACCGCCGGGGTCACCGAGAACGCCCTGTCCTGAATCCCCTGAACCTCACGTATCTCCCCGAAACCACCGACACCAAGGAGCACCCTGTGGCTGACATCCAGGCCGTCACCGACGCCGAGTTCGAGAGCACCGTTCTGAAGTCCGACAAGCCCGTCCTCGTGGACTTCTGGGCCGAGTGGTGCGGGCCGTGCCGCCAGGTCTCGCCGATCCTCGACGAGCTGGCCAAGGAGCACAGCGAGAAGATGACGTTCGTGAAGATGAACGTCGACGAGAACCCCGCCACGCCGGCGTCGTACCGCGTCACGGGCATCCCGACCCTCAACGTCTACTCCGGTGGCGAGGTCGTGAAGCAGATCGTGGGCGCCAAGCCCAAGGCGGCGCTCATCAAGGAGCTCGGCGAGTTCCTCTGAGCAGCCGCGACTAGCCATGGAGAAGATGCTCTACCGCGAGGGTGACCGGGGGGCGGCCGTGCAGCAGATCGGCCACCTCCTGGGCACCCTCGGCCTGCTCGAGAGCGCGCCGCCGAACCGGTTCGACCTGACGATGGACCGGGCGGTGCGCGCCTTCCAGCAGCAGCGCGGCCTGACCGTGGACGGCGTGGTCGGCCCGGACACCTATCGCCGCCTGGAGGAGGCCCGCTGGCGCCTCGGCGACCGGGTCCTCACCCATCTCCCGGGTCGCCCCCTGGCCGGCGACGACGTGCTCACCCTGCAGCAGCGCCTGCTCGACCTCGGCTTCAAGGCAGGCCGGGCCGACGGCATCTTCGGCGCCCAGACCGAGCAGGGCGTGCGCGACTTCCAGCACAACATCGGTGTCCCGGCCGACGGGACCTGCGGACCCGCGACGCTCAAGGCACTGCGCCGGCTCAGTCCCCTGGTCAGCGGCGGCGCCCCGAACGCGCTGCGCGCCCAGGAGCGGATCCGTGAGGCTGGCCCCCAGCTGTCCGGGAAGGTCGTCGTCATCGACCCCTCCGACCACCGGGTCACCGGTGAGCTGCCCCGCGACCTCGCCGACCTCGCCGACGCCGCGGTCCTCGACGTGGCCCGGCGCGTGGAGGGCCGGCTGGTCCCGCTCGGCGTCCAGGCCCACCTCACCCGCGCGGGCCGCGCCCCATCGGCTCGTGGCCGGCGTGCCGCCGACCGCTCCGAGGGCTTCAGTGAGACCGACCGGGCCGGGTTCGCCAACCGGGTGGAGGCCGATCTCTGCGTCACCCTCCACGTCGACGCCTCCGCCAACCCCGCGGCGTCGGGCTGCTCGGCGTACTTCTACGGCGTCGACGGGAAGGGTGTGTGGTCGTCAGCGGGCGAGCGCTTCGCCGGCCTGGTGCAGCGCGAGATCGTCGCGCGCACCGACCTGGTGGACCTGCGCACCCACCCCAAGACCTGGGACGTGCTGCGCCGCACCCGGATGCCGGCGGTGCGCATCGACCTCGGGTACATCACCCACCCCGCCGACGCCGCTCGGCTGGCCGACCCGGCGTTCCGCGACGTGGTGGCCGAGGCGGTGGTGGTCGCGGTCCAGCGCTTCTACCTGAGCCCCGAGACCGACACCAAGACCGGGCTCATGTCGCTTCACCAGCTGCGGGCCGCGCTCGACCGGCACGACGGCCCGCCGGCGCGCTGAGGCGCCCCCACGCCCCGGCTGCCCCGGCCCGCCAGGTGGCCAGTGCCCCCAGGTCGAGGCGCACCCGCGGGTGCGCGGGGTGCGCCCGGTGCACCGAGAACCCGAGCTCGGCCCAGTCCCCGATCCCGGGGCGGCACGGGTCGGTCCCGGTGGCCCAGCTCTCGAGGGCCCGCACACGGGTGCCCCCGTGCGGCACGCGCAGCAGGTCGGCGGCCGCGGCCCGCACCAGGAGACGCCCCGCGGGCACCGGCCTGGCGTCCGGTCGCCGCAAGGCGAGCACCGCCAGCGCGTCCGGACTGACGCCGCCAGGCGTCCACGCGCCGGTCGCGGCCAGCTCCGGGGTGAGGAGCAGCACCGCGCCCACCAGCCGGTACGTCGACCCGTCCGCATCCACCTCGTGCAGCACGTGGCCGGTCACCGACCCCTCGAGGACCGCGGCCCGCAGCGCCGTCGCCCCGACCGCGGCCAGCGGGCAAGGGGGTCCGCACGGCGGGAGGTCCGCCACGTCGTCGGCACCGAGCCGGCGCACACCGTTGGCCGACCCGCGACGCGGGCCGGGGAGCGGGGAGCTGCGGGGGGTTCCCCGACGGGGCCTCACCATGGGCTCATCGTAGGACGGTCCGCGCGGTCCTGCCCGGCGCCGCGCGCCGGACCAGCAGCCCGCACCGTGCCGGCGACGCCCTACCCTGGGAGGGTGACCCGCGACGTGCAGCACGGCAGCTCCACCCGGCTCGACAGCTATGTCGACCGGTACGCCGCGCGCACCCGTGGGATGACCGCCTCCGAGATCCGCGCGCTGTTCTCCGTCGCCTCGCGGCCCGAGGTCGTCTCGCTGGCCGGGGGCATGCCGAACATCTCCGGACTGCCGCTCGACGTCGTCGGCGGCGCCATCCACGACCTGGTCGCCCAGCAGGGCTCGGTCGCGATGCAGTACGGCTCCGGGCAGGGCGTCCCCGAGCTGCGCGAGCAGATCTGCGACGTCATGGCCCTCGAGGGCATCGACGCCCACCCCGACGACGTCGTGGTCACGGTCGGCTCCCAGCAGGCCGTCGACCTGGTCACGCGGATCTTCTGCGATCCCGGGGACGTCGTCATCTGCGAGGCCCCGTCGTACGTCGGCGCGCTCGGGGTCTTCCGGGCCTATCAGTGCGACGTGGTGCACGCCGAGATGGACGCCGACGGCCTGGTGCCCGAGGCGCTGCGGCAGGCGATCATGGCCACGAAGGCCGCCGGCAAGACGATCAAGTTCCTCTACACGATCCCGAACTACCACAACCCCGCCGGCATCAGCATGAGCCCGGAGCGCCGGCCGGAGATCCTCGAGATCTGCCGCGAGGCCGACATCCTGGTGCTGGAGGACAACCCTTACGGCCTGCTGGGCTTCGACCGGGAGCCCTACCGCGCCCTGCGCGCGGACGAAGCCGAGGGCGTCATCTACCTCGGGTCGTTCTCGAAGACCTTCGCCCCCGGGTTCCGGGTGGGCTGGGCGTTGGCGCCCCACGCCGTCCGGGAGAAGCTCGTCCTGGCGCAGGAGTCGGCCACCCTCTGCCCGCCGCAGTTCTCCCAGATGGCGGTGTCGGCGTACCTCGCGACCCACGACTGGCAGGGGCAGGTCAAGGAGTTCCGCGAGATGTACCGCGAGCGCCGCGACGCCATGATCGACGCACTCGACGACCTGATGCCCGCGAGCTGTCGGTGGAACGTCCCCGACGGCGGCTTCTACGTCTGGCTGACCCTGCCGCCCGGGATCGACGCGAAGCTGATGCTGCCGCGAGCGGTCACCGCACGGGTCGCCTACGTGCCCGGCACGGCCTTCTTCTCCGACGGTTTCGGTTCCTCGAGCATGCGGCTGTCCTTCTGCTACCCCACCCCGGAGCGGATCCGGGAGGGCGTGCGTCGGCTCGCCGGGGTGCTCGAGGCCGAGATGGAGCTGCACGCCACGTTCGGGACGCTCAGCGCCGAGCCCGACGGCGGCCGCGGCCTGCCGACCCGCAGCGACTACGAGTCCCCCAGCACCGACGTGAACTGACCTGCCCGCGCCCGACCTGCCCGCCCCGGTGACGCCGGGGCCCCGACGGAGGATCTCGCCATGGACGACGCTGCACCGCTGACCGGCCGGGTGGTCGTGCTCGCCGGGGGGCTCTCCCACGAGCGGGACGTCTCGCTGCGCTCCGGCCGCCGCGTGGCCGAGGCGCTGCGCGGTGCCGGCATCGAGGTCGAGGAGCGCGACGTCGACGGCCGGCTGCTGCCCGACCTTGCCGCCCACCCGCCCGCGTGCGTAGTCCCGCTCCTGCACGGCGAGACCGGGGAGGACGGAGCGATCCGCGAGGTGCTCGAGCTCCTCGACCTGCCGTACGTCGGCTCGCGCCCGGCCGCCTGCCGCACCGCCTTCGACAAGCCCGTCGCCAAGGAGATCGCCGAGCGTGCGGGCTTGTCCACGCCCACCGCGGTCGCCCTCCCGCACGAGACCTTCCGCGAGCTGGGCGCTGCGGCAGTGATGGACGCGCTGCTGAACCGCGTCGGCCTGCCACTCATGGTCAAGCCGGCAAAGAGCGGGTCCGCGCTCGGCTGCTCGGTGGTCCGCGAGCCCGGCGAGCTGGCCGGAGCGATGGTGCACGCCTTCGCCTACGGCTCCACCGCCCTGGTGGAACGGTTCATCGAGGGCTACGAGGTCGCCGTCTCGGTACTGGAGGGACCAGAAGGTCCCGCTGCCCTCCCCGCGGTCGGCATCGAGCCGGACGGCGGGTTCTACGACTACACCGCGCGCTACACCGCCGGCAGCACCCGCTTCGTGGTGCCCGCCGAACTCGAGCCCGATGTCGCCCGCGCCTGCGCCGACACCGCGCTGGCCGCCCACGCGGCGCTCGGCCTCCGGGACCTCTCCCGCACCGACCTGATCATCGACGCCGCGGGCACCCCGTGGTTCCTGGAGGTCAACGTGGCCCCGGGGATGACTGAGACCTCGACCGTGCCGCTGGCCATCCAGGCCGCCGGCCTCGACCTCGGCGAGACGGTCACCGGTCTCGTCCAGCGCGCGGTGGACCGCGTCCGTACCCTGTCCTGACCGCCCTCCCGACCCGAAGGACGCCGATCCGATGCCGCTCGACCTGCCCTACCGCGCCGTCGTCGGCGCCGCGCACACATGGTTCCGTGCGATGGACTTTCGCTTCCAGGTCACCGGCCAGGAGCACGTCCCCCGCCGGGGCGGCGCGGTCCTGGCGATCAACCACGTCTCCTACATCGACTTCATCATGGCCGGGTACGGCGCCCGCTTCGCCAAGCGGCTGCCCCGGTTCATGGCCAAGCGGGAGACCTTCGACCACCCGGTGACCGGGCCCTTGATGCGGTCCTTCCACCACATCTCCGTCGACCGCAGCGACGGGCTAGGCTCGTACCACGAGGCCGTGGAGTACCTGCGCCGCGGCGAGGTCGTCGGGGTGTTCCCCGAGGCCACCATCTCCCGCTCGTTCCTCATCAAGGACCTCAAGACCGGCGCCGTGCGGCTCTCGTCGGAGGCGGGCGTACCCCTGATCCCCGTGATCCTGTGGGGCACCCAGCGGATCTTCACCAAGGACCACCCCCGCGACCTGGCCCGGCACAAGACGATCACCGTCAGCATGGGCGAGCCGCTCCACCCCACCGGCACCAACCCGCTCGAGGAGACCGCGGAGCTCAAGGAGCGGATGTCCGCGCTCCTCGACACCGCGATCACCAGCTACCCCGCCGACGAACAGCCGCCCGGTTCGTGGTGGCTCCCGGCGTCCTATGGCGGCAGCGCGCCGACGCCCGAGGAGGCGACTGCCCTGGACCGGGCCGAGCTGGCCGAGCGCGCCCGCAAGCGCGCCGAGAAGCGCAAGGCCGACGAAACCGACTGATCGCTTTACCTATTAAACGCTTTGTCGACTTAGCGCTTGGTCGCTACGGTCGCCGCTGAGCGTCAGATCGGGCGGTCGTTCCGGTTCCGCGGGTCCATGATGTCGACGATCCGCTGCAGGTCGGCCATCGAGGCGAACTCCACGACGATCTTGCCCTTGCGCTTGCCCAGGTCGACCTTGACCCGGGTCTCCAACCGGTCGGAGAGCCGCTCGGAGAGGTCACCGAGTCCGGGGGCCGTCGGGGCGGAGCGGCGTGCTCCGCTCGCGCCACCGTCCTTGCCGAGATCCCCGACGGTCACGATCTCCTCGAGGCCGCGCACCGAGATGCCCTCCGCCACCACGCGCTGCGCGAGCCGGTCCTGGATCTCGGCGTCCCCGACGCCCAGGAGCGCGCGGGCGTGGCCGGCCGAGAGCACGCCGGCGGCGACCCGGCGCTGGACCGCCGGGGAGAGCCGCAGCAGCCGCAGCGTGTTCGAGATCTGGGGACGGCTGCGCCCGATGCGCTGGGCGAGCTCATCGTGGGTGCACCCGAAGTCGTCGAGCAGCTGCTGGTACGCCGCCGCCTCCTCCAGGGGGTTGAGCTCTGCCCGGTGCAGGTTCTCCAGGAGGGCGTCGCGGAGCATATCGTCGTCGGCGGTCTGCCGCACGATCGCCGGGATGACGTCCTGCCCAGCCTCCTGCGTGGCCCGCCAGCGCCGCTCGCCCATGATCAGCTCGAACGCGCCATCACCGGTCTCCCGGACCACGACGGGCTGGAGCAGGCCGATCTCCCGGATCGAGTGCACGAGCTCTGCCATCGCCTCCTCCTCGAACACCTGCCGGGGCTGGCGGGGGTTCGGCGAGATGGCGGTGACCGGGAGCTCGGCGAAGTAGGCGCCGGCGGCCGTCGGCGCGGAGGCCCTGCCTCCCTCGGCACCGTCCGCGGTCTCCGCGGCTGCACCCTGCTCGAGCCCACCGTCGGTGATGCGGGGCGTCTCCGGCATGTTTTCGTGCTCCGGAGCTGTCGGGATCAGTGAGCCGAGCCCACGGCCCAACCCTCGACGAGGCGCCTTGTTGGTCATCGCTCCACTCCTTGCAGGGCCATCTCGCGCGCCGCCTCGAGATAGCTGAGGCTGCCGGGCGAGCCGGGGTCGTAAGTCATCACCGTCTGGGCATAGCTCGGCGCCTCGGAGACCCGCACCGAGCGCGGGATCACGGTCTTGAGGACCTGGTCGCCGAAGTGGCTGCGCACCTCGTCACCCACGCCGGCGGCCAACCGGGTGCGGCCGTCGTACATGGTGAGGAGGATCGTGGAGATCGTGAGGTCCCGGTTGAGGTGGGCCTTGACCATCTCAACCGTCTCGATCAGCTGGCCGAGGCCCTCCAGTGCGTAGTACTCCGCCTGGATCGGGATCAGCATCTCCTGGCCCGCCACGAGCGCGTTGAGGGTGAGCAGACCCAGCGACGGAGGGCAGTCGACGAGCACGTAGTCGAAGCGCTCGTCCTCGGAGAGCGTCGCCGTGTACGCCGCAAGCGCCTTCCGCAGCCGTGTCTCACGGGCCACCATGCTGACCAGCTCGATCTCGGCACCAGCCAGGTCGATGGTCGCGGGTGCGACGACGAGGCCCTCCACGTCGGGGCACGGCTGGACGATCTCGGCCAGGGGCCGCTCGTCGATCACGGCGTCGTAGATCGAGGGCGTCCCCCGGTGGTGCGGGATGCCGAGGGCCGTCGAGGCGTTGCCCTGCGGGTCGAGGTCCACGACCAGCACCCGGAGTCCCTGCTGGGCCAACGCGGCCGCCATGTTGACCGTGGTGGTCGTCTTGCCGACACCACCCTTCTGGTTCGCCACAACCATCGTGCGCGTGGCGGACGGCCGCGGCAGGGGGGAGCGCATCCGCAGGCCCTGCCGCACGAGCAGGTGGTGCTCGACCGAGCGCGCGAGCGGCGTGCTGGCGTCGTCGAGACCCGTCTCGTGACGGGCGACCTCTGCTGCCGTGCGTACCCCGTACCCGGGGGCTGGGTGCGGACCGAACCGGGTCGCGTCCCCATCACCACGCAGTTTGTCGACCACGTCCTGCTCCCTGCTGCTCGACGTCGTGTGCCGTACCCGGACCGCGACACTCGGGGAGTGTTTCACGTGGAACCGACAGCACCCAAGCGCACTGGTTTCACGTGAAACAAGGCGGCCTGCCGGACGGGTACGAACCCGCGCCGAGCCTGTGGACATCCCTGGGGACAACCTGGTCAATCCCGCCTAACACCCGCCGAACGCCTGTGGACGAATCGACAAGGCGTGGCGAACGGAACCGTCAGACAAGCGGCCGGTCGATGCGCACGAGACGCACCACGGGGTCAACGACACCGGCTCCGACGGTCACCACCTGGGCGCTCGAACCGCGTGCCCAACGGCGCAGCGCCTTCTCCGCGGCCGCGAGCTCCTCCTCCACCGAGGCTCCCTTCATCGCCAGGAAAAACCCCCCGGGCGCCACCAGTGGCATCGACCACGCGAGGAGCTTCGGCAACGGCGCGACCGCCCGCGACGTCACCACGTCGAACCGAGCGACGCCGTGCAGATCCTCGGCCCGTCCCCGGACCACCGTGACGTTCGTGAGCCCGAGATCGGCGATCACCTCCTCGAGGAAGGTCGTGCGCCGCAGCAGCGGCTCCACCAGCGTGATCGTGAGGTCCGGGCGGACGAGGGCGAGCACCAGCCCGGGCAGACCCGCACCGGAACCGATGTCCACCAGGCTGACCCCGGCCGGCACCGCCTCCGCGACGACCGCGCAGTTCAACAGGTGCCGGTCCCACAACCGCGGAACCTCGCGGGGGCCGAGGAGACCACGCTCCACGCCAGCACCGGCCAGCCAGCCTGCGTACCTCTCGGCCAGGGGGAGCCGAGCAGCGAACACCCCCCGCGCCGAGCTCGGCGCGGGGGGTGTTTCACGTGAAACAGGGGAGGGGTCCACCTCAGTCGGCCGGGAGCACCACGACGTGACGCCGCGGCTCGGCACCCTCGGACTCAGAGCGGAGACCCGCGGCGGCCACCGCATCGTGCACGACCTTGCGCTCGAAGGGGGACATCGGGTCGAGGTGCTCGGCCTCGCCCGAGGCCGTCACCCGGGCCACGACCTCGGACGCCTCCGCCTCCAGCGTCTCGCGCCGCTCCGCGCGGTACCCGGAGATGTCCAGCATCAGCCGCGAGCGCTCGCCGGTCTCCCGGTACACCGCCAACCGCGTGAGCTCCTGCAGCGCCTCGAGAACCTCGCCGTCCCGGCCGACGAGCTGGGAGAGGTCCGCTCCAACAATCGAGACGAGTGCCCGGTCGCCCTCGACGTCCATGTCCAGGTCACCGTCGAGGTCGGCGATGTCGAGCAGCTCCTCGAGGTAGTCGGCGGCGATGTCGCCCTCGTTCTCGAGGCGCTCCACCTTCGACACCGGCGCGGGTCCGCCGTCCTCGTTCGCCTGCGGCTCGGTCACGCCCTCGTTCTCGGCCGTCTGGGTCTCAGTCACGTTCTCTCCTCGTCCGCCGACGCTCCCGTCGACACTCACCGGATCTCCCGCACGTACCCGATCGGGCACCCGTGCGGGCACTACTTCTTGGTCTGTCCGCCGCCCTTGCGCTGGCTGCGCGGCTGCTTCTTCGGCTGCACGCGCACCGGCTTGGGCTCGGGCTCCGGCTCCGGCTCGCTCTCGGCATCCAGCACGGGCTTGCCCTTGCGGGCGGCCTTCGCCGCGACTCGGTCAGCCTTCGCCTTGGCCGCCGGGGTGCCCGGGGCCGGGTTGTTCCGGATCACGTAGAACTGCTGGCACATCGTCCACAGGTTCGACGTCGTCCAGTACATGAGCACGCCGATCGGGAACGCCACACCACCGATCGCAAAGACCAGCGGGAGCACGTAGAGGAGCAGCTTCTGCTGCTGGGCGTACGGGCCGGTCATCGCGTCGGCCGGCATGTTCTTGCTCATCAGCTGGCGCTGGGTGAGGAACGTGGTGACCGTCATCGAGACCACGAGGGTCGCGGCGAGCAGCATCACCGCGGGGTCACCGTCCGCACGCAGGAAGGTGTCGGCGATCCGGCCCCCGAAGAGCGTCGCCTCGCCGAACTGCTGGGCTTGCTCCAAGGTCAACGTGCCCTTGGGCTTCTCCTTGGCCGCCTGGTCGAGCAGGCGAAAGAGCGAGAGGAAGATCGGCATCTGCATCAGGATCGGAAGGCAGGAGGCGAACGGGTTCGTCCCCGTGTCCTTGTAGAGCTTCATCGTCTCCTGGGCGAGACGCTCCCGGTCGTGCTTGTACTTGGCCTGCAGCTCCTTGACCCGCGGCTGCAGCAACTGCATGTTCCGTGAGCTCTTGATCTGCTTCACGAACAGCGGGATCAGCGCGGCGCGGATCACCACCGTGAGGCCCACGATCGACAGCGCCCAGGACGCCCCGCCCGCCGGGTCCATGAACATGCTGAACAGATCGTGGAAGCCGACCAGCACCAGGGACGTGACCCAGTACAGCGGCGCCATGATGAAGCCGCCGACGGACACGAAGAAGTCGATCACTCAGGCTCCCGGAGTGGTGGGTCGAGTCGCAGCCGGACGGCGCGACGGAGGAACGGGGTCGTACCCGCCGGCCGCCCAGGGGTGGCACCGGGTCAGACGGCGGGCGGCCAGCCAGCTGCCCCGGCCCGCGCCGTGGTCGGTGACGGCCTCGAGGGCGTACGCCGAGCAGGACGGGTGGTAGCGGCAGACCTGGCCGTAGAGCGGGCTGACGAGCAGCCGGTAGGCCCGGAGGAACCCGATGAGCGCCCAGCGCACTGGGTTCCAGCGCCGCAGGAGCTCCCGGGTGTCGCTCACGCCGACGCTCCAGCCGGCGTGGTGGTGCACCGGGAGAGAGCTCGGTCGAGGTCCGCGCCCAGCGCCTGCGAGGAAGCCTCTGCCGCGGGGGGCAGCGCACGAACCACGAGGATGCTGCCGGTCCGGAGCATCCCGACCCGGTCCCGCAGCAGGTGCCGCAATCGCCGCTTGACGCGGGTGCGCACCACCGCAGGGCCCACGGCCTTGCTCACCACCAGCCCGGCCCGCGCGGGAACCTCGGAGTGGTCGGCAGGCTCCCAGAGGTGAACCACCAGGTGCCGACCGCCGGCGCGCCGACCACGCCGTACGGCGTGGGTGAAACCACGGCCGTCGGTCAAGCGGTGGGCACGCGGCAGCACGGTCGGGCTCGTCCCGACCGCTCAGGCAGCGAGACGGTTGCGGCCCTTGCGGCGACGCGAGGCCAGGATCGAGCGACCGGCCCGGGTGCGCATGCGCAGGCGGAACCCGTGCGTCTTGTGGCGGCGACGGTTGTTCGGCTGGAAGGTGCGCTTGCTCACGGTGATCTCCGTAGGTCGGGTACTGCGGGTCGAGGGGTCCGGACCGGGTCGTAGGACGCGCGGCCTGGCAGCGGCGACCCAGCTCCGGTTCGGCTGGCACCGCCCGTCCACGCCGCACCCGCGGGCACCTGGTCATGGACATGCGGCACCGGTCGACACC
>JAUYLL010000148.1 GCA_030698375.1 Nocardioides sp. | reverse complement strand
GGTGTCGACGCCCTTGTAGCCCATCTTGTCGATCTTGCCCGGGATGGTCAGACCCGGAGCGGTCTCGCCGAAGCCGGGCTCCTTCTCCACCAGGAAGGTCGTCATGTTCTTGTAGACGCTCTCGGCGCCCTCGTCGGTCTTGGTCAGCACCGCGACGAGGTTGGCGGAGCCACCGTTGGTCAGCCACATCTTCTGGCCGGTGATCGCGTACGACCCGTCCTCGCCCTTGACGGCCTTGGTGGAGACCGCCGAGACGTCGGAGCCCAGGCCGGGCTCGGACATCGAGAACGCACCGCGCACCTCGCCGGTGGCCATCTTCGGCAGGTACTTCTGCTTCTGCTCCTCGGTGCCGTGGTGCATGAGCATGTAGGCCACGATGAAGTGGGTGTTGATGACACCCGAGACGCTCATCCACCCGCGCGCGATCTCCTCGACCGCCAGCGCGTAGGTCAGCAGCGACTCACCGAGGCCGCCGTACTCCTCGGGGATCATCAGGCCGAATATCCCCATCTCCTTGAGACCCTCGACGATCTCGGTCGGGTACTCGTCGGCGTGCTCCAGCTCGGTGGCGACCGGAATGATCTTCGCCTCCACGAACTGGCGGACGGTCTTGAGGATCTCGACCTGGATGTCGGTGAGACCCTCGGTCTCGCAGAGGCGACCCATCGCGGTCTTCCTTCCTGAGCAGGGAGCGGGCGGCTGCCGGCGGCGGCCGTGCTGAACATTACCGGCGGGTAGGAAGCCGGGGCCATGACCCACCTCACGTGGGCGGGAGGCCCCCCTCCCGCAGCCGCCGAAGGTCGGCGACCATCGTGGCGAGCGTACGCACGGTGACCGCGGCCAGGTCGGCCTCGGAGACGTCCTCGGGGGTGTGCTGCGCCGGCAGTGCCGCGGGCACCCGCAGGTGGTCGACGTCGCCGTGCACCTGCACGCCGTGGCGCCGGACCGCCTCGACCGCCGCCTCACCGCGCGCCCGGCATGCGGCGAGCTGGTCGTCGTACAGGCCGACGCGGTCGCCGGGTCGGCCGGCGAGCAGCGTCTCCGCGAGGTGGCTACGGACCCAGCGGTGCCGTGCCAGGGGGTCGCGGAAGGTCGTCAGCCGTGGCGTCAGGCGACGCAGCAGCTCGGTCTCCACCAGCGGCATCGAGGGGTTGGCCCGCGCCACCGCGGTGTCGTACGCCGGCCCGTCGATGCCGACCAGGCCGGCAAAACGGTGCCACAGCTCGTCGGGCTCGCCCCGCTGGTGCGGCAGCGGCAGCACGTGCACCTGCCCGGCGGGCACCGCCGGGGCCCACCGGTCGAGCACGCCGGCGAGGTCGAGGGAGCGCAGCGACCACACCTTGCTGGTGTCGTCCTCGGGGCCGGCGGCGAAGTCCCGCAACGGTGTCGTCTGGCGGAACTTCAGCGACTCCTGCCAGGCCGCGGCCATCAGCGAGGCCGGCTCCCGGGCGGTGACCACGACGTGCACCTCCGCCGGAGCGAACCGCTCCACCAGGGCGGCGGCCTGGTCCGCGCGTGCCGCACCGAAGAACTCGTGGCTGACCACGACCGTTCCCGGCCAGGCCGCGCTCGCGGCGAGGACCCGGTCGATGGCGCCCGGGGCCCGCTCGGAGCGCTTGTGCAGCCGGGGGTCCTCCCGGACCGCCAGCGAGGTCCACAGATGGTCGACGCGGGTGTCGCCGGGGACGCAGACACCGTCCGCCTCGGCGATGCGGTCACGGTGGGACCACAGGATCGTCTGCAGGTACGTCGTCCCGGTCTTGGGCTGCCCGACGTGCAGGAAGACGCGCTCAGCCACGGCCGCCACCTCCGGTGAGGCGCCGCCAGGCGCGCTGTGCGAGCGACACGGGCACCGCAGCGGCCGCGGGGCGGGGGCCGCCCGCCGGGCGCTGGCTGCGACGGGAGGCCACCCGGGTGGCCTCGAGCAGCACGGCCACGAGGTCCGCACCGACGTCGACCACGTCGGCGTCGTCGCCCCGGCAGTCCCTGTCCGCATGGGGGTCTGCGGGCCCTGCGGGATCCGGGACCGGGCGCGGGTCGCCGTGCACGGTCACGCCGCACTCCGCCGCGATCGTCAGGAGGTGCTCGGCCTCGGCCTGCACCAGGGGGGCCAGCACGACCGGGAGCGGGCACTCCCGGGAGACCGACCGCTCGCCGTCGTGGGCGCGCAGGCGGTCGGCGAGGTCCGCGAGCCACCTGCCACGCTCCGCCGGGTCGCCCAGGTCCGGGTCGTCGGCCAGCGCCTCGGAGACGCGGCGCAGCGTCTCCACCTCGGAGCGGGCCAGCAGCACCGGGGCCGGGGCCACGACGAGGTGCACGGGGAGGCCCTCCCCCGCCCATCGACGCAGGGGTGCTGACAGGTCGAGGTCTGGCACCCAGGACACCAGGTCGTCGGTCGTCCTGGCCGCCAGCACGGCCTGCTGCCAGCCGGCGACCCGGACGGTGGCGAGGTCGGGGGTCACCAGCACCACCGCTGCCACGCCGTCGGGGAGCGCGTCCCCGTCGAGAGCGGGAGCCTCGCGCAGCGGCGCGGGCACCGTCACCGGAAGGGCTCCCCCTGCGGTCCCGGGAAGGAGGTCCACCCGCACCGCCACGGGGGTCGAGTCGGCTCGCGGCATCGTCATCGCCTCCGTACGCGGGCGAGGAATCGGGCGGCGCGAGCCCGGACCGGCGCCGCACCACCGCGGCGCGCGGCCTGGCGCAGCCGCCGGTTGTCCTGGGTGAGCCGGCGTACGTCGCCCAGCAGGACCCCGACCAGCTCGGTGGCCGCCGCGGCCACCTCACCCTCGGTGACCGATCCTGGGAGCCGCCGTTCGGGGAGCGTCTCGACCGGGACCAGCCCGTCGAGGTCGCCCACGACGTCGAAGCCGCGCTCACGCACGAGAGCCACCGCACGAGTGGCGCGGCGGCGGGTGTCGGCGACCTGGTCGGCCGGTGGCCAGTAGCGCTCGCCCCGGCGCGGGACCAGCCGCTCGTCGGCGAGGAAGCTGCGGATCCACACCCCTCGGTCCCGGGCGGTGCCGAAGCCGTCGAGCGTGGCGTTCACCCGACGCAGGGTCTCGGCCTCGACGACGCCCATCGACTCGTTGGGGAAGTTGCCCTCGGTGGAGCAGGTGTCCGGGTCGATCCCCAGCACCCCGCAGAAGCGGTCCCACAACGCCGAGCGCGGCGCGTCGGAGCCGGGCAGCGTGATGACGTGCACCCGGTCGGCGGGCACTGCGTCACCCCACCGCTCGAGCACCAGTCCCAGGTCGAGGCAGCGCCAGTCCCAGATCACCAGCGGGTCCTCGGACTCGCTGCGCCCGTACTCCTCGATCGGGGTGGCCCCGCCGTTCTTCAGCGACTCCTGCCAGCTCGCCGCGAACAGCCCGAGGAAGTCGCGTGCGGTCACCACCACGTGCACCTCCGCCGGCGCCAGCTGCGCGACCATGCGGGCGGCCTGCTCCCGCGAGGCGGAGGCGAAGAACTCGTGGGTGACCAGCGCGTCGCCGTCCCACGCGGCGATCTCGGCGCGCAGGACGTCCCACGCCTCCGGGGCCCGGGCGTGGCGCCGTCCCACGTTCGGGTCGTCGCGCACGACGCACGAGGCCCAGAGGTGGTCGCGACGCTCCCTGCCCGGGAGCAGCAGGCCCGCCCGGCGCAGGGCCTCCCGGTCCGACCAGGCGACCGTCTGCAGGTACGTCGTGCCTGTCTTGGGCAGACCGATGTGGACGAAGACGCGGCGGGCCATCGCTCAGCCCAGGCTGCGGGAGTACCGCTCGAGCAGCTCGTCGACCCGCGCGGGGTCGGACTGGGAGATCGGCACCAGGAGCTCGGTGACGAGGTCGGTCAGCTCGGCCAGCCGCAGGTTGAGCTTGCGGCACTCCTGCACCTCGGCCTCGAGCTCCTCGACGCGGGCCCGCAGCTCGGCGACCTCGCCGAGCCCCGAGCGCGCCCGGAACCGGGCGACCCCGTCGGCGACCCCCTTGCCGCTGCGTCGCACCTTCTCGCTCATCGCTCCCACGTGACCACCATCCGACCGATCCGGCGGACGCGCGGTGACGCGTCCGGTCCTGCCTGCGGGCTCCCGTCCTCGGACGGGGCCGTGAGTATCTCGCGGTGCAACACCCTGCCACCCCGCGCCTCGACCTCGGCGACGACCAGGTCGAGCGGCAGCGGGCGAAGGTGGTCGCGACGGCGGCTCTCCCCGGCCCCGCGTCGTACCAGCACCTCGAGGTAGAGGTCCCCTCCGCCGCGCGAGGCCATGTCGGCGAAGCGCCAGAGGTTGCGCCGCCCGACGCCGTCGGTCGCCTCGGCGACGTGCCGCGCCGTGACCACCCGGCGGCCCGGGAGGCGCGCCGCACGCGCACCCTCCCCGAGCACCGAGCGCAGCTCGAGCAGGTTGAAGGAGCGGTAGTCGGCCGGGAGCCCCTCGGCCTCGGCGCGGGCGGCGAGGTACCGGGCGGCCCGGGGCACGAAGTCCAGGCCCACCGCGTGCGCGCCCTGGCCGGCGTACCAGAAGGCGTCGACCCCGCGGCCGCACCCGACGTCCAGCACGTGCGCAGGGGGCTCGCCCCGGGCGCTCTCGCGCTCCCAGACCCAGCGGGCGAAGTCCGAAGGCGTGGTGTCGGGCTCACCGAGGCGCGGGCCCGACCAGGTGCGGTCCCACTCGGCGCGGTGCACGCGCGTCCCGCGAAACCACCCGTTGAGGCGCCGGTGGGTCGTCTCCGGCGTCTCGAACTGGTACGCCGGGTCGGGCACCCGCCACGACGGGCCGTAGGTCGCGGTGAGGAAGCGGTCGGTGTCGGCGGGGGCCGGCAGCGTGCGGCCCTCGAGGGTGGTGGTGCCGAGCGGGAAGATCCACTCGCGGCGGAACGGGGTGCGGATCTCCCCCATCAGGCACAGGTGACCGTCGAGGAGGAACCCCCCGAAGACGTCGAGACCGCGCACCGAGCCGTCGCCCTCGCGCACGTCGACCTTGAACGCCGCCCCGCTGTAGCGGCTGATCACGTAGCCATCGTCGGCCAACGCACGCTGGAGCCGGAAGGACTCCCGCACCACGTCCACGGGATGGGTGTGGTGGCTGACGTAGCCCAGGTCGGCGTCGCTGTCGTGGCCGATCAGCCGGCCCTCGCGGACCGCGCCGAGCAGCGTGCCGTAGGCCGGGAACGCCTCGACACCGGCGCGGCCGAGCGCGGCCAGCACCTCCTCGACCGCGTCCAGCAACGGGGCGACGTGCTCGGCGCTGCGGGTGTCGAAGGTCTGGGCGAGACGGCCCGACTTGTCGATCCCCAGCGGCTTGCCCTCGGCGTCGACGACCTGGACCCGGCCCTCGCCGGTGCCGAAGCGAAGCTCCTCGCGGAACAGCTCGGTGCCGGCCACGTGGGCGACGACGCTGACCTCCGTGGTGCCGTCGAGGTGGCGGTCCAGCGCGGTGGGCCAGGCGATCGTCTGGCACCCCGCGTCGGGGTCGGGGGTGCCGTCCCGGAACACCCAGAACGACCAGACCCGGCGCCCGTCGAGGCAGACGTCGAGGATCACCTCGTCGTCGGTCTCCACCTCGATCCGTTCCGTCGTCACCCGTACGGCGCGCACGCGGGCATCGGGACGGTGGGTGGGGGACACGGCGTACAGGGTAGTCACGGCCCGCCCCACGAGCTCAGCCTCGGCACCGCCGGGCGCGCCGGGCGGCTACCGTGGGGCCTCGTGACCATCTCCGCGACCCGTGTGTACGCCGCACGCCTCGTCGGCCTCCCGGTCTTCGACCCGCGTGGCGACCAGGTCGGCAAGGTGCGCGATGTCGTGGTCACCCTCCGCACCGGCGCCAGGCAGCCCCGCGTGGTCGGCCTGGTGGTGGAGGTCCTCGGCCGCCGACGGGTCTTCCTGCCGATGACCAGGGTCACCGGGGTCGACGCCGGCCAGGTCGTCACCACCGGCCTGCTCAACATGCGTCGCTTCGAGCAGCGGACTGTCGAGACGCTCGTGATGGCCCAGCTGCTGGACCGCTCGGTGCGGGTTCACGTCGGCGAGGAGTGGGTCGCCGCCACCGTCTACGACGTGGGGATGGAGCAGGCCCGTACCCGCGACTGGGTGCTCAGCCGGGTCGCGGTCGCCGAGCCGTCCAAGCGCTTCCGCCGGCGCGGGCAGACCCACGTGGTCGAGTGGCGCGATGTGCAGGGTCTCGTGGACGTCGAGGAGGGCCAGGGAGCCACCCACCTGGTCGCGGCGCTCAGCGAGATGAAACCCGCCGACGCCGCGCACATGATCCACGGACTGTCGCCCAAGCGCCGCGGCGAGGTCGTGGCCGCGCTCGACGACGAGCGCCTGGCCGCGGTGCTCGAGGAGCTGCCCGACGAGGACCAGGTCCAGATCCTCAGCTTCCTCGACACCGAGCGCGCCGCCGACGTCCTCGAGGAGATGTCGGCCGACGACGCGGCCGACCTGATCGCCGAGCTGCCTCCCGAGACCGCCGAGCAGCTCCTGGAGCTGATGGAACCCGACGAGGCCCAGGACGTCCGGCGGCTGATGAGCTACGAGGAGCTCACCGCCGGCGGGATGATGACGCCCGAGCCGGTGATCCTGCCGCCCGACGCGACCGTCGCCGAGGCGCTGGCCCACGTGCGGAGCGCCGACCTCACCACGTCGCTCGCGGCGCTCGTCTACGTCTGCCGCCCTCCCCTGGAGCCGCCGACCGGCAAGCTCCTGGGGGTCGCCCACATCCAGCGGCTGCTCCGCGAGCCGCCCTCGACGCTGGTGGCCGCGGTCATCGACACCAGCATGGACCAGCTGCGGGCGGGGGCCAGCCTGGAGCAGGTCGCGGCCCACCTCGCGACGTACAACCTCGTCGCCGCCCCGGTGGTCGACGAGGACGGTCGGCTGCTCGGCGCGGTGACGGTCGACGACCTGCTCGACCACATGCTCCCGGAGAACTGGCGTGACCGGACGATCCCCTCGGGGGACGTCGATGACTGACCGCAACGAGCGCGCCAAGGGCGACGAGGGCCCCCGCGCCCGGCTCGACACCCCGCAGGAGCAGCGCCACGGGTTCTTCCGGCGCCCGGCTCGCGACTCCGACCGCTTCGGCAGCTTCGCGGAGACCTTCGCGCGGTTCATGGGCACCGCGCGGTTCCTGCTCTACATGACCGCGTTCGTGCTGATCTGGCTCGCGTGGAACGCCGTCGTCCCCGAGGGCTACCAGTGGGACGCCTACCCCTTCATCTTCCTCACCCTGATGCTCAGCCTGCAGGCGTCGTACGCCGCTCCGCTGATCCTGCTGGCCCAGAACCGGCAGGAGATGCGCGACCGGGTCATCGCGGACCAGGACCGGAAGGCCGCTTCCCGGGCCCACGCCGACATGGAGTTCCTGGCCCGCGAGGTCGCGTCGCTCCGAATGGCCGTCGGCGAGGTCGCCACCCGCGACTACCTGCGCTCGGAGTTGCGGGGTCTCCTCGCCGAGCTCGACCAGCGCGCGGCCCCGGAGGACGACGCCCGGGACCGGGACGACGCCGAGGGGTGACGGAAGCCATCCCGACCGGGCCTGGAGCGCCGTGCGGCACGACGTAGGCTTCGCCCCATGAACTCCCCCGACCTCGACCAGATCCAGGCCGCCCTGGCCAGGGTCGACGACCCGGAGATCCGTCGTCCCATCACCGAGCTCGGCATGGTGGGCTCGGTCGACGTCGACGATGCCGGTCGGGTCGCCGTGCACATCCTGCTCACCGTCGCCGGATGCCCCCTCAAGGACACCATCGACCGCGACGTGAAAGCCGCTGTCGGCGCCGTCGCCGGCGTGACCGGCGTGGACCTGACAATGGGCGTGATGAGCGCCGAGCAGCGCGCCGGCCTCCAGGAGACGCTCCGCGGTGGTCAGGCCCCCAAGGAGATCCCCTTCGCGAAGGCGGACTCCCTGACGAAGGTCTACGCGATCGCCAGCGGCAAGGGTGGCGTCGGCAAGTCCTCGGTGACGGTGAACCTCGCCGTCGCGATGGCCCGCCAGGGCCTCAAGGTCGGGGTGGTCGACGCCGACATCTACGGCCACTCGGTCCCGGCGATGCTCGGCACGGGCGACATCCGGCCCACGCAGGTCGAGGACATGATCATGCCGGTCCCCGTACCGATGGAGCGCGGCGAGCTGTCGGTGATCAGCATCGGCATGCTCAAGCCGCGGCGCGACCAGGTCGTCGCCTGGCGCGGCCCGATGCTCGACCGGGCCCTGGTCCAGATGCTCGCGGACGTCTACTGGGGCGACCTCGACGTGCTCTTCCTCGACCTGCCGCCGGGCACCGGTGACATCGCCATCTCCCTGGGCCAGCACCTCCCGAGCGCCGAGGTAGTCGTCGTCACCACCCCGCAGGAGGCCGCCGCCGAGGTGGCGGAGCGCGCCGGCACGATGGCGTCGATGATGCACCAGCGCGTCGTCGGGGTCATCGAGAACATGTCGTTCCTGCCCTGTCCGCACTGCGGCCCCGAGCACCGTCTCGAGATCTTCGGCAGCGGGGGCGGCGCGCGCGTCGCGGCGACTCTCGGTGGCCGGTTCGGGTACGACGTGCCGGTCCTCGGCGAGATCCCCCTCACCGAAGAACTGCGCCACGGCGGTGACATCGGTCGGCCGATCGTGCTCTCGGACCCCGACTCCCCCGCCGCCCGCGAGCTCGAGAAGGTGGCCGAGCGCCTCAGCGGCCGCGGCCGTGGCCTGGCCGGCATGCAGCTCGGACTGACGCCCACCGCCAAGCTGTGACCGGCTAGGTTCGACCCGTGTTCGACGTGGGTCTGGCCGAGCTGGGCATCATCGCCTTCGTGGCGGTGATCGTCTTCGGGCCCGACAAGCTCCCGGAGATGGCGCGCCAAGCCGGTCGTTTCCTGCGCCAGGTCAAGCGGTTCGCCGACACCACCCGCGACGACCTCCGCAAGGAGCTCGGCCCCGAGTTCGCCGACCTCGAGCTCACTGACCTCGACCCCCGCAAGGCGCTGCGCAAGCACGTCCTCGAGGCCATGGAAGAGGGCCCGGAGGAGGCGCCGGCCCGTGCCGGGCTGCGCCCGCTCGCCGAGGGTGAGCTCCCGCCGTACGACGCCGAGGCGACCTGACCGGGCCCTCCCCGTCATTGACCGGGTGGTCTCAGCCGACCTTCGCGTCGAGCTCCACGCGCACCTCGAGCGACGCCTCGTCGCGCCGGACCGAGAGGACCACGGTCTCGCCCGGCTGGTGGGAGCGGATGGCCACGATGAGCCCGATGCCGTCGGTGACGCGGACGCCGTCCACGGAGGTGACGAGGTCACCGGGTCGGAGCCCGGCGCGGGCAGCGGGGCTGCCCTCGGGAACCTCCTCGATCGGGGCACCGAAGGCGTCTCCCCCGACGCTGACGTTGGCCCCGATGACGGGGTAGCGGGCCTGACCGGTGCGCAGGATCTGGTCGGCGGTCACCTGGACCTGCTCGATGGGGATCGCGAAGCCGACGCCGATGCTGCCGCCGCGTCCGCCGAGACCGCCGGCGGTCGCGATCGCGGAGTTCACGCCGACCACCTGGCCGCGCAGGTTCACCAGCGGGCCGCCGGAGTTGCCGGGGTTGATCGCCGCGTCGGTCTGCACGGCGTTGATGTAGGAGGAGGAGTCCTCGTCCCCGGCGGTGACCGGGCGGTCCAGCGCACTGATGATGCCGGAGGTCACCGTGGAGCCCAGACCGAGCGGGGAGCCGATCGCCACGACGGTCTCGCCGACGCTCATCTGCCGGGACGCCCCGATCGCGGCGGGACGCGGCTTCCGCATGCCGTCGACCTTGAGCACCGCGATGTCGTAGGTCGGGCTACGTCCCACGATGGTGGCCGTCAGCCGATCGCCGCGGGCGTCGATGACGCGGATGGAGCCGCCGCGCGCCGCCTGGGCCACCACGTGGCTGTTGGTGATGACGTGGCCCGACCGGTCCAGCACGAAGCCGGAGCCGGAGGCGCCCCCGTTGCGCCCCCACTCGGCGACGATCTGCACGGTGCTCGGCAGCAGCTCGTCGGCCACCGCGGCGATGCTGCCGTTCTCGGCGGCCAACGGCGGTGCGGTGCGGGTCTCGAGCTCGAGGATGCCGTCGGAGTCGGCCAGCGATCCGCCCACCGACCCACCGGCCAGGCCGGCCAGCAGCGCGGCGGCGACCAGCACCGGCCACAACCACCCGGGGAGCCGACGACTCTCCTGCGGCTCGACGGCGGCCGTGCGGAGCGGCTCCGGGGCGTAGAGCTCGGTCCACGGCGAGGGGTACGGCGCGTGGAGGTGCTGCGGGCCCTGGGACGGCGGCTGCTGCTGAGGTGCATCCGGGTGTGGCGCGTCCGATCCGGACCCGGGCTGCGGGTCGGCGGGAGGAAGGGTCGCGCTCACCTGACCTATCTTGGCCTAGCCGGCCAAGGGCCAGGGGCGGCGGGGGCGCCCGTCCCGGCCGGGGAGTCGGTGGAGGATCCGCTGATCGAGGTCAGCGGCGGTGGCGGGGCCGTGTCGCCCAGAGGCGCTCCGGCGAGTGCGGACAGACCCAGGACGGCGGCCCCGACGGACCCGGCCCCCGCTGCAGCCAGTCCGCCGCGACGGCGGGTCCGTGCCCGGCGCTCCAGCGCGTCGACCGTCGACCAGGCGCGCACGTCGTACAGCGAGCCGAGCAGCTGGGCCGGCGGGCGCTCACCGCGCAGCGTGGCCAACCGGGTCTTGACCTGCCCCTCCCGCTCGACCTGGCGGCGGCAGCCCGGGCACGCCATGACGTGGGACCAGGCCCGCTCCTCCTCCGCCGGGGTCAGCTGCCCGTCGACGAGGGCGCTGACCGACGCGCCGAGGTGGCCCCCGAGGGTGAACAGCGACCCGCGCATCACGGGCGTGCCACCGGGCGTCCCGACGGTGCCGGTCCGGAGTAGCGCACCCGGCCCTCCGCCGGTGCACGGTGCGCGAGCGTCCTGCGCAGCTGGGAGCGGCCGCGGTGGATCCGTGAGCGGACGGTTCCGAGCTTGAGGCCGAGCACGTCGGCGATCTCGTCGTAGGTGAGGCCCTCGACGTCGCAGAGCACCACGGCGGCCCGGAACTCCGGGGCCAGCGCGGTCAAGGCGGCCTCGACATCAGCGTCGAAGGTCTGGTCGAGAAGCAGCGCGTCGGGGCTCGGCAGGGCGCTGGGCAGCCGGCTCTCGGCGTCGTCGACCAGCGCGTCGAAGCGGATCCGCTGCTTGCGCCGGGCCTGGTCCAGAAAGAGGTTGGTGGTGATGCGGTGGAGCCATCCCTCGAAGGTCCCCGGGGTGTAGCGGTCCAGCGAGCGGAAGACCCGGACGAAGACCTCCTGGGTGAGGTCCTCGGCGTCGTGCCGGTTGCCGGTCAGCCGCAGCGCGAGGCGGTAAACGCGGGCGGAGTGCTGCTCGACGACGTCGTGCCACACCGCGGCGCGCTCGCTGCCGTCGTACGCCGGGCCGGCGGTCATGGTGCGCTCCTCCTGCCGCCGTCGGCTGCGGGTGCCGGGACGGACCCGGGCGAGCGGACCGGCGGTCATCTGGTGTCCTCTCGGGAGAGCCACGGTAGGGAGCGGGACTGAGAGCAGGCTGAGGGTTGGCCTCGAACCTCCTGACACTGCTTCAACGGCCGGGGACCCGGGGGTGTTCCCATCTCCACGCGCCGACGAGAGCAGGGCGCGACGGCGCGGGACCGCCCACGCCCGGCGCCGGTGTCCTATCGTCGTCCCGATGCGCTCCGTCGGAGCGCCCGGACCTGGAGGCCGACCATCGCCGCGCTGACGCCGATCACGTCGCAGAGTTGGACCTACGCCGAGGAGTTCGTCGCCGAGGACGAGGTCCTCGCGGCCGCGCGCGGCCGCGCCGAGGAGGTCGGGGTCGTCCCGGTGGGCTCGGGCGTCGGTGCCACCCTGCGCTTCCTCGCCGCCTGCACCGAGGCCCGCGCCGTCGTCGAGATCGGCACCGGCACCGGCATCTCCGGGCTGTGGCTGCTGCGCGGTATGCGCGCCGACGGGGTGCTCACCAGCGTCGACACCGAGGCCGAGCACCAGCGGCTGGCCAAGCAGGGCTTCGCCGAGGCAGGGATCCCCGCGAACCGGGTCCGGCTCATCGCGGGCGCGGCCCTCGACGTCCTCCCCCGCCTCACCGACGGCCACTACGACCTGGTCTTCTGCGACGGCGACAAGCGCGAGTACGCCGACTACCTCACCGAGGCGTTGCGGCTGCTGCGCCCCGGCGGGCTGGTCGCCTTCGACAACGCGTTGTGGCACGACAGGGTCGCCGACCCCGCGCAGCGCGACGAGGAGACGGTGACCATCCGCGAGCTCGGACGCCTGGTCCGTGACCACGACGACCTGCTGCCGGTCCTGCTGCCGGTGGGTGACGGCCTGCTGGTGGCGAAGAAGGTCTGGACGCCCGAGGGCTGACCCGGCTCGCGAGCCTCAGTCCGCGGTGGCGAGCATCCGCAGCAGCGTCGCGACCTCACGGACGGGCCGGACGCCGTCCTCGGTCAGGCCCTCGCTGACGATCGGCTCCCCCGCCGCCTCGGCCTCGCTCCACGCCGCGCTGTCGCCCGCGGGCAGCGCGAGGTCCCTGGTGTCGGCCCAGGCCCGCAGGCCCACCCGAGCACCGAGGGCAGCGTCGGCCACGAGGTCGGGGTCCACGTCCTCGGGCCGGTCCCCGGCGTCGAGTCGCGCAGGGTCGGCGACGGTGGGCAGGTCCTCGAGGTCGCCCACGACGTGCACGCCGCCGTGCACCAGACGCTCCCGGACGTCGGCGTTCCACGCCGCGGCGAACGCCGCGGTGGCCTCGTCGAGACGGTGCTTGGGCTCCGCCTCGCGCCGTGCGGCGAGCACCTCCCGGCCGGCGTACCGCACGACCTTCTGGTACGCCGAGAGCCGGACGCCGGCCATCGCCGGGTTCGCCCGCCGGAGCAGGTCGCTCGACGCATACCCGAGCGAGGGGTTGCCGCGCACCTTGTCGGTGCGGACAGTGGCGGGGTCGACGCCGACCAGGCCGGCGAACCGCTCCCAGAGCAGATCGCGCGGGGCCGAGGAGGGCGGGACGGTGACGACGTGGAAGCGGTCCTCGGAGACCAGGGGCGTCCACACGTCAAGCATCCGGATGACGTCCTGGGCGCGGTGGAAGGTCTTGAGGGCCGGGCCGTCGGTCCCCTCGCGGACCTCGACGGCGAAGTCGGGCCAGGAGACCGTCCCCCGGTTGCGGGAGTAGGTCTGCCACTGTGCCGGCAGGGCCCCGAGGGAGTCGCGCACGGTGAGGACGACGTGGACGTCGACGCCGTGGAGCGAACGCAGGATCCGCTTCGCCTTGCGCTTGTTGGCGAAGGAGAGGAACTCCATCGAGTAGAGGGACGCGCTGCCGTCCCAGGCCCGCATCTCGTCGGTGAGGGCCTGCCAGACCCCGTCGACCCGCGCGCGCAGGGCCTCGTCGTTCCCGGTGATGCCCAGGACGTCGCGCGCGCCTCGGGTGAAGTCGCCCTGCTTGCCGGGCAGCAGGAACCCGTGCTCGCGCAGCTTCTTGCGGTTGCCCTGCAGCAGCGTCTGGAGGTACGTCGTACCGGTCTTCATCGCACCGATGTGCAGGAAGACGACCGGCCGCGCGCTGGTCACGACGCGGCCCCGACACCCGCCAGGGGCTCCTGCTGCTCGAGCCAGTGCAACAGGAGGCGTGCGCCGAATCCGGTCGGCCCGGCGCTCCACTCGTAGGAGTCGGTCGGCGAGTCGCCGACCGAGGCGATGTCGAGGTGCGCCCACGGCACGTCGCCGGTGAACGGGCGGAGGAACAGCGCCGCGGTGATCGCTCCGGGGCCGCCCGCGGCGTTGTCGGCATCGGCGACCTCGGAGTCCAGGAGATCGAGGTACTCGTCGGCGAGGGGCAGGCGCCACAGCGGCTCCCCCGCGCTCCGTCCAGCGGCGCGCAGATGGTCGGCCAGCGCGTCGTCGTCAGCGAAGATCCCGCCCGTGCGCAGGCCTAGGGCCACCTTGACCGCGCCCGTGAGGGTGGCCACGTCGACGAGCACGGTCGGGTCGAGGCGGTCGACGGCGTAGGCGAGCGCATCGGCCATCACCAGTCGCCCCTCGGCGTCGGTGTTGGTGACCTCGCTGGTGCGCCCGCCGTAGTGGCGGATGACGTCGCCGGGACGCAGGGCCGAACCGCTGATGGCGTTCTCCGCTGCCGGGACGAGGCCGGTGACCCGGACCCGGCAGTCGAGGGCCTCGAGGGCATCCATGACCGCGAGCACCACGCCGCCGCCGGTCATGTCGCGCTTCATCGTCGCCATCGCCTCGGCCGGCTTGATCGAGAGCCCCCCGGTGTCGAAGGTGATGCCCTTGCCGACGAGGACGACGTGCGGGAGCCGCTTGGCGCGGGACCTCGAGATACCGCGCGGGGTATAGGAGAGCCGGATCAGGCGCGGCGGCGCGGCGGCCGCCTGTCCGACGCCCACGATGCCGCCGAAGCCCTCCGCGGCGAGCCGGTGCTCGTCCCAGACCTCCAGCTCGAGGCCGGAGCGCTCGGCGAAGATCGCGGCCTGGTCGGCGAGCCAGGCCGGGCTCTTGAGCTGGGAGGGGACGAAGGCGAGGGTGCGTGCGGCCCAGCCGGCGCCGGCGACCGCCGTCGCCCGGTCGAGCAGGTCGGCGTGCTCCGTGCCGGGACCGAGGCCGGTGAGCACCACGCGCGGCACGGGCCGGCTGCGCGGACCCTCCGAGCGCCAGTGGAACCCGAAGGAGCCGAGCACGACGCCCTCGACGAACGCCCGGAACCCGGCGGGGTCGGCGAGCGCGGCCACCGAGGTCGCGACCGCGTCGAGGTCGTGGCATCGCCGGGCGATCGCGGCGCCGGCGCGGCGCAGGTCGTCAGAGCCGGCGTCGCCGACCCCGACGAGGAGCAGCAGGTCGATCTCGTCGGTGGGCACCGGCATGGCGGTCACCTCCCCGGCGCGACCGCTCGCACGGGCCTGCTCGAGGACGCTGAAGACCTCCCCGGCGCCACGGCCATGGGTCTCGAGGTGGTCGAGGACGGCGGCCGCACCAGGGCCGAGAGACACGCCCTCGTCGCCGTCACCGGCCGGCAGGACCGGCAGCGCGAGCACGGGGGTGCCGGCGCCCTCACCGGGCCCGGGACCGACGAGGAGGGCGTCGCTCAGCGCGATCCTGGGCGGGTGGACCTGTGAGGGGAGACGCACGGGGGCGACGATACGACAAGTCCCCGGTGGCTCCTGAGGAACCGCCGGGGACGCGTCGTACAGCAGGGATCGGGGGTGGTCAGCCCACCACGCCCTTCAGGGCCTCGGCGAGAGCCGTCGCCTCCTCGGCGTTCAGCTCCACGACGAGCCGACCGCCACCCTCGAGCGGGACGCGCATCACGATGCCTCGCCCCTCCTTGGTGACCTCGAGCGGACCATCACCCGTCCGCGGCTTCATGGCCGCCATGCGCACACCTCTTCCTCGTGTTCCTCGTGGTTCGTGCCGTGAGTGCGCCACGAGGCGCCACGGTGGCATCCATTATCCCTCATCTGCGGCAGACTCGTGCCATGCACGCCAGGTCCGCCCTCTTCGATCTCTACGGCGACCATTTGCTCTCCCGGGGTGGACGGGCGCCCGTGGCCTCCCTCGTGCGCCTGCTCGAGCCGCTCGGCATCGCCGCGCCGGCGGTGCGCACTGCCGTGTCGCGGATGGTCCGGCAGGGCTGGCTCGTCCCGATCATGCTGCCCGCAGGCCCCGGGTACGCCGCCAGCGACCGGGCCCGGCACCGACTCGCCGCCAGTGGTGAGCGGATCTACCGGACCCGCGAGGTGGCGTGGGACGGCGCCTGGGACGTCGTCGTGCTCCACGAGGTCCCCGGCCGTGCCGCCCGCGAGCGGGTCCGCTCGGGCCTGGGCTTCCTCGGCTACGCCCCGCTCGCGGAGTCCACCTGGGTCGGTCCGCACCCCTCGGCCGAGCTCGCCGACGTGCTCGGCGGCGAGAAGGTGCGGTGGACGCGTTTTCGCGGGCCCCTCGACGGCGACCTGACGACGGTGCTCGACCGCTGGGACCTCGACGGGCTCGCCGCGGAGTACCGCGCCTGGTCCAGGAGTACGCGGGACCGGATGGCCGCGGCCGACCGTCCGCTGGCCGACCACGAGGCGTTCGCCCTGCGCTCGACGCTGCTCAACGAGTGGCGCAAGTTCCTCTTCACCGACCCCGGCCTGCCCGCGGCGCTGCTGCCGACCGACTGGCCGGGGCACGCGGCCTACCGCCTCTTCGACGAGCACGCGGACCGGCTGCTCCCCGCCGCCTCGCGCTTCGTCGACACCTGTCTCGGCGACCAGCCCACCCCGACCCCCGTGCCCGACGCCCCGCTCCAGGAGGACGCATGACCCAGCCCGCCCCCGTGGTCCGCACCGACGCCGACGGGGTCGCCACCCTGCAGCTGAACCGCCCCGACGCGATGAACAGCCTGGACGTGGCGACCAAGGTGGCGCTCCGTGAGGCCGTCGAGGCGGTGGCGATCGACCCCGCCGTGCGGTGCGTGGTCCTCACCGGCTCGGGGCGCGCGTTCTGCGTGGGCCAGGACCTCAAGGAGCACGTCACTCTGCTCACCGAGGACCCCCAGAGCCCGGCGCTGTTCGCCACGGTCGAGGAGCACTACAACCCGATCGTCGAGACGATCCTCACGATGCCCAAGCCGGTGATCGCCGCGGTCAACGGCGTGGCGGCGGGGGCCGGCGCCAGCCTGGCGTTCGCGGCCGACCTGCGGATCGTCGCCGACACGGCCGGCTTCAACCTCGCCTTCGCCGGCATCGCGCTGTCGTGCGACACAGGGGCGTCGTGGACGCTCCCGCGGCTCGTCGGCCAGGCCAAGGCCCTCGAGCTGCTCATGCTCCCGCGCACCATCCCCGCCGCCGAGGCCGCTGAGCTCGGGCTGACCACGCAGGTCGTCCCGGCCGACGAGGTCGCCGCCGTCGCCGGCGAGCTCGCCGCCCGCCTCGCTGCCGGGCCCACCGTGGCGTACGGCGCGATCCGTCGCGCGGTTCGCCACTCGGCGGGGGCCGCGCTCCCGGACGCGCTCGCGCACGAGGCCGAGATGATGGCGCTCACCGGTGCGACCGAAGACCACCAGAACGCCGTCAACGCCTTCGTCGCCAAGGAGAAGCCGGTCTTCCACGGGCGCTGAGCGCCTGCAGGCATCGCGCCAGAGCGTCAGGCAGCCCGGGCGGGTGAGTTCCAGGTGTAGCCCTCGCCGGCGCGCCGGTAGCTCCCGCCGTGGGTCTTGAGGCGGTGGTGGCGTCTGCAGAGCGCGGCGAGATTGTCGGATCTAGCCGGGCGGGTGGTGGTGCCGTAGCGCTCGACATCGACGGCTGGAGTGAGCCGGTGCGTCATCGCCAGGTGCCGCACCTGCTCGGACCTCAACCCCGGCGCACCCGGGTGATCGGCGTGAGTGGCGGCGTACCGGGCAGCGATCACGAGCGACTACGCCCGGCCTCCCGACCCGTCGCACTCCTCGAATTCGTCCATGCCCCGCAGTTTGCACGGCACCACCGACACTCGGCTCGCTCCCGGCGGTCAGCCGTCGGCCGCGGTCGACTCTTCTCCATCGTGCCCGAGGGCGATGAAATCGCGAAGGACGCGCGCGAAGCGGTCCGGGTCGTCGAGGTGCGGGAAGTGACCCGCACCCTCGAACAGCTCGACCTGGCAGTCAGGGACCGCGCGCTGCGCGCTCATCGCATGCCAGGCCGGGATCATCCGATCCCTGGAGCCCCACACGATCAGGGTCGGAACCGGCAGCACGCCCTCCAGGTGGTCATGGGCGCTGATGCTCTGGCCGCCGATGTCGATGACGGCACGGGTAGTGGCCAGGAAGGCGTGTCGACTCTCGCGGTCCGAGAGCGAGCTGAACCCCCGCCAGATCGCGCCGATGTCTGCGCCGGGTCGCCAGCCGACTTTCGACGCGCCGCGACCCAGAGCCTCGACACGCGAGAGGACGGGAGCGGAGGCGACGAGGCTGAGCACCTGCTTGGCGCCGGGCAGGGTCGCGGAGCGCAGGACCAGGTTCACCTCACGTCCCAGGCCGCCACTGGCGACCAGCACCAGGCGATCGACCCGGTCGGGGAAGAGGTAGAAGAACTGCATCGCGATGCCACCCCCGAGCGAGTGCCCGACGAGCGTGACCCGCTCGATCCCGAGGTGGTCCAGGAGGTCGCGCATGGTGGCTGCGTGTGAGCTGAGCGAGTAGTCGCCCTGCGGCTTCGCCGAGTCACCGTGCCCGAAGAGGTCGGGCACGAGCACCCGGTGGTCGTCGTCCATCTTGTCGACGAGGTGGGTCCACTGCCGTTGCGAGCCGAGGATCCCGTGGATGAACAGCACCACGGGACCGGTCCCGCTGTCGACGTAGGAGAGCTCGTGGCCGTGGAGCACGACCTTGTGTGGAGCCATGCGCGCCATGGTGGTCATCCTCAATGTAGCCGTGGGACCGGGCACGCCCACGGTAGCGCTGCCCGCACCCGAGTCGAGCACGCGTACCCGTGACACCGCATCACCACGGGATCAGACTGGGCGCGTGCCGATCACCCGCACCGCCACCGCTAAAGGACTGCTTGTCGTCGAGGCGGGCCTCGCAGTGCTGGGCATCAGCTTCCACTTCGCCCTGCTCGGCGAGTACGGCGACATCTCCCACTCCCCCCTCCAAGCGTGGCGGTGGGGGTTCACCACCGGGGTCGGCGGGACCGCGCTCGTCCTGGTCGCCATCCCTGCCGTTGCGGCAGTGCTGGTGGCACCGCGGCTACGGATGCGCCTCGTTGCCGGGGCCCTCCCTGTCCTCATGGTCCTCGGCATGCTCGCCGTCACCCCTGCCGCCCTGAGCCAGAAGCTCGAGCAGTACGACGCCACACCGCAGTGCATCTTCGAAGACGACATGGCGGGGCCGGGCACGAGGGCGGCACGGGAGTCCCAGCGGGCGTTCGAGTCGATCGAGCACGTCGGGTACTTCGGCGGCGGTGGCGGAAGTGGTGTCGGCGGATGCGATCGGTCGTTCACGCTGATCGAGGACGTCGACGCGTTGCAGCACTACCGGACCGCGCTGCCGGGTGCGGGCTGGCAGGTGGTCGAGGAAGGGGCAGATCGCCTCCGGGCAGAGCGTGACGGCATGGCCTTCGAGGTCGCCGTCTGTGGTCGCGGTGGCGTGGTGTGGGCCGGAGAGGTCGGCATCCGAGGCGGAGCGCGGTGCGACCGAGAGAGCGCGACCGGCGCACCAGACCACTCATGACGACGCGAGCACCGTGCGCACCACCCGGAGCCCGACCGAGAGACGGGCAAGGTCGGCCACGTCGTCGCTGCAGATCTCCTCGAGCGTGCTGATGGCACGGCTCACCACCACGGAGTCCCGTTCCTCCCACTCGGCCACGCGCTCGGCGGCCCCGCTCGCGTCGCTGTCGTCCGTGCGCGCGAGCACCTGGGCGGTGAGCTGGGCGTGGACCACGTGCAGGTCGTCGCGGAGTGCTGCCCGCGCCATGGCCTGCCAGCGGTCGTCCCGAGGCAGGCCGAGGATCCTCGAGACGAGGGTGGGCAGGCCGAGCCGCTCGCCGAGGGTGAAGTGCACCCGGGCGACCTCGAGCGGGTCCCGGTCGTCCCGGCTGGCGGTGTCGAGGATCCCGAGGGCGGCGTACGCCGGCGGCAGCACCGCGACCCGGACGGCCAGGTCCTCGGACACTCCGTCGGCGACCAGCGCGTCGCGGCGCCGGACGAACTGCTCGAGCTCGTGCCCGCTGAGCAGGTCAGGCAGCGCGGCCGTGAGCTGCTGACCGACGACCTCGAACGCCGAGACCGTCTCCTCCATGTCCAGCGAGGGGCGGCGGTGGGTGACCAACCAGCGGGTGGCTCGCTCCACGAGCGTGCGGAGGTCCAACCGCATGCGGGTCTGCACGGCCGCGTCGATGCGGTTGTCCCAGCACGCGATCTCCTCCGCCAGTGCGCGGGCACCGAAGATCTCCCGGGCCACGACCTGCGCCCGGACCAGCTCGTCCGTGGCCGCTCCGGTCTCCTGCGACAGCCGGTGGAAGAAGGTGATGCCGGCGCCGTTCACCAGCTCGTTCACGACCTGGGTCACCACGATCTCGCGGCGCAGCGGGTGCTCGTCCATCGGCCGGCGGTACGGCGCCCGCATCGGCCGGGGGAAGTAGGCGTAGAGCTCACTGCGCAGGAACGGGTCGTCGGGCAGGTCGGACTCGATGAGCTCCTCGGCGAGCACGATCTTCGTGTAGGAGAGCAGGACGGCGAGCTCGGGAGCCGTCAGCCCCTCCCCCGCCTCGCGGCGGCGGGCGACCTCCTTGCGCGACGGCAGCTCCTCGAGCGCCCGGTCCAGGCGGCCGGCACGCTCGAGCGTGCGCATCCAGTCGTCGTGCACGTGCAGCAGGCCGACCGCGTTGGCCTGCGAGTTGGCCAGCGCGAGGTTCTGCACGTCGTTGTCGACGAGCACGAGGGCGCCGACCTCGTCGGTCATCGACGCCAGGAACTCGTTGCGCTGCTTGTCCGTCATGTCGCCGGCCTGGACGAGCCGGTCCAGCAGGATCTTGATGTTCACCTCGTGGTCGGAGGTGTCCACGCCGGCGGAGTTGTCGATGAAGTCGGTGTTGATCCGGCCCCCGGCGCGGGCGTACTCGATCCGGCCCGCCTGGGTGAACCCGAGGTTGCCCCCCTCCCCCACCGCCCGGCAGCGCAGCTCCCCACCGTCGACCCGGATCGCGTCGTTGGCCTTGTCACCGGCGTCGGCGTGGGACTCGCCAGCCGCCTTCACGTAGGTCCCGATGCCGCCGTTCCACAGCAGGTCGACCGGCGCCAGCAGCACCGCCCGCAGCAGCTCGGACGGCGGCAGCGCGGTCACCGAGTCATCGAGGTCCAGCGCCCGACGTACCTGAGGACTGACGGGGACGGACTTCGCGGACCGCGACCAGACCCCACCGCCCTCGGAGATCAGGCTCCGGTCGTAGTCCTGCCACGACGAGCGGGGCAGGTCGAAGAGCCGCTGGCGCTCGGCGTACGACGTCGCGGCGTCGGGCTCCGGGTCGAGGAAGATGTCGCGGTGGTCGAAGGCGGCGACCAGGCGGATGTGCTCGGAGCAGAGCATCCCGTTGCCGAACACGTCGCCGGACATGTCGCCGATGCCGACGCAGGTGAAGTCCTCGACCTGGCAGTCGATGCCGCGCTCGCGGAAGTGCCGACGCACCGACACCCAGGCACCCCGAGCGGTGATGCCCATCGCCTTGTGGTCGTAGCCGACCGACCCGCCGGAGGCGAACGCGTCGCCCAGCCAGAACCCGTAGGCGGCCGAGACCTCGTTGGCGACGTCGGAGAACGACGCCGTGCCCTTGTCCGCCGCCACCACGAGATAGGAGTCGTCGCCGTCGTGGCGGACCACCGATGGCGGCGGGACCGCCTGGCCGTTGACCCGGTTGTCGGTGACGTCGAGCATCCCGGAGATGAAGGTCCGGTAGCAGGCGATGCCCTCGGCCATCCACGCGTCGCGGTTGCCCGGGTCCGGCAGCTGCTTGCAGAAGAAGCCACCCTTCGCCCCCACCGGCACGATCACGGTGTTCTTGACCATCTGCGCCTTGACCAGTCCCAGCACCTCGGTGCGGAAGTCGTCGCGCCGGTCCGACCAGCGCAACCCCCCGCGGGCGACCGCCCCGAAACGTAGATGGACCCCTTCGACGCGTGGCGAGTGCACGAAGATCTCGTACGCCGGCCGCGGCTCGGGGAGGTCCGGGATCGCCGAGGGGCGCAGCTTGAACGAGGTGTAGGACCGCCAGCCGGCCGTCGGGTCGTCATCGAGCGGGCGGAAGAAGTTGGTGCGCATCGTCGCCTCCATCACCGCGAGGTAGGAGCGCAGCACCCGGTCGTGGTCGAGGCTAACGACGTCGTCCATCGCCCGCTCGATGCGTCGCCGGACCTCCTCCACCCTCGTCCGGCGGGACTCGGCGTCGGCCGCGAGCCCGTTGTGCCCCGGCTGGAAGCGCGCGCGGAAGAGGTCGACCAGCAGACGCGTGATGTCGACGTTGGCGACCAGCGCCTCCTCCATCGACTCGAGCGCGAACGGGGTGCCCGCCTGGCGGAGGTACTTCGCGTAGGCACGCAGCAGGGTGACCTTGCGCCAGGTCAGCCCGGCGG